>CALWLD010000009.1 GCA_944381435.1 uncultured Clostridia bacterium
TGCGCGAGTGGCTCAGTGGTAGAGCATCGCCTTGCCAAGGCGAGGGTCGCGGGTTCGAATCCCGTCTCGCGCTTATAAAGGGTTATCGCCAAGCGGTAAGGCACAGGGTTTTGATCCCTGCATTCGTAGGTTCGAATCCTACTAGCCCTGTAATTAAGCTATGGAAATTTTGTTCCATAGCTTTTTTTGTGTGTTTTTTTATTTATTATAAATTTTAATATTTATGAGAGAAATTTTCTTTTAAATACGTTATATAGTGTGTAAAAGAAAGGAGGCTTCTTATGATAACAGAGGAAAACTTTATAAAATATTTAAAGAAAGGCGATGACAAAGTTTTAAACTATATAGTTGATAAATATTTAGGTACAGTAAAAACTATTGTACATAAAATTTTATATAACAATAAAGAAGAAATAGAAGAATGCATAAATGATATATTTTTTTCTATATGGCAAAATAGAAATAAATTTTATGGTAATGACCAGCTAGAATTTAAAAAATGGATATTTAAAATATCAAGATATAAAGCTATAGATTATTATAGAAAAATTAATAATGATTTTCAGCTAGAAATAAATGAAAATATAATATCTACAGATTTATCTCCAGAGGATAATTTTATTATTAAAGAAAAAGAAAAAGAAACTTTTAAAATGCTTGATAGTTTAAAAGATACAGATAAAAAAATTTTTATAATGAAATATTATTTAGGTATGAAATCTGAAGAAATATCTAAAATATTAAATTTAACGCCTACAGCCATTGACAACAGAATTTACAGGGGTAAAAAAATATTAAGGGATAAAGTGATAGGAGGTTAATTTTATGAAAGATATATATGATTTATTAAATGAGATAGATGTAGATATTGAAAATATGAATATAGAAGAAATGGAAACTAACGATATAGAAAAAATAAAAGTTTTAAATAATGTAAAATCTAAAATTAAATCTAAAAAGAAAAATAAAAGAAGAAAAGGTATAGCTATTGCATCAGTTTTAGCTATTGGGGTTATAACTTTAAATTTATTTGTTAGTAAAAATAGTATATTAGCGTCGGATATACCTATTATACAAGGTATATTTAATATGTTTGGATATGGACAAGATTTTGAAAAAGAAGCTAATAAAATAAATTTATATCAAGAAAATGAGCACGGAAGTATAACAATAACAGAGGCTTTGTTTGATGGTAAAAACATCTTTTTAGCTTATACAATAAAATTAAATGAACCATCAGATGATATTTTATATGATGGGTTAGATTTACAATTAAATAATGTTGATAATAAATCTTTAAGAATAGGTGGAGGAAGTAGTGGAACAGAAAAAATAGATGATTATACTTATGTAGGAACTACTCATCGTTCTCTAGATAATCTTAAAGATACAGAACTAAATATGCATTTAGCTAACAATATATCTATAAAAGCTAATTTTGAAAACCTTACAGTTATAAATTTTGATGATGAAAAATATAAAGAAGATGACATTATTTATAATATAGAAAATGGGGAAGAATTATCTATGGGTAGCTGGAGCTTTGATATAGATTTACAGGCTTTAGATAGTTATATATATGATATTAATGAAAGTGTTGTTGCAGAAGATACTAACATAGATGTTGCTATAGATAAAGTGAGAAAATCTCCAGTTGGACTTGAAATTAGATATATGTGGGATATTGAAAACTTACCTGAAGAATACAAACTTTTAAAAGAAAATCGTAATATACTTACTATAATGTTAAAAGCTAAAGATGATTTAGGCAATGAATATGAAGAAATAGCATTAACAACTTCTAGCGTAAATGAAAACAAAGATTATGGTTTAGCCCTTTTTAATAATATAGACAAAAATGCTAAAAAACTTTATATTACACCTTATTATGGCATATCATCTTCTGGTGGTGAAGTTGCTTTTGATGCAAATGGAAATGCTCAAACTTTAACAACTTACGAAACACCTGAAGATTATAAATCACTTGATGATATAGAATTAGATACTATAGAAATTGACTTAAAAAATTTAAAATATCAAAAATAAAAACTAAAATTAAGGCTATAGCAAAAGCTATAGCCTTAATTTTATAAAGAAATGCTTTCACCGTTTATATATAGGTATTTAAGGTTAGGCATATTTTTTAAAATATTTATATCTAAATCTATATTTGTGTATATATATACTCTTTTTAATTTTTTTAGGTTAGTTAAAATAGATAAATCTTTTATGTTGTTAGAGAGCATAATTTCTATATGCTCTAAATTTTCAAGATTTTTTAAGAAATCTATATTTTCTAACATACCAAACTTTATTTCTAATTTTTTAAGGTTATTTAAGTTTGTTAAAGAAGAAAAATCTATATTTTCTATACCCCAATTAAAACTTAGCTCCTCTAAAGATGTTAGATTATTAAGAGGGCTTATATTTCTTAAACAATGTTTATCTTTATTTGTATTTTCTACATTTTCGTGTTTTAGAGGATTTAGCGCATCTATAACTATAGATTTTATATTTGTATATTCTTTTAGAAAATCACAATAAATAGCTATATCATTATCATCTATTTCAAAAAAATCTATACGTTCTAGCTTTTGTAAAACATTTTTTGTTATAGGCTCTTTGTTAGATAGGCATAGCTGATAACGTATTTCATCTTCTATATAATTATCAGGCATTAAAATATTTTCTTCATTTTCTTTTATTACATCATTTATATGTTTTTGTATATCTTCTTTAGCTTTTTCTATATCTTCTAATGTTTTAATATAATTATTATCTAAAACATCTTCTTTATCTAAATCTTTAACAATTTCATTATTCTCTGTATTAATATTTACGTCTTCTACAGGGGTATTTTCTAATTTATTTTTTATATTATCTATAGAAGCTACATTGTTAGTGCTAAGCTTATCTATAGGTATATCTTCTATTTTTTTATGGTTGTTTTTAACTTTAGAAATAGCATTTTTTATATTTTTATTGATATTATCCACTTTATCTGGATATTTTTTCTTTATAACTTTATAAGATACAAAACCTGCTGTAGCAATAGATGTAGCAATAACAGATTTTAGTATATTTTTACTATTTTTTTTCATATTTATCCCTCGTTTATTATTTAATAGTATATATTTAATTATATAAAAGTTTTTTTCATTTGTAAATAAAATTTATGTTAATTGTTTCTATATATACCAATAATTTTACATAGAATAAAAATATATAAATGTTATAATGTATATATATTATAACAAGAGAGGTATATATATGAACATAGAAAAGCCGATACATACATATAACAATGAAATTGTGCCAAAAGTTAAAGAAATAGATATTTTGCTAAAATCTAATGAAAACATATCTTTAAAGAAAGCATCTAGCTTATTAGATATAACTGAAAGCCAATTAGAAGATATTTTAATAAAAATAAATGAAAAAGAAATAAATAGCTCTAACTTTTTAAGGATAATGTTAAATGGCACAAGCTTTATTTGTAAAATATTAAAAAGGGAGCTTGAATGTGGTTCGCCATATTTTTATAATGCAAAAGATTTATCTTACATATATGAGCTAGACTATGAAAAAGTTTTAAATGCCTATAGGTTTTTAGATTTAGACAAAGTTACTGCTAGACAAATCCCAGCTATTTTGGCACAAATATAGTGTATGTAAAAACATATTGTAAATACTACCAAAATTTGATATAATTATTTTGGTAAAATTATAAAAACTAGGAGGCTTATAAAAAAGATGGGAAATATCATAGTAGGTCAATCGGGAGGGCCAACAGCTGTTATAAATGCTAGCTTAGCAGGTGTTTTTAAAGGTGGTAAAGATAATAACATAAAGGTTTATGGTATGATAAACGGCATACAAGGGCTTTTAGAAGAGCGTTTTGTAGAGCTTAATAAAGAAATAAAAACAGATTTAGATATAGAGCTTTTAAAAAGAACACCATCAGCTTATTTAGGGTCTTGTAGATTTAAGCTACCTAACATAGGAGAAAATGATGAAATGTATGAAAAAATTTTTTCTATTTTAGAAAAAATTGATGTAGATAAGTTTTTCTACATAGGTGGCAATGACTCTATGGATACTATAAAAAAATTACATACTTACGCTAAAGATAAAGACAAAAATGTTCAATTTATAGGTGTTCCTAAAACGATAGATAACGATTTAGCAGTTACAGACCATACGCCAGGTTTTGGCAGTGCTTGTAAATTTATTGCTACAACTATAAAAGAAATAATAAAAGATGCTACAGTTTATGATGCTAAGAACATCACTATTATAGAAATAATGGGAAGAAACGCAGGCTGGCTTACAGCATCTGCTGCTATTACAAAATCTGAAGATTGTAACGGAGTTGACTTAATATATTTACCAGAAGTTCATTTCGATATAGAAGATTTTGTACGTAGAGTTAAAAAGTTACAAAAAAATAAAAAAAGCCTAGTTATTGCTGTATCTGAAGGGATAAAAAATAAAAATGGTACTAACATATGCGAGATAGAAGAAGAAAATACAATTCTTGATAGCTTTGGGCATAAATCTTTAAGCGGAACAGCTGTTACATTAGCTAAAATATTACAGAGAAACTTAGGTTGTAAAACAAGGGCTATTGAGCTTAACACAACGCAACGTTGTGCAAGCCATTGTATGTCAGAAGTTGATATAAATGAAAGCTTTTTAGCAGGGGTATATGCTATTAACCTAGCTATGAAAGGTGAAAGCGGAAAGGTTGTTGTTTTTGAAAGGACAAGCAATGCACCTTATAAAATGGATATGAAAGCTCACGATGTTTATGACATAGCTAACTTTGAAAAGAAAGTGCCGATAAATTGGATAGACACAGAAAATGCAACAGTTAAAAAAGAGCTTATAGATTACATAAAGCCTCTTATACAAGGTGAGGTTTATCCTATAATGGTAGATGGGCTACCAAAGCATTTAAGGTTAGAAAGAGAAAAATATTAAAAATAAGGCTATAGCTTTTGCTATAGTCTCAAGCTGTAGAAAAAATAATATTAAAGCCTTATACCATAAATATTTAAGTAGTTAAAGGGTTCTAGGGCAAAGCCCTAGAATAAAGGTGATGGGTGGGTTAAGATAATTACAAAAACCTTTCCTTAAAACAAAAAATTTAAAAATAGCGTTAAGATTGTAGACAAAGTCTACAATCTTAACGCTATATTATTTTTAATATTCAGGGTCTATAAGACCGTAAGTACCATCTTTTCTTTTATAAACAACATTTATTTCATCTGTTGTTGAATTTCTAAATACGAAGAAATTATGAGAAACAAGCTCCATCTCCATAACAGCTTCTTCAGCATCCATAGGTTTAATATCAAACTTTTTAGTTCTGTCTATTTTGATTGCTTCCTCTGTATCCTCTCCATCTAAGCCCATAGATACAGCTTTAAGCTCATCTGCAAATGAAGAATCTCTACGAGATTTATCTCTTAAACGGCTTCTATATTTAACCATTTGTTTTTCTAATTTATCTACAACTTCATCAATAGCAGCATACATATCATCTCTTGTAACTTCTGCTCTTAAAACTCTTTTTGGAAGCTTAACTGTAACTTCGATTTTTTGGTCAAGCTTAACAACAGATAATGTTACATTTATATCTGTATTTTCAGGAAAAAGCCTTTCTATTCTATTGATTTTGCTTTCGATTCTTTCTTTTAAAGCGTCTGTAACTGTAGTATTTTTTGCTTTGAATGTATAACGCATAACGAACACTCCTTTTATCCTTATAAATTAGATAAATAACATTAATTATTTATCTTATATATATAATATTCTACAATTAAAACAAAAACCCTTTTTAATTTTATAAAAAATATATACAAAAAAATGCATTTAAAACAAGAAAAATATATTAAAAAATGCCAAAGAAATTAAAACTTTGACATTTTATATATTATATAGATTAATTATTTTTTAGCATCTTCTAAAGCTTTTTCTACAGCTTTTACTATAATATCGCTAGTCATAGAGTTATCTACAGAGGCAGTTATATCTGTACTTTGTGTTTCTATTATTTGAGCAGATACATCATCTATAGAGCGGTTAAAAAGAGGATAAAAAACCTCTTGTGTTTGCCCCATATTAACAAGCTTAATATCTAATATTTCATCTTTTGATACTGTAACCTCAACAGATACAGGGTTATTATGTAAAACAATATCAGCAGAATATGTACCTGGTTTATAAGCTGTGCTATTTCCTTTAGGTATAAAGAAATAAATAATAATGCCTAATATAATAACACCTACAATAGTTAATATTGCTTTTTTTATTACATCTCTTAATTTTACAACTATTATTTTTGTGCTCATATAAAACACCTCCTTTAAACAATATATTTATATTTTTATTACAATAATTAAAAAAATATGTTAAAATAATAATAATTATTAAAAAAGATAAGGTGATTATATGAAATTACAATATATTTTAGGAACTGCAGGTAGTGGAAAATTAGAAAACTGTATAAATGAAATATTAATAAGGCAAGAAGAAAAATATTTACCTTCTATCCTTATTGTGCCAGAGCAATTTACGCTACAAGCAGAAAGGCTTGTTATAGAAAAATCTAAATCAAAAGTTTTATTTAATACTTATGTTTTAAACTTTAAAAGGCTTGCTTATCGTGTTTTTTCTGAGCTTGGCATATCAGATAAAAAGCCCCTTGAAGATATAGGGCAAGCTATGGTTTTAATAAAAATACTTTATAAGCTAGGAAAAGAAGAAAAATTTAAGTTTTTTTCTGAAAAATCTTATGCTAACATAGGCTTAATAGAAAAAATAGCAGATATTTTAAAAGAGTTTTTTGAATTTGGCATTACCATAGAAAGCCTTGAAAATGTTATAAAAAATATAAACACTGCTACAAATGAAAACCTAGGCTTAAAGCTTAACGATTTAAAAGAAATTTATAAAGAATATGCAAGCTTTATAAAAAGTGATTATATAACAGATGAAGGTATATTAGATATTTTAGCAAGCAAGATAGATAAATCTAGCTTAATAACAAAAGATGCTCAAGTTTTTATATATGGCTTTGATTCTTTAAACAACCAGGAGCTTAACATTATTTATAAACTATTTGAAAAATGTGAAAAAATAAATATATATTTTACATTAAATGAAAACAAAACTTATTTTGAAAAAATAAACCCTTTTGATAATTATTTTTATGTAAAAAGCACAATAAACAGAATAAACGACAAAATAGTTAATAAGCTTGGTGTTAGCCTAGAAAAAACTTTGTTTTTACAAGAAGATAAAAGGCACATAAACAATAAAGAGTTATCATTTTTACAAGAAAATTTTTTAAGATATAATCACAAAAAATATGATGATAATGTGGAAAATATAAACATTTATTGCTGTAAAAACAAATATAGCGAAATAGAAAATGTATCTAGCATTATTTTAGATTTGGTAAAAAATAAAAATTATAAATTTAAAGATATAGTAGTTATTTTAGGAGATTTAAGCTATCAAAAAAACATAAAAATGCTTTTTAATAAATACAAAATACCTTACTTTTTAGATGATAAAAAGAAAATAACAAACCACTGTTTAGTGGAGCTTATAATGTCTTCTTTAGATATTATTATATATAACTTTCAATATGAAAGTGTATTTAGATATTTAAGAACAGGAATACTTGATATATTAAATACTTATGACATAACAAAAGAAAACATTGATATAATAGAAAATTATGTTATAAAATATGGCATAAAAGGGGATAAATGGAAAAAGGACTTTGAATATGGCTTTTATGAAAACAGCCCTTACACTTATGATAAAATAAACGGCATTAGAAAAAATATTTTAAACAGCCTTTCAAAGCTTGATATTAAAAGAAAGAAAAAATATACTGTTTTAGAAATAAGCAAAGCTATTTTAGATTTTTTAGTAGATATAAACATAGAAAATGCTATACAAGCTATAATATTAAGAGATAAAGAGCTTTTAAACAAAGGTATTATAAAAAATGCAGGCGTTATAGATGAGCATATACAAGTTTTTAACAGCATAAGCGAGATTTTACAAAAGTTTGTTGATATATTAGGCGAAGAAAAAATGACAATAGAAGAATACAGCAAAATATTAAAATCTGCCTTTGAAAAAGAAACTATAAGTATAATACCTCCTACCCAAGACCAAGTTTTAATAGGTGATTTTGCAAGGACTAAAATAACAGGTAACAAGGTTTTAATAGCAATGGGGATAAACGAAGGAAACATTCCATCTTATAAAGAGGAAAGCCCTTTTATATCAGATACAGAAAAAATATATTTATTATCAAATGGTATAGAAATGCGAGGCACTAGCTTATCTAGGATGGCTACAGAAATGTTAAATGTATATTCTTTACTTTTAAAGCCTAAAGATAAACTTTACCTAACATATTGTTTAAGCACCTTAGAGGGAGCTAGCAAAAAACCTTCTGTTGTTATAGAAAAAATAAAAGGCATTTTTAAAAATTTAAAAGAAAATGTACAAGAAGATAACATAAACCTTATATCTTGCAAGGAAATGGCTTTTGATAACATTTTTAAAAGTTTTAACTATATAGAAGAGGCAAATGAAGAGATAAAGGCTACATTTAGCTATTTTTTAGAAGATAAAGATTTTTTACCTAAAATAGAACATATAAAAGAAGGTATATTAAAAATAGAAAATAGCCAAGATGACTATATTAATAAAGACTTATTAGACAAAGTTTATGAACATAACACTATTTTTTCTAGTGTATCTAAGCTTGAAGAGTTTAAAAAATGTCCTTTTTCTTATTTTTTAAAGTATACACTTAATATAAAAGAAAGAGATACTAACATTTTAGATTATTTAAAATTAGGTAACATATATCACAATGTGTTAGAAGAATTTTCTAACAAAATATTAAAAGATAACAACATAGAAAACATATCTACAGAAGAAATTTATAGCCTAGTTAATAACATTATAGATGATATATGTAAAAGAGATGATTTAATAAGTATGTTTCAGGCATCTTATAAATACAATTATTATATAAAAAGGATAAAGCAGATAGTTGGTATGGCGGCTAACGCTATAATAAACCAAATAAAAGATGGCTCTTTTGTTCCTAAATATTTTGAAATAAATTTTGATAATATAAACCCTAACAGCAAAGTTTATAACAACATAAAGCTTGGGCTTAAAAACAACTATGAAATGATTTTAAAAGGAAAGATAGACCGTGTAGACAAGCTTTATATAGATGATAAAGAATATATAAAAATATTAGATTATAAATCTTCTGATAAAAAGCTAAGTGTTGATAAAGTTTACTATGGCTTACAGCTACAAATATTAATGTATTTAGATACTTTCATAAAAATAGAAGAAAATATGCTAAATAAAGATATATTGCCTGCAGGTGCATTTTATTTTCAAGTTAAAGAAGATATGCTAGATGATAAAGATAAAATAGAAAAACTGCAAAGTAAATTTGACTTAAAAGGCATAATTGCACAAGATGAAAACGTTATAAAAGGCTTTAACAAAAATGAAGATAGCAAAAAAATAAAAGGGGCATCATCTAGCCAAGCTATATCTATGGAAGAATTTAAAAACCTTTTATTATTATCTAACATAGTAACAAAAGAAATAGGAAACGATATAACAACAGGTAATATAAAAGTTTATCCTTATAAATATAAAGATGAAAGTGGTTGCGATTACTGCAACTATAAAGACATTTGTAACTTTGAAATATTAAATAAAAAACAAAAATACAATGTTTTAAAAGAAATTAAAGATGACGAAATTTGGGACAAGATAAAAGATAAAATACAAGATGAGGAAAAATAATATGAAAATAAAAATGCTAGGTATAGACCATACAAAAGCACCTATTGAACATAGAGAAAAGGTAGCCTTTAGCAACACTAGAATAATAGATTTTTTAAACATTTTAAAAAAAGAAAAAAACATACAGGCTTCTGTTGTTTTATCTACTTGTAACAGAACAGAAATTTTCATAAGCTATGAAGATAAGCTAACAAATGATATAGATGTTATTTTATGTAATTTTAAAAACATAAATTTAAAAGATTATAAAAAATATTTTGTATACAGAGAAGATAAAGAGGCTATAGAGCATCTTTTTATGGTTACATCGGGCTTAAAATCTAAAATTTTAGGGGAAGAACAAATAATAACACAGGTTAAAAACGCTGTAGATATAGCTAGAGAAAATGACTTTTTAGATACAAACCTAGATGTTTTATTTAGAAACGCTATAACTGCTAGCAAAAAGATAAAAACAAACTTAAAATTTAACAAAGGAAGCTTTTCTGTTATAGATAGCGTTATAGAAAAGCTAGAAAGCCTTGATATAAGTGTTAAAGATAAAAATTGCCTTGTTATAGGTAATGGTGAAATGGGCAGGCTTTGTGTTGAAAAGCTTTTAAAAGCTAAAGCTAACGTTACAATGACCCTAAGGCAACATCATAAGGGAAATGTAATAGTACCTGTTGGGGCAAACATTGTTAATTTCACAGATAGATATAATATTTTAAATAAATTTGACATAATATTATCTACAACATCTACCAATAGATATATGCTAACTTATGAAGAAGTTTCTAAAATAAATTTAAAAGAAAATGTTGTTTTTATAGATTTAGCAGTGCCACGAGATATAGATACAAAAATATTTAGCATAAAAGGTGTAACAGGATTTAATATAGACGATTTTTATATAGAAGAAAGGGAGATTAAAAACCTTGAAGATACTATAAAACAGGCTAAAGATATTTTAAATGAATATATAGAAAGCTTTTACAAATGGTATTTTAATAAAGATTTAATAGGAAGCGTTTTTGATATAAGCCAAAAGGTAGCAGATGATGTTATTTTTCGTGTTAATAAACTTTTAGATGATGATGCTAAAAATATTGTAGAAAGAGCAAGCAAAAAATCTATAGAAAAATTAATTTTCTGCTTAAGGGATAATATGGAAACAAAAGATTTTAAAAACTTTATAGATATAATAGAAAAAAACTACTTAAATGAGGATATGTAATGTATTTTCCGTTATTTATTAATTTAGAAAATAAAAATATAGTTATTTTTGGGGCAGGGAAAATTGCCTTAAGGCGTGTTAATTCTTTAATAAATACAAAGGCTAACATAACTATAATAGCACCTGATGTTTTAGAGGAATTTTACCATATAAAAAATATAAATATTATTAAAGATTTATATAATAAAAAATACTTGAAAGATGCTTTTATAGTTTTGGCTATTACAAACGATAAAAATATAAACGATAAAATATATTTAGATTGCAAAGAAAAAAATATAATAGTTAATATAGCTAGCGATAAGGAAAAATGTGATTTTTTCTTTCCTGGTGTTATTTATAAAGATGATTATACAGTAGGCATATGTGGCAATGGGACAAACCATAGCCTTGTTAAAAATACTATAGATAAAATAAGAAATTTTTTAAACAAAAAGGAGTAAAAAGTTTTGCAAGTAAGGATAGGTAGCAGAGAAAGCAAGCTAGCAGTAGAACAAACTAACATAGTTATAAATATGCTAAAAGAAAAATATAAAGATATAGATATACAGCTTGTAACAATGAAAACAACAGGGGACATTATACTTAATAAAACCTTAGATAAAATAGGAGGAAAGGGGCTTTTTATAAAAGAGCTAGATAAGGCTTTAATAGATAACAAAACAGATTTATCTGTTCATAGCCTAAAAGATATGCCAATGGAGTTAGATGAAAATTTACCTATTGTTGCATATTTAAAAAGAGAAAACCCATTAGATGTTTTAATACTTCCTAAAGGTGTTAAAGAGCTAGATAAAAACAAGCCTATAGGTACAAGCAGTAAAAGGCGAAGCATACAGCTTAAAAAAATATATAAAGATTATGAATTTAAGCCTATAAGGGGTAATGTTTTATCAAGGCTTGAAAAGCTAGATAATGGGGAATATTCTGCCTTAATATTAGCATATGCTGGCTTAAAAAGGCTTAATCTTTTAGATAGGGTTACAAAGGTTTTTAATGAAAATGAAGTTTTGCCTGCTTGTTGCCAAGGAATAATTGCCATACAAGGTAAAAAGGGACAAGATTATAGCTATTTAAGCTTTTTAAATGATAAAAACACAGAATATGAGGCAAAATGTGAACGTGCTTTTGTTAGAGAGCTAAACGGAGGTTGTAGCTTGCCTATATGTGCTTTTGCTAACATTAAAGAAGATAAAATAACCTTAAAAGGTTTTTATGCAGATGATAATAATTACATAATAAAAGAGGCGATAGGTAATATTGAAGATTATGAAAGTATAGGAATAAATTTGGCAAAACAATTTAAGGAGATAATAAATGGAAAAAGGTGAAGTTTGGCTTGTGGGAGCAGGGCCTTATGATTTTGAACTTTTAACTATAAAGGCTAAAAAAATTATAGAAAAAGCAGATGTTATCCTTTATGACAGGCTTGTTTCTCATAGCATAGTAAATTTAAAAAAAGATGATGCTATCTTAATAGATGTAGGCAAATGTGCTGGCAACCATACTATGAAACAAGAAGATATAAACAAAACAATTTTAAAATATGCCCTAGAAGGCAAAAAGGTTGTAAGGTTAAAAGGTGGCGACCCATTTTTATTTGGACGTGGTGGGGAGGAGCTAGAGCTTTTAGTAAAAAATAATATAAAATTTTATGTTATAAACGGGATAACATCACCTATAGCAGTGCCTAGCTATAACGGTATACCTGTTACTCATAGAGATTTTACAAGCTCCTTACACATAGTAACTGCTCATACTAAAAATAACGATATAAACATAGATTTTAAAGCCCTTGTTAAGCTAGAGGGCACCCTTGTTTTTTTAATGGGTTTGTCTTCTTTACAAGCCATATGTAAGGGGCTTATAGAGGCTGGAATGGACAAGGATATGCCTATATGTGTTTTAGAAAAAGGCACAAGCTCTAAACAAAGAAACATAAAAGGCACCCTTTTTGATATTTGTAAAAAATGTGAAGAAGAACAAGCTAAAACACCTGCTATAATAATTGTTGGTAAAGTTTGTAACCTATCAGATAGCTTTAACTGGAGAAAGTTTTTACCTTTGGCTAGCACAAGGGTTATAGTTACAAGGCCTAAAGATAAAAACAGTGATTTTTGTGATATGCTAAGGGATAAAGGGGCAGATGTTATAGATTTGCCCGTTATAAAAACTATACCTATAGAAAATGAGGAAATAAAAGAAACATTTAACAACCTGGACTATGACTATATAGTTTTTACTAGCTACAAAGGTGTGGAAACTTTTTTTCAAAATATGAAGCTATATAAAAAAGATATAAGGCTTTTATTTAATAAAAAAATAGCCGTTGTAGGAGAGGTTACAAAAAAAGCTATAGAAGAAAAAGGTATGTTTGTAGATATTATGCCAAAAGTTTACTGTGGTAAAGAGCTAGGCTATGAGCTATTAAAACATATAAAAAATAATGAAAAAGTGCTTATTGCAAGGGCAAAAGATGGAGATAAAGCTATTTTAGATATATTAAAAAATAAAAATGTTAAAGATTTACCTATTTATGAAACAATATATGAAGAGGCAAGCTTTATAAACTATGATTTTGACTATGAAGACATAGTAACCTTTACAAGTGCATCTACTGTAAAGGGATTTATAAAAGCAGTTAAAAGCTATAACCTTGATTATAGCAAAATAAGGGCAATATGTATAGGTAAGCAAACAGAAGAAGAGGCTAAAAAGCATAATTTTAAAACATTTGTATCTGATAAAGCAACCTTATATAGCTTGGTTGATAAAGTAATAGATGTAACTAAAAAGGAGGGTTAATATGAACAGAGGTAGAAGGCTTAGACAAAGCCAAAATATAAGAAATTTAGTTAGCGAAACAAAAGTTTCTAAATCTTCTTTAATATATCCTATATTTATACAAGAGGGAAACAACATAAAAGATGAAATAAAAGCTATGCCTAACCAATTTAGATATAGCGTAGATACCGTTTCTTTTGAAATAGAAAACCTTTTAAAACAAGGGATAAACAATGTTATCTTATTTGGTATACCAGATAAAAAAGATAGCGTTGGAACAGGAGCTTACATTGAAAATGGTATTATCCAAAAGGCTTTAAGGGAGATAAAGAAAAATTTTAATGAAATAACTTGTATAACAGATGTTTGTATGTGCGAATATACAAACCACGGGCATTGTGGCATACTAGATAAAAACAATATAGTAGATAACGATAAAACAATACAAATTTTAGGTAAAATAGCAACAAGCCATATAGAAGCGGGGGCAGATATTGTTGCCCCGTCAGATATGATGGACGGACGTATAAAAGAAATAAGAAAAGCGTTAGATAATAAAGGCTTTGTAAATACCCCTATTATAAGTTATGCAGTAAAATATGCATCGGCTTTTTATGGGCCTTTTAGAGAGGCGGCAGATTCGGCACCTAGCTTTGGAGATAGAAAAACATATCAAATGGACTTTAGAAACAGAAATGAGGCTATAAAAGAAGCTTTTTATGACATAGAAGAAGGGGCAGACATAATAATGGTTAAGCCTGCTCTTAGCTATTTAGATATAATACGTGATATAAAAAATAGGATTAACTTGCCTGTATGTGCATATAGCGTTAGCGGAGAATATTCTATGATAAAGCTAGCAGGGGAAAAGGGGTTAATAGATGAAGATAAAATAATTATAGAAACAACAACAAGTATGTACAGAGCAGGTAGCGATATTTTAATTACATATTTTGCTAAAGAAATTGCAAAATTTATAGATGAAGGAAGGTTTTAAAATGAGCATTTTTGAAATTGCTAATAAATATATACCAGGAGGGGTAAACAGCCCTGTTAGAGCTTTTAAAGCTGTAGATTTAGAGCCTATATTTATAGATAGAGCAGACAAGGCTTATTTATACGATATAAACGGAAAAGAATATATAGATTATGTTTGTTCTTGGGGGCCTATGATACTTGGGCATAACAATGAGGAAATAAGAAAAAACGTTATAAAAGCTTGTGAAAAAGGCTTAAGCTATGGAGCAACAACAAAGCTTGAGGTAGATATGGCACAGTTTATATGTGAAAACATAGAGCATATAGACAAAATACGTATGGTTAATTCTGGTACAGAAGCTGTTATGAGTGCTATAAGGCTTGCAAGAGGATATACAGGCAAAGAAAAGGTAATAAAATTTGACGGTTGTTACCACGGACATAGCGATTCTATGCTTATACAGGCAGGTTCAGGGCTTATGACAGAAGGTATACCAGATAGCAACGGAGTTACAAAAAATTGTGCTATAGATACAATAAGCATACCTTATAATGATTTAGATACATTAGAGGAAGTTTTTAACAAACATAAAGATAACATAGCTTGTGTTATTTTAGAGCCTGTAGCTGCTAATATGGGTGTTGTTTTACCTAAAGATGGTTATTTAAAGGGGATAAGAGAGCTATGTGATAAGCATAAAAGCCTATTAATATTTGATGAGGTTATAACAGGCTTTAGGTTATGCTTTGGAGGAGCAGCAAAATATTTTAACATAAAGCCAGATTTGGTAACTTATGGCAAAATAATAGGAGCAGGTATGCCTGTTGGAGCTTATGGTGGAAAAAAAGAAATAATGGATATGATAGCACCAAGTGGTAGCGTTTATCAAGCAGGTACATTAAGCGGTAACCCTATTGCTATGACGGCAGGGCTTACACAGCTTAAAATTTTAAAAGAAAACGAAAATATTTATGATGATATAAATAATATTTCTAAATATTTCTTTGATAATATAAATGATATTATAAAAAGAAAAAATTTAGATTGTAGCATAAATTATATAGGTTCTTTAGGTAGCTTATTTTTTACTAAAGATAAGGTTACAGATTATGTTTTAGCTAAAAAATCGGATACAAAAAAATATGCTAGTTATTTTAAAAATATGTTAGATAAAGGAGTTTATATAGCACCTGCTCAATTTGAGGCTATGTTTATAAGCAAAGAACATAACAAAAATATTATTGATAAAACATTAAACATTATAGAAGAAAGTTTATAAAATAAAGGCGATAGGTTAACCTATCGCCTTTATTTTATAATTTAAAAACACTATTTTGATTCAGCGTATATTTTTTCTTCTGTTTTAATGAAAACATCTGCTAAAACTTGATAAGTTTCTTTCCAAGCATTTAATACTTCATCTGTAGCTGCATCTTTTAAAACTTCTTTTATAGCTTTTAATAAATGCTTGCCAACGATAGGATAATGCTCAGGTTTAACATTAGCTTTGCAATGTATAGCACCGATATTTTCAACTAAGCCACTTATAGCACCTAAGTTATCTATGTTTTGAGCAGCTGCTAATATAGACATAGCTAAAGCTTTTGGCTGTTCGCCAGATTCTTGTTTATCCATATTAAAAAGAGGTTTAACCTCTGGGTTTTCTTGGAACATATTTTTATAAAATACTTTTGTAATTTCTAAACCGTGCTCTTTTAAAGCAGGTACAGTTGCTTTAACAATATTTATAGTTTCTTGACTTAACATAATTAACACTCCTTATAATATATTATAATATTTAATAATATTTATTACTTTATGTTAAACATTATAACATATCCTAGCGATTTAGTCAAGATAAATTTCGACAAAATATTTTATATATTAAAAATGCTTATTATTTAACACTTCCAGAACCTTTAATTTTTGTAGTGCATTTTATGTCAAAATCTATATAATCATAAATATTATTATTTTCTAAATTATATTTATCATATAAATTATACTCATTTTTTCTTATAAGCTCTTTTATGTTAAGGATATCTACATCAAGGTCTTTTATTATATCTATAGAGTTGTTTATTTCTGCTTTTACATAGTTATTTATTTCTTCTTCTATCATTTTATATTTATTTGTATCTATCATTATGTTTTTACCTAAATAATATTCTGATATATTACCCTCTAGGCTAATGTTAAAGCTACAAATTATTTTGTTATCCTTTTCATAAAAATTTTTTTCTATTTTCTTTTTAAAGATAGTTGTAGATACATAGCCATTTTCAAAGGGTATGGCTATTTCTCCTAAAGATTTTTTATCAAGTATCCATAAAAGACCTTTTGTTGTGGCATCATCTAGGTAACCTATATATTTGCTATCTTTAATTGCCATAAGGCCTTGAAGTTTTATATCTTCATCTATAACTTGTATGCTAGGTATAGCTATATCTCCTGTAGATAAAAGGCTAGAGATTACATCTTCTAAATCTACGCTATAGGTAAAAGATGAAAACTTTTTATTGTTTTTAAAAAAATCATTTATATATATACCAAGTATTTTTTCATCTTTAGGTACAGTTTTTAATATATCTTCTGCTCTATTTTGTGAGCCTAAAACTATTATTTTTCTGCTTATTTCATTATTTCTTTCTAAAGCATCTAAAGTTTCTTTTAAAAAAAGCTCATCTTCTAATATGTCTTTGCCTAAAACAACAACCTTTGTATGCCCATAGTATAAATTTTTACTTATATAACTATCTATTAGCTCCATAGTAGAAGATACACTAGCACCTTCTCCTATTTTTATAGATTTATTTTCTTTATTTTCGCTATTATCGTCTTTTTTGTTAGATTTTTCACCTTCGGATACATTTGGCATAGCTAAAGATACAACAAAGCGTTTTTCTTCTCCTGTTTTTTCTATGCTTGTGTTGTTTTCTTCTATATATTTATCTATACCAATTGCTAAAACAATACCGCGTTCTTCTAGCTCTATTTTATCAAAGCAACCTGTTAAAAGGATAGGGCAAAATATTATTAAACAAAAAATTTTAAATAGTTTCATTTTTTAACCCCCTTATTTTAGCAACTGTGTATAAAGCTAAAGGTAAAATAACTATATAAAAAATGCCAAAAGTTAAATAAAATTTATCCATTAACATATAAACTTCTGTTATGTTAGCTGGTAAAAAAGAAATAATGTATATAACAGGTATGCAAATACATATAAAGGTTGTATGTGTACCTATCTTGGCTATATCTTTAAATATTAAAGAAGAGAAAAATATGCCAGCGTTAACCATCATAAATATAGATATTATCCAAAAAGTCATTATAAGAGCATCTTGCCTTTCTATAAAAGAGCCAGGCAGGTCTATTGTATCCATAATTTCTAAAACAGGCCACATTTGATGAGCTATGTCATATTTTCCAAACCTTGCTATAGTTATTGTTGTTATGGCAGTCATTATTAAGCCTACAGTTATTATTGCGCCTATAGTTGCCTTTTGTATCTTTTCTTTTTCTCTAACATAAGGATAAACTAAAAAGATAAACTCTATCCCTGTAAAATAAAATATCATATAACCGCTACCTTCTAAAGCTTTTTTAGCCTCTATCTCTTTAAAAAAAGGTTTTAAATTAGAAAAATCTATATCAAATATAGCTATGAAAAAAACAAAGGCTAAAGGGATAAAAACAACAAAAACAAGTATTTCTGCTATACGCCCTCTTGCCTCATAGCCTTTGCTTGCCATAAAGCCACATAATGCTAACATAGAAAAAGATATTACCCAAAAAGGTGTGTTAAAAAGCATTATCTCTTTTAAAATTTCTGAAAAAATACGTATTTCCATAGCAACGCCTATCATTATTTTTATAATAAAGCCAAAGCTTATTATTATGCCTAAAGGTTTTCCTAAAATTTTACAGGTATAATCTACAAAATTATCATTAGGGTATATTTTAGCTACATTATTTATTACCATTAAAAAGAAAATAGATAAAACTAAGCCAACTAAAATAAGCAACCAACCGTTTTGTCCACCAAAATATACTGCTTTTTGAGGTAATATAGTTATGCCCATACCAAAAATATCTAAAATTAAAAGTAGCTTTAATTGTCTTATAGTTATAAAGTTATTATCAGAAAACACCAATACCCCTCCTAGTTAATATCTTCTTTTTTATTTTTTTTAAGGCTTAACCTTGTCTTTTGGCTATCTTTAGCAAAAATAGGTCTTTTACGGAGCATAAAAATAGGTAATTTTATTAATGTATCTTTAATGTCGTTAAGCCCGTATTTTTTTACAGACACAAAAGGGTATAAATAAGGTATACCAAAGCTTTTTAAAGTTACAAGATGGATAAGGCAAACTAAAATAGCTAGCCAAAAACCAAAAAAGCCAAGCAAAGAAGAAAGCAGTATTATAAAATATTTAATAAGCCTATATCCTGCAACAAGGGCAACGCTAGGTATGGCAAAGCTACATATAGCAGTAAGGGCTATAACGATTACAACAATAGGGCTTACAATGCCTGCTTCAACAGCAGCTTGTCCTATTATAATACCTCCAACTATGCCAAGGGTAGAGCCTATAGCGGTGGGCATTCTTATACCTGCCTCTTTTAAGGTTTCAAAGGCAAGCTCCATTAAGATTATTTCAACAACGGCGGGGATAGGGACAGTTTTTCTAGCTTCTGCCATTTTCAAAATAAGCTCCATAGGTATCATAGCAGGGTGATATACTGCTATTGCTATATATAGCCCAGGAAGGCAAACAGCTAAAAAACCTGCAATGTATCTTATTATCCTTACAAAGCTCATTATTTCAAAACGTTGGTAATAATCTTCTGAAGATTGATAAAAGCTAGCTAATATAGTAGGAACTATTATAACAAAAGGGCTGTTATCAACTATTATTGCAATGCGCCCCTCTAAAAGGGCAGCAGCTACCTTATCTGGCCTTTCTGTTAGTTGCATTTGAGGGAAAGGGGATTTATAATCATCTTCTATAAATTGCTCTATATATCCGCTATCTAGTATGCCATCTATATCTATCATATCAAGGCGTTTTTCTACTTCCCTTAAAATTTCATCACGAGCTATATCTTCCATATACATTATGCCAACATCTGTTTTGCTTCTTTTGCCTATTCTTATTTGTTTTAATTTTAAATTAGTATCTCTTATTCTTCTTCTTATTAAAACTGTGTTTACCCTAAAAGTTTCTGTAAAGGCCTCTTTAGAACCTTGCACCACAACCTCTGTATCAGGGGTAGAAACACTTCTCCTAGGAAAGCCTTTTGTAGATAAAATGATAGCCTTATCAAAGCCGTCTATTAATAAAAGAGTGTTACCCGATAATATTTCATCTATAACTTTTTCAAAATCACTTTCTTCAAAAAAATCGGCAGTTGCTATGCCTCCATTTTTTAAGGCTTCAAATATATTTTCCTTAAGCTCATTACCAGTTGGTTTAACTTGTCTTATATCTATCATAAGTATGTCTATAAGCTCATCGATAAAAGCTCTATCTGTCATTACATCTATATAGCTTATATAAATATTTGTTTCTCTATTTTCTCCAACAGGGAATTTTCTTTTAACTATATCGCCAAAATTTTTAAACCTTGCATCTAAATATTTTATATTTTCATCTATATTTTTATTTATATACAATATTTTCCCTCCTATATTAAGTTTTATTTATACAATTAAGGTATGACTTAATATTTTAGAACAAAAATTATAAACGTGGTTTTTGTTTTAAATTTTGTGAATAAAATATTTAGGAATACCTGTTTTTGAATATAAAATATTCAAAAAATTGATTATAGCTTTAGCTTTTACCAATATTTTTTAATTTATACATAATAAGTTATATTAAATATTGGACTTTTTTTTAATTTTAATGTAGAATATAAATATATCTATTAGGAGGTAATGTTTATGCAAAATATAGATTTTGATAGCATTTATGAAATTTTAGAAAGTTCCTTTGAACCTTTTTTACATAGAGGTTATGAAAGACAAAAACAGCTTTTAAACAAAGAAGATTATAACTTAATAGTTCATAAAGAAGATGGTAAAATTTTAGGGTTTTTAAGCTATTACAACATAGAGCCAAGCCTTTTATTTGTAGAACATTTTGCAGTTAGCCCACAGGCTAGAGGAAAGGGGATAGGTAGCAAAATATTTGATGAGCTTTTAAAGCTAGAAGGAGATAAGGTGCTAGAGGTAGAGCCACCTCATACAGAAATAGATAAAAAAAGGATAAAACTATATGAAAGCTTTGGGCTTATATTTCACGAAGAAGAATATTACCAGCCACCTTATAACAAAGGAGATGATAAAACAAGGCTTCATATTATGTGCTCTAAAAGCCTTGATAAAAATACATTTGATAACATAGTAAATAAAATTTACAAGAAGGTTTATGATTTATAGGGGGCGTTTATTTGAAAGAGTATTTTAACATAGAGCGTATAATGACTTTTTGTAATTATATATTTTATTTTTTATGTATAGATTTATTATGCGTAGCTTTAAATATACCTTTAGTTTTATTTATAGTATTTATAGGTATAAAACAGGTAGCAACATATTTACCTTTGTTTATATTATGCTTAATACCTATGCCTATATCTTTTTGTGCTAGTTTTTATTCTATGGCAAAACTTATAAAAAACAAAGACTTAAATGTTTTTAAAGATTTTTTTAAAGGTATAAAAAATAGCTTTTTTCAGGCTACGTTTATAGGAATAATTTATTTAATATTAATTTTTATATTATCTAATAATATAATTTATGTTTTAAAAAATAACATTAGCTTAAGCTTATTATTCTTTTTTATAGTTTTTCTTGCTTTTGTTATATTATCTAGCATAAATTCATTTTTGTTAATAAGTAAGTTTTCTATAAAAACAACACAAATTTTAAAATATTCCTTTATAATAACTTTTACAAGACCAACTTTAACCCTTGCAAACGGATTTTGCCTTGTTTTTTCTACATATGTATTTACTTTATATCCTATACAAATGTTTTTCTTTATATTTAGCTTAAATTCTTTTTTTATTTGGTTAATCAATAGGCATTTTTTAGCTTATTTAGAAGAAAAAAGCTATGAAAATAAGTAAATTTTTACTTATTTTCATAGCTTTAATTTTTTCAAGAAAATATCAATATGCACAATGAATGACGTAAAAAATTAGATAAAATGCTACAAAAATATTAAATACACATTTATAAAAAATTACCAAAGTTGTTATTTTTTATAAAAAAGTGATTGAATATGTTATTTTTTGTGATATAATATATAACATAGATTAAACTTATCTAATAGTTGCTAAAATTATTTATAGTTATTTTAGCATAAAAATATATCTTTACATTTTTTCAATCATTATCTAAAGCTTAATTTAATATATTAAATTATATATTATTTAAGTAATATTTCAAAAGTTAGGGGGAGTTAATATTGAATAAAAGAAAGAAAAAGTTTTTGACAAGAGATGATATAGAGCTAACGTTATTATCCTTACCTACACTTATTTGGTTTATAATATTTAGTTTTATCCCTATGATAGGTATATTGATAGCCTTTAAAGATTTTAGGATATTGCCAGGGCAAGGTTTTATAGGAAGCCTTATATCTAGCGAAAATGTAGGGCTTAAAAACTTTGAATTTTTATTTAAAACACCAGATGCTGCTATAATAATAAGAAACACTGTTTTATACAATATTTTATTTATTATTATAGGTACAGTTATTCCTGTTGTTTTAGCTATAGCTATAACACAGCTTTATAGCAAAAAGCTTGCAAAAGTATGTCAAACTGCTATGTTTTTACCTCACTTTTTATCTTGGGTTGTTGTTAGTTATTTTGTTTTTTCATTTTTAAGCTATGACAAAGGGATATTTAACCAAATCCTAGTTAAGTTTGGCAAAGAACCTGTACAATGGTATATGGAAAATAAATATTGGCCTTATATAATTATTTTTATGAATACCTGGAAGGGAATGGGCTATGGTATGGTTGTATATTTAGCTGCCATAACAGGTATTGACCAAAGCTATTATGAGGCAGCACTTATTGATGGGGCTAAAAAATGGGACCAAATAAAATATATTACAATCCCGCTTATTAAGCCTATTATAATAATTATGTTTATTATGGCTGTTGGTAACATATTTAAGTCAGACTTTGGTTTATTCTATCAAGTACCAAGAAACTCAGGCTTATTATTTAACACAACTGCTACCATTGATACTTA
Source organism: uncultured Clostridia bacterium (assembly GCA_944381435.1). GTDB lineage: Bacteria > Bacillota > Clostridia > Lachnospirales > CAG-274 > Tyzzerella. The sequence goes on from CALWLD010000009.1 coordinate 23,131, forward strand.
CGTATATAAAGCTATTGAAGGTACAGGTAGTATGGCTATGAGCTCTGCTGCTAGCTTTTTACAATCTGTTATCGGCTGTATAACTATAATTATAGCTAATGCAATAGTTAAAAAAATAGATGGCGAAAATGGTCTTTTCTAGGAGGTGGATATATGAAATCGAATAAAACTAAATTAGGTGGCTTTGAAAAATTTAACCGTGTATCACCTTCTGCAAATGTAACAATATCTATAGTTTTTATACTTTTAGCTATTGTATGTATTTTGCCTATAATATTGGTGTTTATGGTATCTATTAGCTCAGAAAAATCTATACAAAACTTAGGTTATAGGTTTTGGCCAGGAGAATTTTCTTCTCAGGCTTATAGCTATCTGGCAGAATCTAAAGATAGCATACTTAGGTCTTTTGGTGTATCTATATTAGTTACTGTCTTAGGTACTATAATAGGGCTTATATTAAACACGACTATCGCTTATGCATTATCGAGAAAAAACTTTAAATTTAAGTCGTTTTTTACTTGGGTTATATTTATACCTATGTTATTTAACGGTGGTATGATATCATCTTATATAGTTATATCTACTATGTTAAATTTAAAAGATACTATTTGGGCTTTGATATTGCCTATGGCTGTGTCGTCTTTTAATATTATTATTTTAAGAACATTTTTTCAAACAACAATACCAGATTCTCTTATAGAATCGGCTAAGCTAGACGGAGCTAACCAGCTTAGGATTTTTACAACTATTGTTTTACCTATATCCTTACCAGCTATTGCTACCATAGGCTTGTTCCTTACATTTGCCTACTGGAACGACTGGTACAATGCACTTTTATATATAGATAACAATAGCTTAATACCTATACAAGCTCTTCTAAATAGAATACAAGGTGATATTGAATTTATGAACTCTAACGTATCTTTATTAGGTGCATCTGCTGCAGATATTATTGATAAATTACCTTCAGAATCTGTAAGAATGGCTATAGTTGTTGTTGTTGTTTTACCTATTGCTTGCTCTTATCCGTTTTTCCAAAAATATTTTATTTCAGGTTTAACAATAGGTGCAGTTAAAGAATAAATTATTAATATGATACTAATCTATCTTAAGATAGTTTAATATAATTTTTTTAGAAAAGAGGTTTTGTTTATGTTAAAAAACGTAATTAAAAAATCATTAGCTTTAGCTATAACAGGCTCTTTGTTAGTAGGTTCTTTAGTAGGTTGTACCTCAAAAACAGATACATCTACTACAGATAATAAAACAGAGGCTAACAAAGAAGCAAGCTCAGATGAACCTGTAGATTTAATATGGTGGACTATAGGTAATGAGCCTAAAGATTATCAATTAGTTAGCGAAGAAATTAACAAGTATACTAGAGAAAAGTTAAATGTTAATTTACAAATTAAATATGCTAGCTGGGGCGAATATAACACAAAAATGTCTAAGATAGTACAAAGCGGTGAGCCATTTGACATTGCTTTTACATCTGGCATTGAAAACTACCAAGACTTATTAAACAAAGGTTATTTTATGGACTTAACAGAGCTTTTACCAACAGTAACTCCAGCTTTATATGATTTTGTACCAGAAGATTTATGGACTGGTGTTACTATCGATGGCAAAATCTTAGGTGTGCCTGCTTATAAAGATTCTGCTCAAGCTCAATATTGGATTTGGGATAAAGCTACAGTAGAAGAGCTTGGCATAGACTATGAAAACATTGAAACATTACAAGATTTAGAGCCTGTTTTACAAAAAATGAAAGAGGCTAAACCTAACGAATATCCTTTAATCCTTAATGCTAACGAAGGTATTAACGGTTTCCACGCTGCTATAAATGGATATGACGAAATAGTTGTAAAACCTGCTATAGGTATATCTTATTTTGATGATACTGCTAAAGTTGTTGGTATTTGGGAACAAGAAAACGTTTTAGAAAATTTAAGAATTTTACACAGCTGGTTTAACAAAGGTTATATAAACCCAGATGCTGCTACCTTATTAGAGCTACCTAAAACACGTGTTTTATCTGCTGCTCAATCTTTTGAAGGTGGCTGGAAAGATACAGAAATAGGTCATAAATTCTTTGGCCCTGCATATTCTACAAGAACAATACAAGGCTCTTTCTTATCTATATCTGCAGGTTGTAAAAACCCAGAAGCTGCTTTAAAAGTTATAGAGCTTGTTAACACAGATGAATACTTTAGAAACCTTTTAGCTTTTGGTATAGAAGGTGTACATTATGAAAAAACAGGTGATAACACTATTAAAAAATTAAATGATAAATACGAAGCTCCTGCTTATACACAAGGTACATTCTTTAATATGTATGTACAAGAGCCAAACCCAGCAGACCAATGGCAAAAATTACAAGAATTACAAGAAACTGCTTTTGCATCTCCTGTATTAGGTTTTACATTTGATTCTAGCAGTGTACAAAACCAAATATCTGCTTGTGCTAACATAGAAGCTAAATATAACAGCTCTTTAATTACAGGCTCTGCTAACCCTGATGAAGTTTTACCACAGATGATTGAAGAATTAAATGCGGCAGGCTATCAAGATATTATAGCAGAAGCTCAAAGACAAGTTGATGAATTTTTAGCTAATAAATAAAATTATATATTTTAATTTAAAAACAAAAGGAATATTGAAATTTCAATATTCCTTTTGTTAATACAATTAAGGTATTACTTAATTTTTATAAAAACTTAAAGGTTTCAAATATACAGCTTGATTGTTCTTCAAATTTGTTTATTATTTCAAAATCGTTAGTTCCTTGTTCATAAGGGTTAGATTGTAAAGGATATATAACTACAACTCTATCATTAGATTTACCTAGCTCAATAGGTTTAGGCCCTTCTTCTTGTTGCATTTTATCCCAATAGGATATGCTCATTTCTTCTAGCATTATAATGATGCTTTCGTTTTCCTCACCTTGATAATTAACATATACCCTGTTTATTGTTTCATCTTCTATATTTATGCTTTCTTCTTCAAAAGTAACTTTATCAGATACTATGGAAGGTAGGTTAAAAGAAAATCCTAAATTTTCATTTTCATATAAAAATGTATCTTCTTTTAAATTATCTTTTTCAGAGGTATCTTGTGATGTTACCTCTGTGCTAGGTTCTGTTGAAGCGTTATTTTGTGTGTTAGAACAACCTGTTGATAAGAACAAAATAGAGCTTAATACTAAACTTGTTTTTAAATAAATTTTCATAGTAAAACCTCCTTTATTTTATAGATTAATAAAAAACAAAAAAAGTTTTAATTATTATAAAAAAATTTATTATATTACAAAAAAATTACTTTGTAGTAAGTAATTTGAGATTGGCGACAAAGTTGACAATCTTTTTGTAATTTTTAAATTTTTTTGGTTTAAGGCAAGGTTTTTGTAATTATCTAAACCCACCCACCACCCTATGGGGGGACACCTAGCACCAGTGACCTATGGCTTAAATTTTTAAAAAATATTTATTTTGTCTACAGTCTGAAATTACTTTGTAGTAAGTAATATTTATTCTATTATATATAAAAATAGAGCTAAATTAAAAGGTATATATAAGAGTGAAGAAAAAATCTTCACTCTTATATATACCTATAAATAAGGGCTTTCTGCTCTTGCCTTTAACCTTTGCCATCTTATATCAATTTCTTTTTGTATGCTTTCTGTTATATCTTTATATTTTTCATCTTTTAAATGTTTTGTTCTTCCCATTTTAAATAGAAAATCTGTTATAGGAAGCTTTTCTCCTTTTTCTTCGGGGTTATAAGTTATTTTTGTTATGCCCTGTTCTATTTCATAAAGAGGGTGATAACAAGATTTTACACCAACCTCTATAACACTTCTTTCATATCGAGGTTCATCACCCCAGTTTAAAGGGCAGGCAGATAAACATTTTATATAAGAAAGCCCAAACTTTTTGCTATATTCTTGAGCCTTTCTTGCTTTTTTTACAAAATCCGGTATATGACTTTCGGATACTGTAGCAACATAGGGGATATTGGTAGCGGCAAATATTTGAGGGTTGTCTTTATGGAATAGCTCTTTGCCGTATTCATAATCTCCTATATGGCTTGTAGATGTTTTAGCCCCTTTAGGTGTAGAATAAGAAAGTTGGTAACCTGTGTTCATATATCCACCGTTGTCATATTCAAATATTATCATATTATGGTTTCTTATAGCAGTACCTAAAGCAGAGCCAAGCCCTATATCAAGGCCACCATCACCAGATACCATTATAAATGTTATGTCTTTATCCTCAATCTCTCCTCTTTTTATCCTTTCTTTATACATTTCTAAAATGCCAGATAATGTAGCACTTCCATTTTGAAATAAATTATGCACATAGTTTACCTTAAAAGCAGTTTTAGGATAAGATGTTGTAACAACCATACCACAGCCTGTTTGAAAAAGTAAAACTACATTACCTTCTATGCCACTTAACAATAAATTAAGATTAACAGGTATGCCACAGCCTGGACAAGCACTATGCCCTGCACATATTCTTTTTGGCATTTTAGGTAAATCTTTAACATTACCACCTGTAACATTAAATGTTTTTGTGCTTTCGTTATATTCTGCATTTGTTATATTTACAAGTGTATCTTTAGGGTTTATTACATTAAAGAATGGGCTATCTTTATGCTCTATATCTCCTACATATTTACCAATATAATCGAACCTTTTAAGCTCCTTACCTTCAAGGCAATCAAAGGCATCTTCAAACAAGCTAACAGCATCTTCCACATAAAAATCTTTCCCACTAAGCCCGTATACACGGCTTATTACCTTTGTATTTAGCTCTTTTTCTTGTAAGCTTGCCTTAATTTCTAAGCTCATATTACCACCGTTAGCTCCATAGCTATCTTGTCTATCAAGGCATATTAAAAGTTTGCTATCTTTACAGATATTATATATATCATCTGTTATCCACGGGCGTAAACATTTAATGGTAAAAGCACCTGCTTTTTTACCTTCTTTTCGCATTTTATCTACAGCTTCTTTTGTTGTTTCAAAGGTAGAGCCTAAAGAAAACATTAAAACATCGGCATCTTTTGTTAAATATCCTTCATAAGTTTTATATTCTCTTCCTGATATTTCTTTATATTCTTCAAATAGTTTAGGTAAATATTCTTTAGCCTCTTCCATAGCTAAATTTAATTGATATTTATTGTTTATTAAGTCTGGTTCGTTCATATAAGAGCCTATAGTTATAGGGTTATCCATATTTAAGGCACTATATTTTCTTTCACATTTACCTATAAAATCTTGCACATCTTTATCGTTATCAAAAATATGAGCTTTTTTCTTTTGATGGCTTGTAAAAAAACCATCAAAAGCTATTATAACAGGAAGATTAACTTTCTCTGCAAGCTTTAAACCTATTATGTTAAAATCATATACTTCTTGGTTATCTTTAGCAAAAAGTATTATCCAACCTGTATTTAATGTATACATTATGTCGCTATGGTCGCCTTTTATAGATAAAGGGCCAGATACACTTCTGCAAGCAACGTTTAAAACCATAGGAAACCTAGTTCCAGATTGAACAGGTAACTGCTCTAGGCTATATAAAAGCCCGTTTGCACTTGTAGCACTAAAAACTCTACCACCACCAACAGATGCACCATAGCATATACCGCTTGCACTATGCTCTCCCTCTGCAGCAATAAGCCTTGTGTTACATTCTCCGTTAGCTATCATATAATCTATATTTTCAGCTATTTGTGTAGACGGTGTTATAGGATAATATCCCATTATGTGATAATTTATCTGCTTACAGGCAATGCTTGCAAGCTCGTTACCACTTTCAAAAATAACTTTCTGTTTTAACATATAACCCCTCCTAAATTTTAGTATCTTCCGTATAACTTTCGCTAGTTACAAAAGAGCTAGCTCCTATATTTTCAAAGTCTAGTTTATCTATTATTAAATCTTTGTTTCTTATATGTTGTTCATATATATTTATATCTTTTTCTAGCTTTGCTTCTAAAGCGTTTACAGGGCATATTTCTACGCACCTTAAACACCCTTTACAATGATGATAATCTATACCTAAATTTACCATAGCTTCTTTCCCTTTATATTCACCCTTTACAAACTGAAAGCTCATATCAGGACAGGTGCTATCACAAAGCCCACAGTTTATACATTTATCTTTTATAAAAACAGGCACATATCCTTCTCTACTAGCCGATACATCGTTAGATATGCTACTACCAAAGGAAGGGTTAACACCACCTATAGGAGCATTTTTATAACCCCATTTTGTTTTTATATCATCGCTTACTATATAGTCGTATTTATTATCTACTTTTATTTCTTTAAATTTAACCATTTCATAGCCTTTTTTTATAGCGTTTAAGTTATTTTCTAAAGCCTTTGGATATTTTTTGCCTATTGTATCTTTAATGCAATCTTCTAGTTTATTAATATCTAAAAAATCGTTAGTTTTTGCTATAGCTCCAAGCATAACCATATTTATACGGCTTTTTGTTTCTATAGCAATATTTAAAGCATCTATACAATAAAGTTTTCCGCCATATAGCTTTAAAATATCTCTTACTTCATCTATATCTTTATTAGTGTTTACAACAATAGATGTGTTTTCGCTAACTCCTGCTAATAAATTTTCTTTACCTGCTAATGCAATATGAAATATACCTAGTACATCTGGTGTTTTAATAGGGCTATTAACCCTTATAGGCGTATTTTCTTTTGCATACCTTATATAAGATTTTACAGGAGAACCTCTTTTTTCTGAGCCATAGCTTGAAAAGCTAGAAGCATTAAGCCCTAGATATAAGGCTCCATATTCTCCTAAAATTTTACCAGCTAAGTTTGCTCCAAGCCCTCCTATACTCTCTAGCCTTATCTCAAAATAATCTTTTTTAAAGCTCATAAAAAAACTCCTTTCAAAACAAATAACTAATATTAGTATTTATTTTAAAAGAAGTTTTTATTCATTTTTTGTTATATAACTATATTTTGTTTACATTTTACTATATTTTATAAATATTTTTATTTTATATAAAATATTTAAGTAATTAAAGGGTTCTAGGGCAAAGCCCTAGAAGAAGGGTGGTGGGGGAATATATAATAACAAAAACCTTGCCTTAAATAAAAAAACCTAATAACTGTATATAATTTTTGCAAAGTAAAAATTAATATATATTGAAAAAGGTTGTCGACTTTGTCGACAACCTTAACTAGCTTTTATTATCTTCTACTTTATATTTAACTGCTTTTTCAAACTTAGCCCTAGGTAGCATAACTATATGCCCACAGCCTAAGCATTTTATCTTAAAATCTGCCCCAACACGTATAACTTCCCATTGATGACTTTTACAAGGGTGAGGTTTTTTAGTATATACAATATCGCCTATAGCATAATCCATATTTTAAGCTTCCTTTCTTTTGTTTTCTACAATTTCTATAACTCGTTTAGGGTAAGGTATATTAATATTTTCTTTATCAAAGCGTTTTTTCATAAGCCTTCTTATTTCGCGTTCTACCTGCCAGTTTTCTCCTATATCTGTATCGGCAAGTATCCTTATAACAACAGCACTATCTGCTAAATCTATTATGCCTAAAACTTTAGGCTCTGCAATAAGCCCAGAAACAGTTTTTTCTTTATAAATTTTAGCAACTTCATCTTTCATAACATCTATAACTCTATCTATGTTTTCTTCGTAGGCAACACCTATATCAATGGTACCACGGTTAAATTCTTTAGACATATTAGTTATTATTTTAATCATACCGTTTGGGATAATATGTAAATCTCCATCAGCACTTCTTATCCTTGTGCTTCTAAGGCCTATGCTTTCAACAGTGCCTGTTAGCATATCTACAGTTATAATATCACCAACGCCAAACTGGTCTTCAAATAAAATAAACATACCTGTTATTACATCTTGAACTAAGCTTTGAGCCCCAAAACCTATGGCAACGCTACCAACCCCAGCAACAGCAATTAAAGAGGTTACGTTTACACCGAAGGTTGTAAGGATGCTACATATTACAATAAACCAAACAGTATATTTTATAACGCTTGATAAAACCTCAGATAAAGTTTGCTTTTTTCTCTCTGTAAGTTTGTTATTTAGCTTTAAAGATTTTCTTATAAAAGCATTTAATAACTTTATAACAATACCTGCGATTATTATTTGAACAATGCTTATACCTATATGCCCTATAATATCTATAAGCCATTCTAAACTTTTTATAGCTTCCATTTTTTCATTAAATTTATCCATTGTTAGCTCCTTCTTCTTTTGTATAATTTTAAATTATTTTGTACTGTTTAAAAAATATGTAAATATATTTTTGCTATGTACATCAAAAAGTGCCTCTGGGTGCCATTGTAACCCCATAAAAAATATGCTGTTATCTTTATATTCTATAGCTTCTATAACATCATCACACATAGCACTTATTTTAAAGTCTTTTGCTAGCTTATCTATAGCTTGATGATGTAAAGAATTTACCTTTATAAAATCTGATTTAATTATATTGTGTAAAATAGTATCTTTTTGTATGTTTACACTATGTGTTTTTATACATTTATCTTCTTTTTGCATATGGTTAGGTATGTGTTGTTTTATGGTGCCGTTAAAAGCAACGTTCATTATTTGAACCCCTCTACATATAGCTAGAGTTGGTATTTTTCTTTTTAATGCTTCTTTTAAAAGGCACATTTCAAACATATCTCTTTCTATGTATATATTGCTTGTTTCTTTTTCTTTTTTTTGGCTATAAAAGCTAGGCTCTATATCTCCGCCACCTGTTAATAATATACCTTTTATATAGTCATAGTTTATATTTTTTATGTTATAATCACTAATATAATAAGGTTCATTTAAAGCTTTAATATTTTCTATATAATTTTTATTAACAAAAAACTTGTCATTATCTATAGAAGGAACTATAAGAATAAATTTATCCATAAACCCTCCTTAAAACCTAATATACCTATATTTTATTAGAGTGAATAAAAAATATACTTAAATTTTATAAAATAGTTTTCAAAATTTAATTTTTGTGATAAAATTATTATACTATAAATTATTAAATATGTAAATTAATTAAATTTTAAAGGAGTTTATTATGAGTAGCTTAAATTTAATGGATATAGATATGCTAAAAGAAGTTGCAAACATAGGAACAGGAAACGCAGCTACCAGCCTTTCAAATCTTGTTAAACAACGTATATCAATGAGCGTACCAACTGTTAAAATGCCAGAATTTAAACATCTTGCAGATTTTGTTGGAGGAGCAGATGCTTTAATTTCAGGACTGTTAGTTGGAATTAGCGGTGATGTAGATGGGATAATGATGTATCTTATGACAGAAAAATCTGCTTGCACCCTTGCCAAAGAAATAATGGGAAGAGATAAAAAAAGCTTTGCTGATTTTGATGAAATAGATTACTCTATGCTTACAGAAATAGGCAATATCCTTACAAGCTCTTACCTTACAGCTTTATCGCAACTTATGAACTATAAAATAAACCAATCTGTACCATCTTTATCTGTTGATATGGCAGGTGCTATATTAAGTGTTCCTGCTATAGAGTTTGGACGTGTTGCAGATAAAGTTTTATTTATAGAATCAACATTTATGCAAACTACAGGAGAGGATAAAGACCTATCAGGCTACTTTATGTTAATACCAGAGGTAAAATAATATGGAGAATAATATTAAAGTTTCTACTTATAACATTAGATACGATAATTTAGGTGATGTAAACTGGGGATTTGATAAAAGAGGCGAGCATATTTTAAATATGATAAAAAGAGAGAACTTTGATATACTAGGTATACAAGAAGCTTTGCCTCATCAGCTAGATATGCTAAAAACAATGGATACATATAGCTTTTTTGGCGTGTCTAGAAGTGGCAACCCTAAAGAAGATGAATATAACGGAATATTTTATAAAAAAGATAGATTTGAAAAGATAGATGGAGGTTATTTTTGGTTATCTAAAACACCAAATGAGCCATCTATTTATGAAGGTGCAGGTTGTAAGAGGATATGTGTTTTTGTTATTTTGTTAGATAAATTAACTAGCGAAAAATATGTATTTTCAGTAACTCATCTTGATAACATATCAGAAGAAGCTCGCGTTTATGGAGCTAACCTTATATTAAAAAATCTTTGTAAATATTTTACATATCCTTTTGTTTTAATGGGTGATTTTAACTCTTTTACAACAGATGAAGTTTATAAAATTATAACAAACAAGCTTGATGAGGTAAAAGTTATAATAGATTATAAAAATAGGGGAACATTTACAGAAGATGCAGATTTCTTGGTAGATTCTAAAGCTAAAGAGTTAGAAATTGACTTTATATTCATAAATAAATTTTTTAATGTATCAAATGTTAATATATTAAGGGACAGTTTTAATGGTAAATATATATCAGACCATTTTCCTGTTGTTGCTAATTTATACACAAAAAAAGCATAGACATTTTCTATGCTTTTTTTGTGTATAAAAAATTTTATGTTCTTTTAAGCTCTAAATCTAATAAAACATTAATTATTTTTTTGCTATAATTATCTAATTTTTTATATTTTTTTATAAAATCTAAATCTTCTTCTGATAAATCAACATTTTGACTAGAATAAGACTTAATTTTTGTAAGCCCCAAAATATAATCAATAGATACATCATAAAATTTTGATATCTTTATAAGAAAATCTGAATTAGGCTCTCTTATACCAGATTCGTAATTAGCATAGGTAGTATATTTTATATTTAATTTATCTGTAAGTTCTTTTTTAGATAGGTTAGCATCTTTTCTTAAATTTTTTAAAGTTTCCTGATTTTTAAATTTAAAAATGGAGTATTAATAGTAAATAATGTGTTAATTAGTATGGCTAATGGGTTGTTTACTACTAATAATATTTTTAATAATCTTATTAGTAGTTTAGCAACAATGATAGTCGCACCGCATATGTTATTTGTGGGCTTATCTGTAATTTTTAATTGGATAGGTTGGGCAATGCTTAATATAGACTGCTCTTGTTTCAGGCATATTATATGCAGTTTCTATGTTACTAATGATTATATCTGCCCATTTTGTTCTTATATAAATGGTTTTAAGCTTTATAGCATTTAGCAAAATGAAAAGCATTAATCAACAATAAATTATACAAAAATAAGACTATAATTTTATATATAGTGTTATTTTTGTATAATTTAATAAAAATTACATATTAGCTATAAAAAGTAGTTGAAAAATTAATAAAAATATTATATAATTAGAAGAACTGTTTTTAAGGGGGAGAAATAAATGAAGAAAATACTCAATTTAAAACTTTATATGAAGTTTGTACTAACTTTTTCTACAATACTTGTTTTAGTATTGATTTTAGGATTAAGTGGAATATTTGCTTTATCTTATGCAAATAGCACGTACTATAAAGCAATTAACTCTAACAACACAATTGTTAAAGATAGTATGGAGCTTACTAAAAGTATTGCCGATATGAGGCGTATAATTACAGGGCTTGCTTATAAAGATGCACCTACAGAACAGGAAAAGCAAGATGTAGTAAATTTATATAATGCATCTAAAACTTCAGCTGAAAAGTATCTAGAAGATGTTAAAGCACTACAAGAACAAGGCGAAGATAGACAAGAAAGTATTACGCTTATAGAAGATGTACTAAAATCACTAGATGAATATTATGTTTTATATGAAAAGCTAATAGTTGCTATTGAAAGTAACAAAGATGCAGAAGCACAAAACACTCTTTCTCAAATGGTAACTCTTGGCGAAACTTTCTTTGAAGAAGCTTATCAAGTGCCAGAAAAAGCATTTGAAACATTAATCTTAGATATGAGCATAGTTAAAGAAAATATTGTTATAAGACAAATAGGCTTAATAGTTATGTTTATAATAATAGTGATTGTAGGTTCTGTGTTTGGCATAAGCCTTTCACGCTTAATTAGAAAACCTATTGAAAAACTAAGAGATGTTGCTTTAGAGGTTTCTAAAGGTAATTTAGATGTAGACTGTAGAACAAACATAACAGATGAAATAGGTGATTTATCAAATGCTATTTCTCATATGTCAGATACATTTAGAGGAATTTTATTAGATATTAATGAATTATCTAGCCAGTTAGATAAAGGTAATATTAAATATCGCATAAAAGAAGATAGATATGAGGGAGCTTTTAAAGAGGCTATAATATCTATTAACGAAGCAACTAACAATTTAATACAAGATAGTTTATATGTAGTAGATAAAGTTAAAGAATTTGGAAATGGTAACTTTGAATTTGATGTTAAAGATTTCCCAGGAGATAAAGTTATTGTAAAAGAAGGAATTTTATCTGTACAAAACGCTTTAAAACTTGTATCACAAGATATACATAACCTTATAAATGCAGCTAATGATGGTAACTTAGAGTTTAGATTAGATGCTAGCAAATATATTGGCCAATGGGAAAAAATTACTAATGATTTAAATGAATTTGTAGAAAATGTTGTTGTTCCTATTAAAGAAACTCAAAACGCACTTAACCAATTTGCCGTTGGTAACTTTGATCATAGAATAACTAATGAATACAAAGGCGAATTTGATAATATAAAACAAACAGTTAATTACACAGCAGAAACAATAGGTTCGTACATATCTGAAATATCTCACGTATTAAATGAAATGGCAAATAAAAACTTTGATGTTTCTATAGACAGAGAATATTTAGGTAATTTTGAACAAATTAAAAATTCTGTAAACTTAATAATTACAAACCTTAATGAGCTTACAAAAGATATTATATTATCAGCAGAAAAAGTATCAGCAGGGTCTAGACAAATATCTCAATCTAGTATATCTTTAGCAGAAGGTGCTACTAAACAAGCAGAGGCTGTGGAAGAGCTTAACTCTAACGTTAGGGTTATATCTGAACAAGCTAGAGATAATGCTATAAATTCTGAAAGAGCAAATTCTCTTGCACAACAAGCTAGAGATAATGCTAATGATGGTAGCCATCAAATGGATAATATGCTTTTAGCTATGGAAGAAATAAACGCAGCATCTAATAGCATATCTAATATTATAAAAGTAATAGACGATATAGCTTTCCAAACTAATATACTTGCACTTAATGCCGCTGTAGAAGCAGCACGTGCTGGTGAACACGGAAAAGGCTTTGCCGTTGTTGCAGAGGAAGTTAGAAACCTTGCCGCTAGAAGCCAACAAGCAGCTAGAGAAACTACAGAACTTATAGAAAGCTCTGTAGAAAAAGTAGAAGAAGGTTCTAAGATAGCTAACAATACAGCTAAATCTTTAATTAGCATTGTTTCACAAATAGAAGAAATATCTAGCTTAGTAGATTCATCTACAAAATCTTCTAAAGAACAAGAAAAATCTATAGAGGAAGTTACACTAGGTATAGCTCAAATAGCTACAGTTACTCAAAGCAATACTGCTAGCAGTGAAGAAACAGCTGCGGCATCTCAAGAACTTGCTAGCCAAGCAGAGATATTCTACTCTTCTGTTTCAGATTTTAAATTAAAATATGACTAATAAATTTTCGTCTAAAATATTAAGAGATATCTTAATCTTATAGATAAAAAGGTTGTAGGTAATAAAATCTACAGCCTTTTTTATTAACATAAAATATTTATATCATTACTTATTTACATATTAAAATTATTTTTATATAAAAAATATTAAAATGGTTGACAAATTTAATGATTTGTGTTAATATAACATAGACGTGATGTGCGTCTTTTTTTTGCATAAATAAAATACAAGAGAGGTGGAAGTCTTGAGAACAAAAATTACTTTAGCATGTACTGATTGTAAACAAAGAAACTATAACACAATGAAAGACAAAAAAGTACATCCAGACAGAATGGAAACTAAAAAATACTGCAAATTCTGTGGCAAACATACTTTACACAGAGAAACTAAATAATTCTCTCTAGTTTATCGAAAGGGGTTTGATAAAGTATGCAAGAGAATAATGAACAGGCAAAAAACGTGTCAAGTGAATCTTCTTCTAAACCTAAAAAAGCTAAGAAAAAAGAAAAGAAAAAAAATAGCTTTTTTTCAGAGCATAAAGCTGAATTTAAAAAAATAACTTGGCCTAATAGAAAAATTTTAACAAAGCAAACTATTACGGTTATATTTATATCTATAATTGTAGGTATAATTATTTTTGGCTATGATTTTTGTATAGATTTTGTAATACAAAGCTTAGTAAAATTTACGGCTTAAGCTATTAAAAGGATATGATTATATGGATAAAAACGAAATAGATATTAATCTTTTAGAAGAAGAAATTTCATCTAACCAAACTGCCCCTACAGAAAAACCTAGGTGGTATGTTATACACACATACTCAGGCTATGAAAAAAATGTTAAAACTAGCATTGAAAAAATCATAGAAAACAGAGATATGTATGATGTTATAACAGAGGTTGTTGTTCCTATACAAAAAACCTATGAAACAACAAAATCTGGGAAGAAAAAAGAAGTGGAAAGAAAAATTTTTCCAGGATATGTTTTTCTAAAAATGATAATGAATGATGACACTTGGTATGTTGTTCGAAATACTCGTGGTGTAACTAGCTTTGTTGGGCCTGGCTCTAAGCCTGTTCCTTTAACAGATGATGAAGTTATATCTATGGGTATAGAAGCTTTTGTAGACACTTGTGAAATAGAAATTGGTGATTTGGTCATTATAAAAGATGGTCCTTTTGCCAAATCTAACGGTGTTGTTAAAGAAGTTAACCCTAACAGAAAAACTGTTATTGTTAATGTCAACTTTTTGGGGAGAGAAACCCCTGTTGAGCTAGATTTTCATCAAGTTCAACAAATGGGATAATGTCCTTGTTACAACTGTTAATGGTATAGATTTATACCGTGGGAGGGAAAATCCCGCTAATTACCACATTACTTAGGAGGTGCCTTAAAAATGGCAAAAAAAATATCTGGTTACATTAAATTACAAATTCCTGCTGGAAAAGCTACTCCAGCTCCACCTGTTGGTCCTGCTCTTGGTCAACACGGTGTAAACATTATGGGCTTCTGTAAAGAATTTAACGAAAGAACATCTAAAGATGCTGGCCTTGTTATACCTGTTGTTATTACTGTATATCAAGATAAAAGTTTTACATTTGTTACAAAAACTCCACCAGCTGCTGTTCTTTTAAAGAAAGCTTGTAAATTAGAATCTGGTTCTGGTGTTCCTAACAAAACAAAAGTTGCAAAAATATCTAAAGATGAAGTTAGAAAAATCGCTGAATTAAAAATGCCAGACTTAAACGCTGCATCTGTTGAAGCTGCTATGAGTATGATTAGCGGTACAGCTAGAAGTATGGGTATTGTTGTAGAAGATTAATAATTCAGTAAATTAAGTGGGAGGGAAAATCCCGCTATTACCACATAAGGAGGAACTATTGTGAAAAGAGGAAAAAAATATCTTGAAAAAGAAAAATTAGTTGATAAATCTATGCTTTATGATACAAATGAAGCAGTTGAGTTAGTTGTTAAAACATCTACTGCTAAATTTGACGAAACAGTTGAAGCACATATCCGTTTAGGCGTTGACAGCAGACACGCTGACCAACAAGTACGTGGTGCCGTTGTATTACCACACGGTACTGGTAAAAAAGCTCGTGTTTTAGTTTTTGCTAAAGGCCCTAAAGCTGAAGAAGCTGAAAAAGCTGGTGCAGATTATGTTGGTGCTGAAGATATGGTAGCTAAAATCCAAAATGAAAACTGGTTTGATTTTGATATTATCGTTGCTACACCTGATATGATGGGTCTTGTAGGTCGTATCGGTCGTGTTTTAGGTCCTAAAGGTCTTATGCCTAACCCTAAAGCAGGTACTGTTACTATGGATGTTGCTAAAGCTATCGAAGATATCAAAGCTGGTAAAATTGAATACCGTCTTGATAAAACTAACATTATCCACGTACCACTTGGAAAAGTTTCTTTCGGTGCAGAAAAATTAAATGATAACTTCCAAACTCTTATTGGTGCTGTAATAAAAGCTAAACCTGCTGCTACTAAAGGTCAATATTTAAAAAGCGTTGTGCTTTCTACAACTATGGGACCTGGTGTAAAAGTAAACCACGCTAAAATTACAGAATAATATATATAAAAAGGGTGTAGATTTTCTACACTCTTTTTGTTCGAAATTAATATTTTTAATAATTTATATTTAAAAATAGATATTACTTATTTAGAATTAATAAAAGCTGTAGGATTTACCTACAGCTTTTATTTTATATGTTATTATTTATAAGTAATTCTAATATTTTGTTACTTCTTTCTATAAAGTTTGTTTTTGAATTCATATCTAAATGTTTATTACTCATTGTTGCTAAATCATAAATTTGGTTACAAATAAGGCTTGTTTCTTCTTTTTTGCTTTCATCATCTTTTAATTTTAAAAGTAATTTAACAACATTATTATTACCATTTAAGATTAATGTTTCATCACTTGGCATAGCACCAAAAGGTATAGACATACCATACATTTGAGCCATCTCTTCCATTCTTCGTGCTTGTTCACTAAGCTGGATAACACCAGATATATCTGTAGTTTTTAAATTTTCTACTTTAATTTTAAGGTTATCACCTTTGTTTAATGTTTCTTTAAATAAAGTTTCTAAAGCCTCATTAAGTTCTTTATTTTCTTCTATGTTGTTATCTTTTAAAGTGTCAGATAAATCGCTATCTATCCTAACAAAGCTAATACCTTGGTTATACATTTCTAAAGTAGACATATAAGGGTTATCTAATTTTGTATTTAAAATAACAGCGTCCATATTGTTATCTTTAAACATTTTAATGTATTGAGCTTGTTGTGTTTTATCTGTAACATAGAAAACTTTATTTTCGTGATGTTCTTTGTTTTGTTCTAAATATTCGTTTAATGTAACATATTTATCATTAATAGTTTTAAATAATAAGCTATCTTTTACTTTATCATAAAAATCTTTTTCTTTAAGACAGCCATATTTTATAAATTGGCTTATATCGTCCCAAAAACCTTCAAATTCTTCACGTTGTTTTTTAAATAAGCTATTTAGCTTATCAGCAACTTTTTTAGTGATATACTTACTCATTTTTGTAACATAGCCATCGTTTTGTAAAAAGCTACGGCTTACATTAAGTGGTAAATCAGGACAATCTAGCGTACCTTTTAAAAGAAGTAAAAATTCTGGTATAACTTCTTTTAAATTATCTGCTATAAACACTTGATTGTTATATAATTTAACTTGTCCTTCTATAGAATCTAGCTCGTGTTTTAATTTAGGGAAATATAAGATACCTTTTAGCTTGAAAGGATAGTCCATATTTAAGTGTATCCAAAATAATGGTTCGTTAAAATCGGAAAATACTTGATGATAAAATTCTTTGTATTCTTCATCGCTACATTCGTTAGGTTGTTTTAGCCAAAGAGGGTTAGTTTTATTAATAGGTAAAAGCTCTTTAACCTCATTTTCATCTATTGTATCGTTATTTTTATCTTCTTCGGCTTCTTTTTTCATTGCCTCTATATCTTCAAAGAATATTTCTATAGGCATAAAATAGCAATATTTATTTAATATTTCACGTAGTTTAAAGGCATTTAAAAAGTCTTTACCTTCTTCTCCCACAAAAAGTGTGATTGTAGTACCACGTTCTTTTCTATCGCTTTCACCAATTTCATATTCTATGCCACCGTCACATATCCATTTAGCAGGTTTAGCACCTTCTTTATAAGATAAAGAATCTATCATAACTTTATCTGCAACCATAAATGCAGAATAAAAACCAAGACCAAAATGCCCTATAATGTCTCCACCATCTTCTAGTTGGTCTTTATATTTATTAACAAAATCGCTAGCACCTGAAAAAGCTATTTGCGTAATATATTCTTCTATTTCATCAGCAGTCATACCTATACCGTTATCTATAATTTGTATAGTGCTATTTTCTTTATCAAGGACAACTTTAATGCTAAATTTTTCATTATCAGGAAGGCTAGCCTCACCCATAGTATTTAATTTTTTTAATTTATTTATGGCATCGCAGCCGTTAGAAACTAATTCCCTAATAAATATATCAGAATCAGAATAAAGCCATTTTTTTATAATAGGCAAAATGTTTTCACTATTAATTGAAAGATTACCTTTTTTCATTTTTGTACCTCCTAAAAATTGTATTAATTATATTTTAATACCTTATATGTAAAATGTCAAGAAAAAACTAGCACTCTTTTTAAAAGAGTGCTAGTAAATGAACTTTTACAAACTATTAATAATTGCCTCAGCACATTTTATACCATCAACACCAGCAGATACAATACCCCCAGCATAGCCACAACCTTCTCCACAAGGATATAAACCTTTATATTTTAAAGATTGTAAGCTATCTTTATCTCTAATTATTCTAATAGGAGATGAGCTACGGCTTTCTACGGCAGTTAATATACCGTTTTCATCACCAAAGCCTTTTATTTTTTTATCCATTTCTATGATACCAAGCTTTATAGATTGGTATATAAAATCAGGGAATATTTCTCTAAAATCGGAAGGGGTTACCCCTGGTTTAAAGGTAGGTTCAATATTGCCTATAGATGTAGATTTTACATCTTTTAATATATCACCGATTTTTTGAACAGGTGCAAAGTAATTGTTACCACCTGCTATAAAAGCTTTTTCTTCAATGCTACGTTGAAATTTAACACCAGATAACATATCATTATCGTCTAAATCATCAGGATAAACTTCTATTAATAAAGCACTGTTTGCATTTTTGCCACCTCTATCAAAATAGCTCATACCGTTTGTAACAAGCCTATTTTTTTCTGAAGAAGCATTTACAACATAACCACCAGGGCACATACAAAATGTATAAGCACCACGGTTATTAGGGAGCCTTACAGCTAGCTTATAATCGGCAGGGGGTAGATAGCAAGCAAATTTGCCGTATTGAGCTTTATTAATAAAATCTTGGCTATGTTCTATACGAACGCCTACTGCAAAAGGTTTTTTCTCAATAGGGTGGTTTTTGCTATTTATAAGTTCAAAAGTATCTCTAGCACTATGACCTATTGCTAATATTACATTATCTGTTTCTATATTAAAAACTTTATTTTCTTTTAAACTTTCCACAGTAACGCCTGTTATTTTGTTATTTTCTGATAATAAATCTATCATTTTATGCTCAAATAAAACTGTACCACCTAAAGATATTATTTCGTTACGCATATTTCTAACCATTGTTATAAGCCTATCTGTGCCTATATGTGGCTTTGCAGTATATAATATTTCTTCAGGAGCAGATGCTTTTACAAACTCCTCTAACAAAACACGGCATCTATAGTCTTTTATACCTGTTGTAAGCTTGCCGTCAGAAAATGTACCAGCACCACCTTCTCCAAACTGTACATTAGAATTTTCATCAAGATTACCATTTTCCCAAAAATCATCTATATCTTTTTTACGTTCATCAACGCTTTTGCCACGTTCTATAATGATAGGGTTTAAGCCACTACGAGAAAGGACAAGACCTGCCATAAGACCTGCAGGGCCAAAGCCTACTATAACAGGGCGTTTGTTATGTTGTTTTTTAGGTATATCATATATAAAAGGCGTAACTTTTGTAACATCTTTAATTTTTAAATATTTATCTTCTTCTTTTACATCAATATCTAATGCAAGAACATAAAAACCACCACGTTTTTCCCTTGCATCTATAGATTTTTTAGCTATTTTTATATTTAAAATATTATTTTTTTCTGTTTTTAAAATTTTACATACAATATTTTTTAAATTATCTATTGTTATTTCCTTTTCTAAAGGGTATTTTATATTAGATATTTTTATCATTTTGTTACCTTTCTAAATCATAGATTTTACACAAGCTTTTGTAGCAACATAAGAAGAAGCCCAAGCCCATTGTAAATTAAAGCCACCACAATCTCCTACAACATCTAAAATTTCCCCAGCACAATATAAGCCTTTTATTATTTTAGATTCTAAAGTTTTATCATTAAACTCCTTAGTTTTTAACCCACCAGCAGTAACCTGTGCATTGTTAAAGCCGTTTGTATCTAATATTTCTAGTTTATAATTTTTTATATGATAAGCCATATTTTTAAGGATATCATCTGTTAAGTTTTTTACTAAAAAAGATAGCTTTTCTATGCCACTTGTTTTAGCTATAATATTACCTAAACGTTTGTTTAAAAGACCATTAAAATAGTTTTCTAAATTTGTGTAAGAAAGTATTTTTTTTCTATCTTTTAATATGTTAAAAACATCTTCTTCTGTGAAATTTGGCATAAAATCTATATAGCCTATTAAGTTTTTATACCTAGCAAAAAGGGTAGATAGCTGAAAAACAGGAGGACCGGATATGCCATAATCTGTAAATAAAATTTCTCCGTATTCTTCTTTTAAAAAGGTATCTTTTGAATACATTTTTAAATTACCTGTTATTTTAATACCTTTTAATGCTTTTACCTTTTCTGTAGGTGTTTTTAACTGTACTAAAGCAGGGGTAAGGGGAGTTGAGCTATGTCCTAAAGATTTTAACAGCTTAATACCACCACCGTTTGTGCCTAAATTAGGGCTTGCAGTACCACCTGTTGCAAATATTATTTTATCTGCTAACACAGTTTCACCTTTTGCAGAAGTTATTTTAAATTTATCATTTTTTTTACTAATATTTTTAACATCAAATTCTGTTTTTATAGGTATATTTAAGCTATCAATTTTATTTCTTAAAGCATCTAATATGCTAGAGGCTTGTTCACTATAAGGATATACCTTACCATTTTCTAAAACAGTATGTAAGACACCTAGGTTATAGAAAAAATTTATAGTATCTTGAGAGGAAAACTGCTCTAAAAAATATTTTGTAAAAAAGCTATCTTCCCCATAAAAATTTTCATAAGTTGCATATATATTTGTAAAATTACAACGTCCATTACCTGTTGCTAATATTTTTTTACCAACTCTATCTAGTTTTTCTAAAATAATTATATTTATTTTATCTTTTGCAAAGTTATAAGCGTGTATTGCTGAGCTAAGCCCAACAGCACCACCACCTACAATAGCTAATGTTTTTTTCATTTTATCACCTTAGTTTATATTTTATAAATTTATCTTTATAGAGTATACACTTATTAAACTATCAATGCAAGCATAAAAACATATTAATTATCATAAAAATAGCCACTATTTTTATAGTGGCTATTTTTTAAGAAGAAGTTTCCTCTGTATCTTGGCTTGCTGTTTCTATAAGTTCATCTTCAGTGCCTAAAACTATTGTTATATCATAGCCATATTCTTCTGTTTTTAGCTTGTTTACAACAATTTTAGAATTTTTAAAGAATTTTTGTAAATCATTTCCTTGTCCGTGCTCTGCTACATATATTTTTGTTTCCTGTGATTTAGCATCTAGGGAGTCACCAATGTTACCTACAATATATCCATTATCTTGTAGAAGGTCTTTTGTTTTACCTGCTAAGCCAGATGTATAGCTACCATTTAATACTTGTATAGATTTATCAAAGCTATCTACGTATACAATATCTTCTGGGTTTACAGTAGGAGCTTTAAATACTTCATATGCAAATTCTTTAACCTGTGCATCATCTAAAATAACAAAAGAAGTACCACTTATAGTTTGTGGTGTACAAGGGATAGTGTAGGTGTTAATATTATTTGTATCTATTTTTTTGATTTCTCCTAAATATTTTACAGCATCATCTATACCAAAGTTTGTATCTACATATTGAGTTAAAGTTGTATAATATGCTTTAGGGTTAGATATAACAGTATCTACACTTGTAACCTTTTTTATAAACTCACTAACAAAAGCTTGTTGAACTTCAACTCTATCTAAATCCCCACGAGCATAGCCAGATTTTTTACCGTTATCATATCTATAACGTAAAAGCTGTTCTGCCTTATCCCCGTCTAAAAGTTGCATACCTGGTTGTAAATCTATATACAAATCTTGTGTTGGGTCTGAATATTTCATACGTCTAGGTACATCAAACTCTATACCACCAACAGAATCTACTATATATTTAAAGCCTTCAAAGTTAAAATGTACATAGTAATCTATCTCTACATCTAATAAATCTTCTAAATATCTTTCTAAAAACTCCATCCCTTGCTCTTGACCATAGTTTGGTATAGCATTTATCTTTTTAAAGTCTGGGTTATCATTTTTTATTATAGGAAAATTTTGTACCATAACTTCCCACATATCAGGAGGGATTGAAACCTTTGTATCTCTAGGGATAGATACTACAGATACTTGGTTATTTATAGCGTTATAATCTACAAGCATTATGCCATCTGTTCTTCCTTCCTCTTCATCGGTACAAGCTACAAGGACTAGCGTTCTATCTGGTGGCTTTGGTAAAACCTTTTCTGTAACCTTGTTTACAAAGCTACCACCACCATTATTAGGGTCGCTTGTTATAAAAGCATATACAAAAAAGCAAACTAGCCCTATAAAATATAACGTTAGCATTGAGAAAACTATTTTAAAAAACTTTCTCTTTAGGCTTTTTTTCTTCTTTCTTTTTCTTCTGTTTCTATTTTGCATAAGTTCTCCTTTTTATGTTAATTTTTTATATATTTTTAGGGTGCCATTTTTTAGAAAATATCCTTGTAAAATAAAAAGCAGACCTAAACACCCAATCTATATACATACCTGCCCAAACACCATATATTCCATAGCCTAGATATACACCAAGCAACCAAGAGAAAAATATCCTAAAAATAATAAGGCTTATTACAGATATGTTCATAGTAAACTTAGCATCACCTGTAGCTCTTAATGCACTAGGTGTCATAAAAGATGTTGCCCAAAAGATAGGGCTTAAAATTAAAAAGCTATTTATAAGGTTATGAGAATATTCTAAAACTTGAGCATCTTTTGTATATAATAAATATATATTACCACAAAATAGGTAAAAAATGATGTTCATTATAAGCTGGGATATGTTAGCGCCAAAGGTTTGGCTTAGCATAACTTTTTTTGTTCGGTTCATATCTCCGCTTCCATAGGCAACGCCTGTGGTTGGAACACAGGTAACTTGATATGTTTTGCCTGGTAATTGTATAAAATTTGATATAGAATTACATATTGTATTTGCAGATAGTGCAGGTGTACCCATACCAGACATAAAAACTTGCACTAATAGCTTACCACCGTTAAATATTATACCGTCTACAGAATTTGGTATTGCTATATCTAAAACAGGTTTTAAAATTTTTAAGCTAAATTTTATAGTAGGCTTTGGCATTTTTAAAATACGTGGCTTAAAATATATGTAAAAATAAAGGATTCCGCTAGATATAAGGCGAGAGGCTAAAAGCCCATACCCAACGCTACTTATACCAAGCTTTAAAACTTTTATACAAAAAACAGTTATTATTACATAAAATATATTTGATAAAAAGGCACCTATAAGAGGGCTTAAATTATCACCTGTTGCACGCCTTATACCTGTAAAAACATTAAAAAGTGCTAAAAAGGGCAAGGATATAGATGTAAAAAATAAATATACACCAGCAGAATCTAAAACTGCTTGCTCTGCCTTGCCAAAAAGCAGATTTAAAAGAGGGGTTCTAAATATCATAAGAAAAGCACTTATAATGATAGATGCATAAATAGATATAGTGATAGAATGGTTAGCACAATCTTGTGCTTTTTTTATATCGTTTCTACCTACGCATTGGGATACTATTGCTGTTATACCAGTTGCAATACAAGTTAAAACATTCATAAATACAAAGTTTATCTGATCTACCATACCAACACCAGCACTAACAGCCGTACCAAGCCCACTAACTAACATTGTGCCTAGCATAGTAGAAACAGTAGAAAGTGTTTGCTCTAGCATAACAGGTAAATATAAATTGAAAAAGCGATAAGCCTTTAAGCTTTTCATAAAATTGCCCCCTCTAAAATAAGTTTATAAAACTATGCTTTAAAAGAACTTTTTAAAGAAACTATTCTGTTAAATACAAGGTTATCTTTTTCAAAATGCTTACTATCTGCTATAAAATAGCCGTTTCTTATAAACTGGAACCTATCCATTTTGTTTGCGTTACATATAGAAGGCTCTATATAAGCATTGTTTAATACTATTAAAGAATTTTTGTTTTCAACAAGCTCTTTTTCATTTTCTTCAGATGGCACCACAAGGCTATCGTATAAATTAACAGTAGCTTTAACTGCGTGTTTAGCAGATACCCAGTGTATTGTACCTTTTACCTTACGCCCTGTAAAGCCTGAACCGCTTTTTGTTTCTGGGTCGTAAGTACATCTAAGCTCTATAATGTTGCCATTTTCATCTTTTATAACTTCGTTACACATTATAAAATAAGCACCTTTTAGCCTAACTTCTTTACCAACAGAAAGCCTAAAGAACTTTTTAGGTGCATCTTCTAAAAAGTCATCTCTTTCTATATAAAGCTCACGACAGAAAGTAACTTCTCTAGTGCCTAAATCTTCATTTTCTGGGTTGTTTTCTATAACTAATGTTTCTTCTTTATCTTCTGGGTAATTAGTTATAACAACTTTTATAGGGTCTAAAACGGCCATAACAACATTTACTTTAGCCTTTAAATCTTCCCTTATACAGTATTCAAGCTGAGCTGTATCTACAACACTTGATGCTTTTGATACACCTACCATTTGGCAGAAGTTTTTTATAGATTCTGGGGTATAACCTCTTCTTCTAATACCAGATAAGGTAACAAGGCGTGGGTCGTCCCAACCATCTACCTTGCCTTCTTCTACTAATTGTCTTAAATATCTTTTACCCATAATTGTATTAGATAAATTAAGCTTTGCAAATTCTATTTGGCGTGGCTTAACTTTAAAATCAAGCTCGTTTATAAACCAATCGTATAAAGGGCGATGGTCTTCAAATTCCATTGTACAAATAGAATGTGTTATTTCTTCAAAGGCATCTTCTAAAGGGTGTGCAAAATCGTACATAGGGTATATGCACCAATCGTTGCCTGTTTTATGGTGAGGGATATGAGCTATCCTATAAATAACAGGGTCTCGCATATTTATATTGCCTGATGACATATCTATTTTTGCACGAAGAGTTTTTTCACCATCTTTAAATTCGCCTTTTCTCATACGCTCAAAAAGGTCTAGGTTTTCTTCTATAGAACGGTTTCTATAAGGGCTTTCTTCACCTTTAGTGTTTAATGTGCCTCTTTTTTCTCTTATTTCTTCTGGGGTTAAATCGCATACGTAAGCTTTGCCTTTTTTTATAAGCTTAACGGCACATTCATACATTTTTTCAAAATAGCTAGATGCAAAATAAAGCCTATCTTCCCAATCAAAGCCTAGCCAAGCTATGTCTTCTTTTATAGAACGAACAAACTCATCATCTTCTTTAGCTGGGTTTGTATCATCAAAACGAAGGTTACATTTGCCACCATAATGCTCTGCAAGCCCAAAGTTAAGGCAGATACTTTTAGCGTGTCCTATGTGAAGATAGCCGTTAGGTTCTGGAGGAAACCTTGTATGAAGCTTATTAAGCTCGCCTTTTAAATCTTCTTGTATATAGCTATGTATAAAATTACCTGTTTGAGCTAGGTTGTTATTTTCATTTTCCATAAATTTATCCTCCTAATATTTAAAGTGAATGACTTTCAAAATCGTAATAATAAAAAACTTTTTTACAATGCTTACACATACCAAATTTCATTATTTTATCATTATTTTCTGTTGAAAGCTTAAAATCTAGATTTACTTTTATATTATTACCAGTTTTTTGGCAAATATGATTTTCAAAATAATAATTTTTGCTTTTTTCAAAGCCTGTAGCATTTGACATAATATCTCTTAAGCTATCTAAAAGCTCCATAATATCCTCCATATAATATTAAAATAAAATTTAATATATATTAAAATAAAATTTTATATATATATTAAAATAATATTTATATATATTAAAATAATGTATTTTAATCATTAATATATTATTATATTATAAACGTATTAAAAGGTCAAATTTTTTTGAAATTTTAGCTGTTAAAAAAATTTTTAAAAAAATTTTAAAAAAAGTGTTGACATATTGAAAATTATAATATATAATTGATTTTGTTGTTGAGGCAAGCCCAGATAGCTCAGTCGGTAGAGCAGAGGACTGAAAATCCTCGTGTCGGCGGTTCGATTCCGTCTCTGGGCACCATTTTGGGTCACTAGCTCAGTTGGTAGAGCACTGGACTTTTAATCCAGGTGTCCCGGGTTCGAGCCCCGGGTGACTCACTTATAAAAAGGGTGTACGCTATTAAGCGTATGCTTTTTTTGTATATAAAATTATTATTTATAACATTTTATCAGCTTATAACAGAAATGGTGGATATTTTATAATAATACTATATAGTATATTACATATTAAGTATTTTTACATTGTTCTATAATAAATTAATTAAAAAATGTGGATATATTTTACCATTTATGTTAAAATTAAAAATAAAACTATAATTATAATATACAATACACTTTGTGTTATACATATAGATACCATATATAGTTATAATTTTAAAGGAGAATGATATGGAAAAATTAATGCTTATTGACGGACACAGTATAATGAACAGAGCTTTTTATGCAATACCACTTTTAACAAATAAAGATGGACAGCATACAAACGCTATATATGGCTTTTTAAACATTTTATTTAAGCTTATAGAAGAAGAACAACCTACATATATAGGCGTTAGTTTTGATTTGCCAAAACCTACATTTAGACACTTAAAATATAGCGATTATAAAGGAAACAGAAAAAAATCTCCAGATGAGCTTAGAACGCAAATTCCTTTAATTAAAGAAGTTTTAAAAGCTATGAACGTTATTATTTATGAAAAAGAAGGTTATGAGGCAGACGATGTTTTAGCTACTATTGCAAAAAAGGCAGAGGCTATGGGTATAAGCCCTGTTATTGTAAGCGGAGATAGAGATTTATTGCAAATTGCTACAGAAAATATAAAAATTAAAATACCTAAAACAAAAGCAGGTAAAACAGAAACAGAAGATTATTTTGAAAAAGATGTTATAGAAAAATATGGGGTAACACCTACAGAATTTATAGAAGTTAAAGCACTTATGGGGGATACATCAGACAATGTACCAGGGGTACCTTCTGTTGGTGAAAAAACTGCTATAAAAATAATAAATGAATATAAAACAGTGGAAACTGCTATAGAAAATGCAGAAAACATTAAGCCTAAAAAGGCAGGGGAAAATCTTTTACAATATAAAGAACAGGCAATGCTTAGCAAATATTTAGTTACTATAGATACTAATGTACCTATAGATTTTATAAATGTTAAAACAGAAGATATATTTAACGAAAGTTTTTTTAATGAATGCCAAAAATATGAACTAAAAAGCATATTAGCTAAATTTAAAGAAACACCTAAAAAAGAAGATGATGTTAAATTTAACCTTATAGACAACATAGAAGAGGCTAAAGCATATTTTGATACCCTTAAAAAAGATGAAGAAATAGCATATAAAATGATATATGATAATGATATATTTGCAGGGGTTGGCTTTACAACAAAAGAAGATAACGGTACGTTTATTAAAGTTTATGATTGCATAGATGAAGATGAATTTTTAAATATATATAAGCCTTTTTTTGAAGAGAACTATAAAAAAATAACATTAGATGGTAAAACAGATATTGTGTTTTTAACAAAAAAAGGAATAAGCTTAAATAACCTAACATTTGATGTTATGATAGGGGCTTATATATTAAACCCTAGCAAAAATAAATACGACTATAACCATATTGCAGAAGAATTTTTAAGCCTAGAATACGATGAAAAAGATGATATATTAGGCACTAGAAAATCTAAAAAGTTTATTTATGATATAGAAGAAGATTTATGGTTTAAATACTGCGCAAGGCATAGCTATGTAGCTTATAAAGCAAAGGAGATTATTAGCAAGAAAATAGAAGAAAATGACCAACAAAATTTATTTTATAACATAGAAATGCCTCTTATAGAAGTTTTAGCTAGTATGGAGCTTTATGGCATAAAAGTTTGTAAAGAAGAGCTTATAGAATATCAGCAAGAGCTAGATAAAGAGATAGAAGAGCTTACAAAAGAAATACATTTAATAGCAGGGGAAGAATTTAACATAAATTCTTCTAAACAACTAGGAGAAATACTTTTTGATAAATTTAACTTAAAAGGTGGCAAAAAAACAACAAGAGGCTGGTCTACATCTGCCGATGTTTTAGAAAAGCTATATGATAAACACGAAATAATACCTAAAATATTAGTATATAGAACTTATGCAAAATTAAAAAGTACTTATGCAGATGGGCTTTTAAACGTTTTAGATGAAAAAACAAGCAGGATATATTCAAGCTTTAACCAAACAGCAACAGCAACAGGTAGGCTAAGTAGCACTGAACCTAACTTACAAAACATACCTATAAAGATAGAGCTTGGGCATAAGGTAAGAAAAGTTTTTAAACCAGAGGAAGGTTACATTTTTGTAGATGCTGATTATTCTCAAATAGAGCTTAGGGTGCTTGCACATTTATCTCAAGATGAACATCTTATACAAGCTTTTAACGAAGGGCAAGATATACACAAAATGACAGCATCTAAAATTTTTAAAAAGCCTTTAGATGAGGTTACAACTTTTGAAAGAGGAGCAGCTAAAGCTATAAACTTTGGGCTTATATATGGAAAACAAGCCTTTTCTCTTTCTCAAGATTTAGGCATTACAAAGGCTAAAGCAGAAGAATATATAAACGACTATTTTGATAAATACCCTAGCATAAAAGAATTTTTAGATAATACAGTAAAACAAACTAAAGAAACAGGATATACTAAAACTTACTTTGGCAGAATAAGATATGTACCTGAGATAAATTCATCTAACTTTTTACAAAGAGGCATAGGCGAAAGGATAGCTATGAACACGCCTATACAAGGTACAGCTGCAGATATTATAAAAATTGCTATGATAAAAGTTTACAACCGTATAAAAAAGGAAAACCTAAAGTCAAGGTTAATATTACAAGTGCACGATGAGCTTTTAATAGAAACTTACAAAGAAGAAAAAGAAATTATTAAAAATATTTTAAAAGATGAAATGGAAAATGCTATACAATTTTCTGTAAAAATGCTTATAGATATAAACGAAGGTGAAAACTGGTATGACACAAAATAAAACTATAATAATAGGTTTAACAGGAGGAACAGGCTGTGGAAAAACCACAGTTTGTTCTATCTTAAAAAAATATAACGCATATATTATAGATGCAGATAAGATAGCCCATAGCGTTATAAAAAAAGGAAAAGATGCATACATTCAAATAGTAGATTATTTTGGAAATGACATTTTAAATGATGATAAAGAGATAGATAGAAAAAAACTTGGGAAAATAGTTTTTTCTGATAAAGAAAAGCTAGATTATTTAACAAAAACAACTCATAAATACATTGTTAAAGAAATAAAACAATTAATAAATACTAAAAAAGAAGAAAATAAATATAACTATATTGTGATAGATGCTCCTCTCTTGATAGAAGCTAATTTACATAAAATAGTAGATACTGTATGGATAGTTTATGCTAATTTAGAAACAAGAATACAAAGGCTTAAGGTAAGAGATAATATAGAAGAAGAGGTTGTTATAAACAGGATAAACAGCCAAACACCTTTTGAGGAAAACAAAAAATTTGCAGATTTTGTTATATTTAACGATGAAGGGGCTAACCTTGAAGAAATTATAAAACAACAATTAAAAAAGGAAGTTTGATAATGTTTTATACTTTAGACAGTAAAAAATTCGTAAAAATTTTAAAAATAATATTATTTTTGATTTTGATAATATTAATATCTAGGCTTTTTATAAACTATGTTTTACCTAGAAAATATGATGAAATAATAGATAAATATGCTAAAAAATATAATTTAGAAAAAGAGCTTGTATATGCAGTTATAAATGCAGAAAGCAGGTTTGATGGCAAAGCTGTATCAAACAAAGGTGCTATAGGCCTTATGCAAATAATGCCTGATACAGGAAAATGGCTTGCCAATAAGATAGAAATGGAAAACTTTACAGAAGATATGCTATATGAAGTACAGGTTAACATAGAGCTTGGCTGTTATTACTTAAGCTATCTTTTAGATAAATTTAAAGATGAAAGGCTTGCCCTTTGTGCTTATAACGCAGGAAGCACCAACGTTTACAAATGGCTTGATAACGACAAATACTCTTTAGATGGATATATCCACACTATACCTTTTGAAGAAACTAATAAATACGTTAAAAAAATAAATATAATGAAAAAAGGATACAAAATTTTGTTTAAGATAGACATTTTTAAATAGGAGGAAATATGAAATTATACAAAGGAATTTTAATTTTTTTGGCTTGCCTTATGTTATCAGCTTGTGGCAATGAAAAAGAAGAAAACATAGAAAGTAACACAGAAACTGTAAACACACAAGCCGATGCACAAAACACAGAAGAAACTACCGTAAATAACACACAAACAACAGAAGAAAACAAAGCAGAAACTATAACTGAAGGTGGAGAGCTAGTGCTATCTATGCGTATGCCAAAAACATTAAACCCTTTAATAAATGAAGATGCAACTGTAGATGATATTTTAAAGCTAGTTTTTGAACCTCTTTTTACAATAGATAGTGAAAGCTTAAAGCCTATGCCTAACATAGCAAGCAATTACTCCATATCAGAAGATGGAAAAACTATATATATAGATATAAAAAATGACATATATTGGCACGATGGTAAACCTATAACTGCTAAAGACGTTGTTTTTTCACTAGATGTTATAAAACAAACGCCTACATCTTTATATGTTAATGCTTTATATAAAGTGGAATCTTATAGTAGCAAAGGTAACCAAGTTATCATAAAATATACAGAGCCTTATAGCTTTTTTATGTATAACTTATGTTTTCCTGTTATACCTAGCCATTATTACAAAAATAACTTAAGCTTAGAAAGTAGCCAAAGCTTAAAGCCTATAGGAAGCGGAAGTTTTAAATATTCAAGCTATAGGCTTGCAAACTATCTTATATTAGAAAAAACAACATCTTTTAAAGGAACCCCTTATATTAACACTATAAAAGTGCTTATAACTCCTGATAGCTATACAGACTTAAATGCTTTTGAAAAAAATATAACTAATAGCATATCTATAGATTTTTCTAGCTGGGGTAACTTAAATTATAAAAGAGAAAAAATATCTACTGGTATAACTAGCAATAACTTTGAATATTTAGGATTTAACTTTGATAAAGATATATTTAAAAATGTAGAATTTAGAAAGGCTATAGCCTATGCCATACCTAAAGATGAAATAATAAACAACATTTATTTAAGCAAAGGACAAAAGGCAATAGCACCTATAAATCCTAATTCTTTCTTGGCTTATAAGGATATAGAAACCTATGATTATAACATACAAAAAGCTATGGAGGCTTTAGGAAAAGCTAATTTAACACAAGATATGATAAATATAAACTTATTAGTTAATTTAGAAAATAAAGAAAGAATAGAAACAGCTGAACTTATACAAAAAAGGCTAAATCAAATAGGCCTTAATGTTAATGTTGTTAAAAAGCCTTTTGAAGAATATAAAAATGACTTGCAAACTGGTAACTTTGATATGTTTTTAGCTGGTATAGATTTTGGAGTTATACCTAATTTACAAAACTTTTTAATGTCATCTGGTACAGGAGAAGGTGGGATTAATTATCAAAACTTTAAAGATTCTAGAATGGACTATCTAGTAGGAAATATTTATACAGCTACATCTGAAGAAGCCTTTTTAAAATCAAGCATAGAAATGCAACAATATTTTACAGAACAACTACCTGTTGTTGGTATATTTTTTAAAGATAAAATTTTACTTACAGATTACACTGTTAAAGGGGAGAAAAAACCTAATATTTATAACCAATATAATAATATAGAAAAATGGTATATAGAACAGGAAGTGGAAAATGATTAAACAAAATTTCTTAACAGGAGAATATGTTATATATTCTTTAGAAAGATTTAAAAGACCACAAAGTAATAAAAAAAATATATTAACAACTCCTATAGATATATGTCCCTTTTGTATAGAAAATAAGCATTTAGCAGCTAATAACATATATACAACATTTAATGAAGAAATAAGGATAATAGATAACAAATATCCTATATTAACTAATAATGATACAAACTATGGCAAACATTATGTTTTGATAGATACTAAAGACCATTATAAAAACATTATAGATTTTACAGATGAACATTTATTTTATTTAATTAAAAGCATAAAAGAATTTTTTGAAATATTATCTACAGATAAAAACCTTAAATATGTACAAGTATTTAAAAACCAAGGACAAAATGCAGGAGCATCTCAAGAGCATTCTCATTGGCAGGTTTTAGGTTTATCAACATTACCAAATAAGCAAAAATATATGATAAATGCTTTAAAAAAATATGAAGAAGAAAATGAAAAATGTTATTTTTGTAGCTTAGATTATAGCGAAAATTTTGTATATGAAAATAAAGATTTTTTAGCTTTTTGCCCTGAAGATAGCTTATATTGTTATGAAGTTAATATTATACCTAAAAAGCATATTACAAATATTATATATTTAGATGATAAGATGCTTAAAAACTTAGGTGTTATATTAAAAAAAATATTAATAAAGCTTAACTTAATGTATAACAACCTAGACTATAATATATGTTTATACAACGGGCTTAAAAGCCAAGAGGAATATCATTTTTTTATTCAGATTATACCAAGAGTTGGTAACTTAGGTGGATTTGAATTTTCTACTGGTATGTTTGTAAACTCTGTTTTGCCAACAGATGCTGCTAAAGCTTTAAGAAATATATAAAATATAGTTTTGGAGGGATAATATGAAAATAAACCTTATGATTTTAAAAGGTGGAACATCTTTAGAACGAGAAATATCTTTAAAATCTTTTGAGAATGTAATAAAACATATAGACAAAGATAAATACAATATATTAGATATTGACGTTTTAAATATAAATGACTTAATAAATTATATAAAATTATTTAACCCAGATATTGTATTAAACCTTATGCACGGGGGCATAGGGGAAGATGGGACTATACAAGCTTTTTTAGATATATTAAATATAAAATATATAGGCAGTAAAGCCTTATCTAGCGGTATATGTATGGACAAAAATCTCTCCAAAACTATATTAAAGGCTAACAACATACCTGTTGTAGATTATGTTTATATAAAAAAAGAAGAAGATTATTACCTTTACAAAAGTGAAATAGATGAGCTTATTTATCCTGTTATTGTAAAGCCTAACAAAGGTGGCTCTAGCATAGGTATAAAAATTGCTAAAAACATAGAAGAAGCCTTTGAAGCTATAAAAGATATAAAAAAGCTAGATGATGATATTTTAATAGAAAAATTTATAGACGGTAAAGAGGCTATATGTAGCGTTGTACAAAACAAAGAGGGGGTTTATGTTTTGTCTATGCTAGATATAGATACCGATACAGATATATTTGGATATGATGAAAAATATGACAAAAACACTAATATACATTTTTCAAGACTTCCTAAGTTTTTACAAACAATGATAAAAGAAATATCTAAAAAAGCCTTTAATCTTTTAAAATGCGAAGGTTATGCTAACATAGATTTTATGATAAAAGATGATGATGTTTATGTTTTAGAGGTAAACACCATACCTGGATTTACAGAAAAAAGCTTATTACCTAAAGGTATTACATTACATAATAAAACAATAAAAGAATTTTTAGATGAAATAATAGAGCTTTACATATAAATAATAAAAAGAAGGTGTTTTTATGAACCAAAAAATAACTATATTTACAACCATATTTTTTATAGTGTTATTTTTTATCCTTACCATTGTAAGTGCTAAAAACCATAGCAAGATAATGTACTTAACAGGTGGTAACGGTAAAAATACAGTTATAAGCCAAAATACTACATATAAAAATGGCAAAAAAAACAATAGCAAAAGTGTAAATAAAGGAAAAAAAGAAGAAAACAAAAAAAGTGAAGATGGGCAGAAAGAAAATGGAAATAATATACAACATTATAAAAATATAAATTATTTTCTCATTGCCATAATATGCTTATCTATAGCTATGAGCATAACTTTATTTTTAACTTTATTTATACTTATATATCTTATTAAAAACAGAAAGATAGCAAAAAATATATCTTTAGAAAATGAAAATTAATCATAAATTTTTATAAACATAATATAATATATTGACATAAAAAAAATTAAATGTTATTATATAAAAAATGATAGAGGTGCATTTTTTATTAGTAAGTATGTAGATGTATTTAGGTACAAATGAAATATACTAAAAGGAAAAAATGCCGAAGGTATTAAACACCTAAATGTTTTTTACCTGGTTGTGCTGGTTAAGAGCCGTACGACTGTCGTCTTTTTATTGACGGAGAGCTATCTTGAAATTTAGAACAACATATTTATTAGCCTTTTGGCTAGTTCTATAAAATTTTCAGGCTGGCTTTTTAGTCAGTCTTTTATATTATATTTTTTAGGAGAGTATGTTTATGAAAAAAGTTAATTTAGCTGTTGTTGGTGTTACAGGTATGGTTGGTAGAACTTTCTTAAAAGTTTTAGAAGAAAAAAACTTACCTATAGATAAGTTTTACGCATTTGCATCTAAAAAAAGTGCAGGCAGTAAAATAACTTTTAACGGAAAAGAATATGAGGTTGAAGAGCTTAAAGAAGATTCTTTTGATAGAGGCATTGATATAGCTTTATTTTCAGCAGGTGGCGAAACAAGCAGAGTATATGCACCTATAGCTGCTAGCAAAGGTTGCATTGTAATAGATAATAGCTCATATTTTAGAATGGATAAAGAGGTGCCTCTTGTTGTACCTGAGGTAAACCCTGAAGATATTTCAAAACATAAGGGGATAATTGCAAACCCTAACTGTTCTACTATACAGGCGGTTGTTGCACTAAAACCTCTTAATGATAAATATAAAATAAAAAGAATTGTATATTCTACTTATCAAGCTGTATCTGGTGCAGGAAGAGCTGGTGTTTTAGATTTACAAAACGGCTTAAAAGGTATAGAGCCTAGTATGTTTTTACACCCTATAGCAAATAACTGTATACCTCACATTGATAACTTCTTAGATACAGGCTATACAAAAGAAGAAATGAAAATGATAAATGAAACAAGAAAAATATTACACAATGATGATTTAAAAATTACTGCTACAACAGTTCGTGTACCTGTTGAAAATTCTCACAGTGAAAGCATAAATGTAGAATTTTATAACGATTTTAACTTAGATGAGCTTATAAAAGACTTAGAAAATATGCAAGGTGTTGTAGTTTTAAACGATTTTACAAAAAATGAATATCCATTAGCTACTATAGCTAATGACACAGACGAAGTTTACATAGGAAGAATAAGAAGAGATGAAAGCCTAGACAGCGGTATAAATATGTTTGTTGTTGCTGATAACATAAGAAAAGGGGCTGCATCTAACGCAGTACAGATAGCTGAGTATATTATAAAAAATGATATGTTAAAATAAAAAAGAGGTGTATAAATATGAGTATTTTCACAGGTTCGGGCGTTGCTATAGTAACTCCTTTTAAGGAAGATAAAACGGTAGATTTTGAAGCTTTTGAAAGGCTTATAAACTTTCAAATAGAAAATGGCACTGATGCTATAATTGTTTGTGGCACAACAGGTGAGCCTAGCACATTAACAGATGAAGAAAAATTTCAGGTTATTAAATTTTGTGTAGAAAAGGTTAACAAAAGAGTGCCTGTTATAGCAGGGGCTGGAAGTAACAACACTATGCACAGCGTTAGTCTTTGCAAAAAATGTGAAGAGATAGGTGTAGATGGGCTTTTAATAGTTACACCTTATTATAACAAAACTACACAACAAGGCATAATAAATCATTATAAAATATTAGCACAAAGCGTAAAGCTTCCTATAATACTTTATAATGTTCCTTCTAGAACAGGGCTTAATATGTTACCTAAAACTGTTTTAGAGCTATCTAAAATAGATAACATTGTAGGGGTTAAAGAAGCTAGCGGAAATATATCACAAGTTGTTGAGATAGCTAGCATTTGTGATAAAGATTTTTACATTTATTCTGGTAACGATAACCAAATTGTACCTATATTATCTATAGGCGGTAAAGGTGTTATATCTGTAATGGCTAATATTATACCTGAAGATACTCATAATATTGTACAAAGCTTTTTAGATGGAAATATTGAAGAAAGCAAAAACTTACAACTTTCTACTGTTGAGCTTAACAATGCACTCTTTTGCGAGGTAAGCCCTATACCTGTAAAAACTGCTTTAGATATTTTAGGCTATGGCAAAGCTTATTTTAGAGAGCCTCTTGTAGATATGGAAGAAAAAGATGTTATAATCTTAAAAGAAGCTATGAAAAACTATGGCTTAATTAAATAATTAATAAATATTAAGCCTATTCTAACAGAATAGGCTTAATAACAAAATAACTAATGAAAAGGTGATAATATGTTAAAAATAATAATGCACGGTTGTAACGGAAAAATGGGACAAGCTATTTGCAAGATTGTAGAGAAAGATGAAACTTGTGAAATTGTAGCTGGTGTTGATGTTTTTGCTAATAATTCTAGCTTTCCTGTTTTTACAGATATAAAAGAATGTAACATAGAGGCAGATGTTATTATAGATTTTTCTACAGCTAGTGCTGTTGATAGACTTATCGATTATTGTTTAGATAAAAAAATGCCTGTTGTTTTATGCACTACAGGGCTTAGCGAAGATACTATCAAAAAAATAGAGGAGGCATCTAAGGTTATACCTGTTTTTAAATCTGCTAATATGAGCCTTGGCATTAACCTTATTGCAAGCTTGCTTAAAAAAGCATCTGCTATTTTAGATGAAAATGGCTTTGATATAGAAATAATAGAAAAGCATCATAACCAAAAAATAGATGCTCCTAGCGGTACTGCTCTTTTACTTGCTGATGCTATAAACGATTCTATGGATAATAAATTTGAATATGTTTATGATAGAAGCAAAACAAGAGAAAAAAGAAGTAAAAAGGAAATAGGTATATCTGCTATTAGAGGTGGTAATATTGTTGGGGAACATTCTGTTATATATGCTGGTAAAGATGAAATAATAGAGTTTACTCATTTTGCTCACTCTAAAGAAGTATTTGCTATTGGAGCTGTTAAAGCTTCTAAATTTTTATATAATAAGCCTGCTGGGAAATATGATATGCAGGATATAATGGATAGTTTATAATTTTAAAGAATATAATGTAGATTAAGACTGTATGATTTTAATACAGTCTTTTTAAAGTATCATTTAGAAAATTTATGATAGATATTTACAGTACAAAATATAATTATATAATTTATGGATTAACAAAGCATATAAGTTAATAAATTACCAATAGAAAATAAAAACAATATAGGATATATTAAGAGTTTATATTGAATAAATGTAAAAATATAAAAATTAAATTAATATTTATAAAAAAAATATTGAAATAAATATATTTATATGGTACAATTTGTTATATCTATTATAAGGAGGATTTTGAAATGGAGTATACAAAACAAGATGATATAAAAGAATATGTCATATCTATGGCTAACAAAATATCAAAAACTTATCTTAGCATTAACTTGACAGTTATATCTTTTGCTGTTATAATCTTAATCTTAGTTAATACTGTTCTAAAGGATAGTACAGGAGATACAGGTGATACTAACAAAATATTAGGTATTTTACTTGGTGCAGCATTAGTTATTACTATACTTGTTCCTTTTATACTTAAAGCTAAGGCTAAAGCAGCTTTAGCAAAGCTACCTTCTGATATTAACGAGAAATTTAGAACAGGTGTTAGATTTAAAGATATGCAAAGGTTTATCTTGGCAGATGAAGGGTTAATAACTTTTATTGATTCTAGACCTATTTATATAAGATATATAGATATGCAAAAAGCTTATGTTTTTAAGTTATCACAAAGAATATTACTTATACCTATATTTACACAACACTTTATAAACATAGAAACATTAGAAAAAAAATATTCTATACCTATTAAAACAAAAATGGATAAGATTAAATACACAGAACAAGATTTCATAGATTTAACTTATGCATTACATAGCAAAAATGAAAATATTACCTTAGATGGTATTTCAAAAAGAAACAATAGAGTAAATGTATAAAATTAAGGCTACCCATTTAACGGGTAGCCTTAATTTTATACATTATTTTTACATATAATAAAAATAATATTTTAAAAATTTGTATTAATATTTTTAAAGTTGTGTACGATATATATATTAGATAGTTTAAAACTATGGGGGAAGGTATTTATTATTGGCTACAAGGAGGATTTATTTATGAAAATAACAAATTTATTTAATGCAACAAATTTATATAATAAAAATATAAAAAACGATAAAAAAATTGAAAAACAAGAAAAGAAAAATGATACTTTTATAGTTTCTAATCAAGCTAGAGATTTTCAAACTGTTTTAAAAGCAGTGGCAAATAGCCCTGATGTTAGAGAAGAAAAAGTAAATAACATATTAGATAAAATGAAAAATGAAAGCTACAACGTATCTACAGAAGATATTGCTAAAAAGCTTTTATCTAAATACTAATTGAGGTGATATTTTGGCAAGCCTTATAAAAGAACTTATAGATACTCTAGAAGAACAAACCAATATTTACCAATCCCTTTTAGAAATAGCCTCAAAAAAGAAGGTTTCTATTATAGAAAATAACATAGATGAATTACAAGCTTTTGTTAAAGAAGAAAATGTTCTTGTTGGAAGAAACCAAAGGTTAGAGAAAAAAAGAATTGAATTTTTTAAAGATATATCTATGGTTTTAGGTAAAAACCAAAATATATCTTTAAAAGATATTATAGAAAATATAAAAGGGCAAGATGGAGAAAAAGAACTTATAGAGCTTAGAGAAAAAATGCTTGATGTTTTACCTAAGTTAAAATCTATTAACGACCAAAACCAAGAGCTTTTAAAAATGTCTATAGATTATGTAGATTTTTCTATAAATTTAATAAGAGGAGCAGGGGGGGCATCTCCCACATATTACGACTTGGCAGGTAATGAAATAAACTCATCAGATAAAAAAATGTTTGATGCTAAACAATAAATAAAGGAGCGTTTTATTATGTCGATAGCAGGTATTAGCACCGCTTTAAGCGGTCTTAGAGCAGCACAAGCAGGCTTAGCAGTTACAGGGCATAACGTTGCAAACTCTAGCGTGGCAGGATACACTAGGCAACAAGCTATGCAATGGGACTTTTCTTATAGAAATTTAGGCTCAAGCCCTGTAGGTAGCTTAAAACTTCAAGCTGGACTTGGTACAAATGTATCCCAAGTTAGACAGCTTAGAAACAAATTTTATGATGCAACATATAGAGAAGAAAATAGCATTGGAAACTATTATTCTAGAAAATACACAGCAGGTGAAGAAATAAATAACATTATAGGTGAATTACAAAGTGATTATAGAGCTCAAGATGTTATAGCAGATGTTTGGGACGCTATAAACGAAGTTAGCAAAAACCCTGGTGCTATAGAAACAAGGTCTACTTTTATCCAAAGTTGTGTTACTCTTTTAAATAAAATGCAAGATATTAACAAAAATTTATTTGAATATCAAATGAACTTAAATAACCAAATTAAAAAAGAAGTAGACAGCATAAATACTATTGTTGAACAAATAGCAGAATTAAATCAAAGAATAGAAGAAATAGAGGTAGATGGTAGCAAAGCTAATGACTTAAGAGATACAAGAAACAACCTTATAGATGAGCTTAGCGGATACCTAGACATAGAGGTTAAAGAAACCCCTGTTGGAAACGGCAATAGCACAAGAATGGATATATTATTTCAAGGTAATGAGCTTTTAGTTGGAAATGTGCAACAAAAAATAGGTCTTAAATATTGCAACGGGGATTATCCTTTTGTTGAACCTGTATTTACTAGCAGTAAAGAAATTTTATCTGCTGATAGCACTGCAACTCCTCTTTTCCCTAACCTTGCATCTGAAGATTTAGGCACAAACTCTACAGTTACTAAAGGGTCTTTAAAAGGGCTTTTAGTATCTCGTGGTGAGGTTATAGGTAATTATGTTATGCCTGATAGTGATATTGGTAATTTCTCTATACCTAACATACAAAAGAAAATTGACACTCTTATGCACGAGATAGTAACCTTATTAAACGATGCATCTACAAGTGGTGTTGGGCTAGATGGAAACCCTGGCATACCTATTTTTATTAGAAAATCTGGAGCTACAGGTGCAGAAGATCCTAATGACTACGGAACTTTATTTACCCTTAATAATATAGAAATAAACCCAGAGCTTTTAGAGGCAGATGGATATAACAAACTAGGGTTTTCTGTGGAAGGAGATAAAGACGATAATACTATTTTGATGCAACTTATAAAAGACTGGAAAGAACCTTTAGCAAACTTAGAAGGCTCTTCCATAGATGGATATTACAAAAAAATAATAACTGATTTTGCAGTTAAAGTACAAGAAGATAGAGAAAAGCTTGAATCTAAAGTTGGTAGCATTGACCTTGCCCAAAATAAAAGACTTACTATTTCTGGGGTTTCTTTAGATGAAGAGCTTAGCAATATGTTAAAATACCAACACGCATATAATTCTGCTGCTAAAATTGTAAATGTTTTAGACGGTATGATGGATAAAATAATAAACGGTACAGGCAGAGTTGGTTTATAATTAGGAGGTAATTAAATATGGGCTCATCTTTTTTCGAATTTAACATAGCTACAACAGGGCTTTTTGCAGCTAGAGCAGGGCTTGAGATAACATCTCACAATGTTTCTAACGTTGCAACTCCTGGGTATTCTAGACAATACATAAAACAAAAAGCAGGTATCCCTCTTGATAGATACAGCGGTGTAGGGCAAGTTGGTACTGGTACTGTTGTTTACGGCATAGGGCAACATAGAGACGTATATTTAGACCAAAAATATTGGCCTCAAGTTAGCACTCTTGGTGAATATGGACAAAAATATTCTCAATTAAGCCTTATGGAAACTTCACTTAGTGAGCTATCAAAAACAAGCTTAACTAATAATGTAAATGACTTTTTTAAATCTTTATCTGAACTTTCTTTTACTGCAGATAGTTTAGAATATAGAAACTCTGTTATAAACACAGCAGA
This sequence comes from uncultured Clostridia bacterium, assembly GCA_944381435.1. Classification (GTDB taxonomy): domain Bacteria; phylum Bacillota; class Clostridia; order Lachnospirales; family CAG-274; genus Tyzzerella. The sequence continues at coordinate 64,450 of CALWLD010000009.1, forward strand.
CACATTGGTAACTAATATAAGAAACCACGCTACAAAGCTAAGACAACAACAAATAGACTTAAATGATGATGCTTATGCTATTGTAGAACGTATAAACTCTATAGGTAATCAAATTGCTAGCTTAAATGAACAAATTTATACTTATGAAATAGATGGCAATACAGCAAATGAGCTTAGAGACCAAAGAGCTCTTTTAATAGACGAATTATCTAAATATGCCAATGTAGAGGTAAAAGAATACTCTGATGGTACAGGTAGAGAGCTTGGCACAAAATATGTTGTTTTATTAAATGGGCACGAATTTGTAGACCATAGCTCTAGCTTAAAGCTTGAATGTGTTAGAAGGCAAAACCCTTTACACCCTGATGACCCACCTGGCCTTTATGATATAAAATGGGAAAATGGTGATGATTTAAATTTAAAAACTCTTACTGGAGAGCTTAAGGGTATACTAGATGTTCGTGATGGTGATAGCGACCCTAACGGTGGAGGAGCTTATAAGGGGATACCATATTATATAAACAAATTAAATGAATTTGTAAGAACTATGGCTTATGCTATGAACACTGGTAGAAGATATTCTGATGATGGAGCTTTAACAGGGGTTATAGGTCACGAAGATGGCTACGATATGAACGGTGATAAAGGTGGCGTTTTATTTACTATGACAGATGCTACAGGGCAAACAGTAGATACTTTAAACAGAGCAGACTATGAAAATATAAATGTATTTAACTTTGCTTTATCTGATGAAATAAAAAAAGACCCTAGCAAGCTTGCTATATCAGATAGTGATGACCCTACAGATAAAAGCAACAATAAGGTTGTTCTTGGGTTTTTAAACCTTAAAGATGATACATCTTTATTTGCAGAAGGTGGTGCTTATCAGTTTGTAAATGCTATATCTGCAACTCTTGGTATAGATACTAAACAAGCTAAAAACTTTACATCTTTTTATACCGATACTACTCAATCTATAGATAACCAAAGAAAGCAAGTTTCTGCTGTTAGCATTAATGAAGAAATTTCTAATATGGTTATGTATCAACATTTATATCAAGCATCATCTAAACTTATAAATGTTATTAATGAAATATATAATACTACTATAAATGGACTTGGTGTTTAGGAGGTTTAAATTATGAGAGTAACAAATGCTATGATGTCTAATAGAATGCTTACTAATATTAATAGAAATTTAGGACTATTAGATAAATATAATACTCAAGGCTCAACAGGTAAAAAAATACAAGTTCCTTCAGATGACCCTATTATAGCTAGCCGTTCTTTAAAATTTAGAACTATGCTTTCTGAAACAGAGCAATATGCTAAAAATGCATCAGATGCTACTTCTTGGATAGATGCTACAGAAACTGTATTTTCTAATATGAATAAAATATTAACAGATATGAAAGGGTTAATGACTCAAGGCTCTAACGATACGTATACTACAGAAGATAGAGCTAAAATATTAAAAGAATATAACTCTTTGCTAGAACAATTAGAGCAAGAGCTTAACAGCGACTATATGGGCAGAAGTTTATTTTCTGGCTTTAGAACAGATGAAAAGCCTATAATAAAAGATGCTAATGGCAATAACATATTAAACCCTAATGTATACGGCGATGGTGCTACAATAGACCCTGTTACAGGTCAAGTTATAGAGGTGCAAGTTGGTGCTGGTATTACTGTTGGCATAAATTCTGTTGCTACAGATATTTACGACCAAGATGATTATGACAACTTAAGAGGTGGAACAACTACAGATGCTAATGGTAACCCTACAACAGAATTTAAAAGAATAATGGATATTTTAGAATCTAAAGTAGATGCTGTTTTACCAGATGGTACAACAAAAAGATGGAGCGATATGACAGATGAAGAAAAGCTCGCTTGGGAAAAACACCCTGATAATGATATTAGAGGATTAATGGAAACCACTATAAAAACTATAGAAGATTATCAATCTAAATTATCTGTACAAGAAACAGATATTGGGGTTCGTTCTAAACGTGTTGAGCTTGTTCAAACAAGACTTGAAGATGATAAATTAAATTATTCTACTGTTAAAAGCCAAAATGAAGATGCTAACATAGCTGAGGTTATGATGAACTTTAATACTGCAAATTCAGCATATATGGCTTCTCTTAATATAGGTATGCAAATTACTCAAATTACTTTAGCAGATTATTTAAGATAATAAAAAATAAGCTATTCTTACTATTTTTATATTTTAATAGTGAGATAGCTATTTTTTAAATATAGGAGATATAATATGATAAATTTAGGACACGCTATAATGTTTCATCACTTTTATGATAATGATAAGCATATATATCAACAAGGTGCTATTAATAAAAATGATTTATTAAATATTTTAGATTATTATAGCCAAAATATAATATATGTTAGAGAATATTTAGAAAATTTAATTACAGAAGATGAAATTTACAAAAAATTAAGTAATAGAGATGAAAGCTTATTATTAAATCCTTATATAAAATAAATTAGAGGTGTAATATGAAAATAAAAACAAGATTTTTTGGGGAAATAGATGTAGATGATAATAAAGTTATAAATTTTAAAAATGGGTTACCTGGATTTGAAAATTTTAAGAAATTTTTGTTTATGTATGATGATGATGAAAATAGTCCATTTTGTTTTTTACAATCTATAGAAGATTTAGATATAGTTTTTACATTATTTGATGTTGTTAGATTTTTACCAGATTATAACCCTGTTACAGAAAAAGAAAATTTACAAGAACTTCAAGAAATAAGTGAAGATAGCATTATGATTTATTGTATTGCCACAATACCACAAGATATAAAAGAAATGACAATAAATTTAAAAGCTCCTATTGTTATAAACTTGAAAAACAATAATGCTAAACAAGTTATATGTAATAATGAAGATTACCCTATAAAATATTATGTATATAAAGAACTTAAAAAGGGTGGTGAATAAATGTTAGCACTTAGCAGAAAAAAAGGTGATTCTATAATAGTCAATGATAACATAGAGATAGTTATTATAGATATTGGTAAAGAACAAGTGAAAATAGGTATTAAAGCTCCTAAAAATGTACCTATTTATAGAAAAGAAGTTTTTGAACAAATTACTAAAGAAAATAAAGAAGCTGTTTTAGATGTTAATATAAAAGATATAAAAAAATTATTTGACATTTAAACTTATATAATTTATAATTATTTAGTAGTTTATTATTAAATTAATTGTTTTTTTAATTTAATAATTTGTTCACGTAGCTCAGCAGGATAGAGCACACGCCTCCTAAGCGTGGGGTCGGAGGTTCGAATCCTCTTGTGAACGTATATAAAAATAGTGTAGTTTCATCTACACTATTTTTATATTTACATAATTAAATATTAGGCATTTTAGCTGTTGGCATCATTAATAATTTACCACTTCCACGATAAACATTTACTAAGCCTTCTCCAGATGCTGCAGAACCTATAAGGCTTTTGCCTGAACGTTCTACAGTAAACTCTAAACTGCTGCTCCAAGCTATAACATAGTTACCGTCTACTTTTAAAACATCATTTTCTAAAGTTATTTCTATTAATTCTTCTTTAGGGCAATCAGATTCTATACAAAATACACCTTCTCCATTTAAGCTTAAGTTAAATAAGCCTTCACTACCAGCAATAGCAGAAGAAAGGTTATTTCTCATTACAGTTTTATGTTTTAATCTGCTATCACAAGCTAAGAATAAACCATCATCTAATATTACAGATCCACCCCAGTCGGCAACATCCATTAATATTAAATATTTATAAGTTGGCTCTAAAACTAATATGCCATCTCCTACATATTCTGGCTTAATAACAGATTCACCACTTGCTTTACCTCTTATAGCTTTACCTATAAAATCACCTACGCCTTTTATGCCTGTAGTTGCATTTACATTACCTAGCATCCATTGCATAGCACCAGCTTGCACTGTAACTTGTGCTTCTTTTAAATTACAAACAAGTTGGCGTTTTCTTATGTTCATTTCAGCACTATAATATGCAGTTATTGCAGATGAAGGGCTAACGCTTAAATCTCTTTTATATTCTATAACTTGAAAACCGCCTAAACTTGAAACAATTGTTACATCATCATTATCTGTAAAATTTGAAATCTTGTACATAAATCCTCCTTTAGTTTGTTTTTATATTATTAATTTATTATTTATACTATACAATACAATAAATTACAATTATTGTCAATTTTATATATAAAATACTTGATAAATTATATATATACTGATAAAATTATAACGTTAATTTTAAAAGGAGGAAAAAATGGCTAGATGGACTATTAGAAATGTAAACGCAGATATAGATAGAATGGTTAAAGAATTTAATATAAGTGAAATTTTTGCCACAGTTTTAGCTAATAGAAATATTTTAACAAGAAGAAAAATAAATACATATTTATATACAGATGAAACATTTTTCTATAACCCTTTAGAAATGAAGGGTATGGAGATTGCTTTTGAAAAAATCATATGTGCTATATCCAAAAATCAGTGTATATGCATATATGGAGATTATGATGTAGATGGGGTTACTAGCACTGTAATATTATATAAAGCCTTAAAAAACATAGGTGTAAATGTTATGTACTATATACCAGACAGAGAAGAAGAGGGATATGGACTTAACAAAGAGGCTATAGATGAGGTTATAAAACAAGGAGCTGAACTTATATTTACTTGTGATAACGGCATAGCTAGCATAGAAGAAATATCTTATATAAAAGAAAATGGGCTAGACATAATTGTGCTAGACCATCACGAACCTAGATTTATTGAAAAAGATGATTTAAAAGTAGAAATACTACCTAATGCTGATGCTATAATAAACCCTAAACAAGAAGATTGCCAATATAAATTTAAAGCATTATCTGCAGGTGGAATTAGCTATAAATTTATATCAGGCTTATATGAATACCTAGAAATAGAAGAAAATTTAGATGAATTTTTAGTATTTGCATCTATCTCTACTGTATGTGATATAGTAGATTTGATAGATGAAAATAGGCTTATTGTAAAAATGGGGCTTGAAATTTTTAACAATAATAAAAAAATTAATAAAGGTCTTTTTGAACTACTAAAGGTTAATAATATAGAAGAAAAGCTTATTAACGAAACAGACTATGGATTTATAATAGGACCTTGTATTAATGCTAGCGGTCGTCTTGAAAGCGCATTAAAGTCTGTAGAATTATTTACTACAGAAGATGAAGAAAAAATAAAAACTTTGGCAACAGAACTTCTAAACCTTAATATAGAAAGAAAAAACTTAACCAATAAAGCAGTTGAAGAAATTTTTTATACTATAGAAAATACTAGCGTAAAAAACGACAAGGTTTTGGTTATATATAATGATAATATACACGAATCTATAGCAGGCATTGTGGCAGGAAGAGTAAAAGAGGCTTATTATAAGCCAACTTTTGTTATTACAAATTCTAAAGATTTTGCTAAAGGCTCTGGAAGAAGCATACCACCTTACAATATGTTTGAAGAATTATTAAAGTGCCAAACATTATTTAAAAAATTTGGTGGACATAAAATGGCAGCTGGATTATCAATAGATAAAAATGACATTGACTTATTTAGAAAAACTATAAATGAAAATTGTCTTTTATCTAACCAAGATTTAGAAGAAGTTATAACTATAGATAAAGCTCTAAAATTTAGCGATATAACATTAGACGTTGCGAAAGAGCTTGGCAAAATGAAACCTATAGGAAAAGAAAATAGTGGAGCTATATTTGCGACTAAAAATGTAGAAATAAAAAACATTAGATTTGTAGGTAAAGAAAATAATATAATACAATTTATGTTATTTGATGGAACAGGGAGTTTAAAAGCCATAAGTTTTAATGGATATAACAAGTTTTTAGATATATTAAAATCAAGATTTAATAACGATGAAATAGAAAAAATTATATTGGGAATAAAAAAATATATTGACTTACAATTAGATGTAGTATATTCTATTGATGTAAATACATTTAATGATAATGAAAATGTACAGTTAATTTTAAAAGATTTTAGGCTTTCTTAAAAAGGAGAGATTATTATGGATTTAAAAAATGTTATAAGAACAATACCTAATTATCCAATAGAAGGGGTTTTATTTAGAGATATTACAACAGTTTTAAAAAATAAAGATGCTTTAAAAGCATCTGTTGATGAAATAACTAAAAGCCTTGAAAATATAGAATTTGACTATGTTTTAGGACCAGAATCTCGTGGATTTATATTTGCTATGCCTATAGCTTATAATATGAACAAAGGTTTTATACCTGTTAGAAAAGCTGGTAAATTACCTGCTGAGACTATAAGCAAGGAATATGACCTTGAATATGGCAGTGCTACATTAGAAATTCATAAAGATGCTATAAAAAAAGGTGATAAGGTTATTATCGTTGACGACTTATTAGCTACAGGTGGAACTTGCAAAGCTATTATTGAACTTGTAGAAAGCATTGGAGCAGAGGTTGTTAGCCTTAATTTCTTTATTGAGCTTGAAGAACTTAAAGGTAGAGAAATATTAGGTGATTATAATATATCTTCAGTTGTTAAGTATTAATACTTAACAACTGAAGATATATTTTTTATAAAATTATTTAGTTGTATTTGATTTTTTATTACTATTGTTTTATATTTATATTTTGAAACTATATTATTGAAGCCATTAAGTTTTTCTTTTGTTCTTCCTTTGTACAGTATCCAATATATAAATTCTATATCTAATTTTTCAATACAACCTTTAGCTGAGCTTTCTCTTATTGTATTTTTATATTTTAAATATCTTTTTAATGCTCTAAATAAACAATTAAATCTATTGAAATTCATATAAATAATATAATCAGCTTCATTTAATCTTTTATCTTTTAATAATTTACTATAATTACCATCTATTACCCAATTTTTATTTTTCATAAACTCAGAAACTATTGAAAGAGCTTCTTCTCTATTTCTAAACTGCCAATTCTCTTTAAAGTGTATTGTATCAAGGTATAGAAGAGGAAGTTTATAATAATTAGATATATATTTTGCTAAGGTAGATTTACCAGAACCTGAATGACCTATAATAGCTATTTTCATATTATTATCTCCTTTCCTTATTTATTTAAAACATTATAATTATAACATAAATTTAATAATAATTAAATATGTATTGACAAATTACAATAATTTTGATAATATATTCAAGTCAACAAGGTAATTAATTTAAATTTAAAAATAATTTTTAAAATAAATTGAAAAAAAGTGTTGACAAGGTTAAAAAATTATGATATTATAATCAAGTCGCTAAGGCAAGACAGTTAAGAAATAACAAAAATGTAAAAAAAATGAAAAAAAGTTCTTGACAAGCTCTTGAAGAAGTGATAAAATGATTAAGTCGCTAAAAAGTGACAAGATTTTAAATAAAAGTCAAGAAATTACAAAAAATAAAAAAATTACAAAAAAAATGAAAAAAGTTCTTGACAAGATTAAAAAAATATGATATTATAATCTAGTCGTTAAACGACAGGTTAAAATAAAACTTGAACATTGAAAACTAAATAATCAAATAAGTGAATTAGACAACCCGAAGATTCAACTTAAAACGAAGTTTTAAGTATTTTATAAATTATAGTCAGAGTTAATCTGAGAAGAGTTTAAACTCAAAGAATTTTAATGAGAGTTTG
>CALWLD010000010.1 GCA_944381435.1 uncultured Clostridia bacterium
GTACTAATGGTCGAGTGCTTGTCCAAAGATAAGGTTTAAATCAGGAAAAACTGTTTTACCCATCTGGTTAAGTGTTTTCTATCAGTTTTGAGAGTATAAAAATAATAAAATTGTAAAATAATAAAGATATACTCAAAAGATTTCCGGTGATGATGCGTTTAGGGGAAACACCCGTTCCCATACCGAACACGATGGTTAAGACCTAAACGGCTGATGATACTTGGTGGGGGACCGCCTGGGAAAGTAAGTGGTTGCCGGATTAAATAAGCCGATGTGGCTCAATTGGCAGAGCAGCTGACTTGTAATCAGCAGGTTGGGGGTTCGAGTCCCTTCATCGGCTTATAAATTTTTAATAAGGGTGGATTCCCGAGTGGCCAAAGGGGGCAGACTGTAAATCTGTTAGCTAGTCTTTCGAAGGTTCGAATCCTTCTCCACCCACTTTATTCACTAAAAAATCTAAATTAAAATTAATGACGCGGGATGGAGCAGCCTGGTAGCTCGTCGGGCTCATAACCCGAAGGTCGTCGGTTCAAATCCGGCTCCCGCAACTATTTATTAAAAAAGCTATGTTTTATTAAACATAGCTTTTTTTGTATAAATAAATACTATGTGTTCTATACGTAGGATTTCAAAAAGGCTGTTGTAGATAAGTAGAAAAAATAATCTCTGTTATAAAAAATATATATAAGTTAGATGTCATATAAAAATAAAGTAGGTATCCAAAATTGATAATAATAGTTTAGCAAATAGGAATTGAAATTATAAATAGCATATAGTATTTGCACTAAAGTATAGCAGATAAGTTATGTATGGAAAAATAAAACAAAACTTAAATAGATATTAGTTTTTAATCATTTTAATGTATATAATATTTTAAAATATAAAAATATATCAGGCTAAGTATAAAAATACCAAAGAACAGATTAATAGAAAACATTAAATAAAATATATACTTATAATATATTTTATAATATAAAATAACATTAACAATAAGTCATAAAAATATAGAAAATATTGTTTTTAACACAGATGATGTTATAAATATTGAATAATTTAAATACACATTTATTAAGTTTAAAAAAATAATATTAAATAAATGTTGAAAAAGTGAAAAAATGTGGATAATAAGTTTATTTATATAAATTTTTATCCACATTTTTTATATTTTTTTCCAAATTGTTGATGATAAAAAATTAATTAGAAAAAATAATAAAATAAAATTTATATTTTATTATTACATTTAAGATATGTTGACATAAAAAAATCAATTTTTAGTATAGTAGATTTAGCAAAAAATAAAAAATAAAAAACAAAAAGGATAAATTGTATTATTTTATTAAACCTTCGTTTATTTTATTTTCATATTATTTTTAAGGTTTGTCTTATAAAAACATTTATATAAACTTTTAAGTATATTTTTTCAATTTTAAAATACTTTAATGAATAGATATTTCAAATATTATTTAGCTAAAATTTAAGGTTTACTTCATAATGTAGGGTGAGTTTATTAAAAAAATTAAGATATGGTTTCATTTAGAAATTAAAATTTATAAATCAATTTATATTTTAAATTTTACAAAAAATATATATATATTTACTATAAGTTTACAAAAAGATTACAAAAATAGCATTGAGTTTATATTTAATATATTTTAATATTATTTGTGTAAATCTTAATTATTAAGGAGAATTTATAATGTTAAAATTACAAAATATAAATAAATCTTATGGAGGAATATCTATACTTAAAAATATAGATTTAGAAATAAAAGATGGAGAGATAGTTTCTATATTAGGTCCTTCTGGTTGTGGAAAAACAACATTATTAAATTTAATTTTAGGATTAACTGATATAGATAGTGGTAAAATTATTTTTAATGAAAAAGATATTACAAATGTATCAATGGAGAAAAGAGGATTTAATATTGTGTTTCAAGATTATGCACTTTTTCCTAATCTTGATGTATATAAAAATATTATATACGGGCTAAAAAATTCCCCTAAAATTTCAACAAAAGAAGAAGTAGAAGAATTAATAAATATGTTGGGGTTAAAACCTCACTTAAATAAAAAAATAGAGCAGTTATCTGGTGGACAAAAACAAAGAGTTGCATTAGCAAGAACAATGGTTATGAAACCTAAAATATTATTATTAGATGAACCTTTAAGTGCATTAGATGGTGTTATTAAAGAGTCTATTAAAAGCAAAATAAAGCAAATAGCAAGAGAATATAATTTAACAACTATTATTGTAACTCACGACCCAGAAGAAGCATTAACATTATCAGATAAAGTATTAATTGTAAATGAAGGTAAAATAGCACAGTTTGGTACACCTAATGAAATAGTTTCATCACCTAAAGACAATTTTATTAAAGAGTTTATATTAAATCAATTAGAAATAAAAAGAAATAATATACTTAAATTATTTAGTGATGAAATGTTAAGATATGAGCAGGTGATATAATTTATGAATATAAAAAAACAAAAAGAATTAAAAGTTATTTATATAATAAATATTACACTGTTTATAGCGTTTTTATTTTTTCCTATAATAAGGTTATTTATTGCTTCTTTTAATATTGATGGAAGTGTAGGATTAGGAAATTATTTAAATGTAATAAAAAGCAAAGGGTTTTTACTAGCGCTAAAAAATAGTATTGTAATATCCATTGTTAGTGCATTAATTTCTACTACACTAGGATTTTTATTAGCATATACTATAAATTATACAAATCTTCATAAAAACTATAAAAAATTAATTAAAGTTTTAGCTTTAATACCTATGTTATTACCAACTCTTACATATGGATTTGCAATAATATATTCATTTGGTAAACAAGGGTTATTAACTAAAATATTTAATGTTAAATTTTTTGAAATATATGGCTTTAACGGGCTTCTTTTAGGATATGTAATATATACATTACCAATATCATTTTTATTAATTTTAAATACAATGAATTATATTGATAAAAAGTTTATTGTTGTTTCAAAATTAATGAAAGATAATATTTTTAAAACATTTTATCAAACAGTATTAAGACCACTTTTAGGAACTTTTGCAATATCTATTGTGCAATGTTTTTTCCTTTGTTTTACAGATTATGGTATACCAGCATCTATAGGAGGAAAATATGAAGTAGTTTCAACAATACTTTATAATGAAATGTTAGGTAGCACGCCAAATTTAGGACAAGGCTCTGTTGTAGCAATAATGATGTTAATACCTTCTATTTTAAGTATTTTATTACTTAAATATTTAGAAAAATTTAATATAAGATATAATAAAATATCTAATGTAGAATTATCAAAAAATAAAATAAGGGATATTTTTTTAGCGATTTTATCTGCTAGTATAATAATAATTATGGTATCAATATTTTTGGTTATAATTATTATTCCGTTTATAGAAGAATGGCCTTATAAAATAAAATTTACACTAGATAACATTAAATATGTTTTAATGGATAATAATTTAGTATCTGTATATAAAAATTCAATTATAGTTTCTTTTGGAACAGCGATATTAGGTACGTTAATATCTTATGGTTGTGCTTTAATAACAGCTAGAAGTAATCTTAATAGCAAATTAAAACTAAGCATTGATAGCATTGCTTTAATAACAAATACTGTACCTGGTATGGTAATAGGTGTTTCTTATATGCTTATTTTCTCAGGTTCATTTTTACAAAATACATTTATATTAATAATATTATGTAATATAGTACATTTTTTCTCAACACCTTATTTAATGATGAAAACTACTTTAGAAAAATTAAATAATTCTTGGGAAACAACTGCAAGCCTTATGGGAGATAACTGGATAAAAACTATTGTTAGAATTTTAACGCCAAATATGAAAACTACCATATTAGAAGTTTTTAGTTATTATTTTGTACATTCTATGGTAACTGTAAGTGCAATAATATTTATTGCTGGTGCTAAAACAATGGTTTTAACAACAAAAATAAAAGAATTACAATATTATACAAAATTTAAAGAAGTTTTTATTCTTTCAATATTTATTTTATTAACAAACTTAATTGTAAAAATGATATTAAACTATTGTAGTTTACTAAAAACTATGTCCTAAATAAAGAGAGTGAGAAGAGGGGGAAAGAAACGTTAGAAGCCAGTAAGTAACAGGGTTTGGGGGAATTTTAGGTGTTATTTAATGAGAAAAGGGTATAATTTAGGACACAAATTTTTGTTAAGGTTTAAAAAGGCTTGTAAGCCCCTATTTTCAAGGGTTACAAGCCTTTTATATATTTTAGTATTTATTTTATTATAAAAATAAGTATTTTAAAAATAAAAAGTTTTAAAGATTTAAAAAATAATCTTTAAACGTCTTTAGAAAATCTTTAAAAGCTAGGTAAACAGGGCTTTACACGTCTTTAAAGATAAAAATACAATGTGAAAAAACTAGCCTAAAAAAGCTAAAATAAGGCTAAATAAAGGCAAGAGCAATGGGACATTTGTGTAAAAATTTAAAAATATTGTCCCATTGAGCCTTTCTCTAGGGATACAGGCTTGTTAAATATTAAAAAATAAGGAAAAAGCAATGGGACAAACAATATATAATATTTATACAAAATAATCTAATAAATATACACTGCAATTATTTTATACAAACAGAGCAAGGTTCATAATTTTTAAATAGATTATCATTTAAGGGTATTAAATTATTTTTATTTTTTATATATCTACAATCTGGTAAATGATATTTTGAACCTGTTTTTGTAGCATAATAAATAATGATATTATCTATATTTTCATTTACTGAATTATTAACAGTATTATTGTTTAAGGGTATATCATTAGATGAACCTTTTTCTTTTAAGAAAACAAAACTTACAATAAGTATAATTGAAACTATTCCAAAGATACTTAAAATTTGTATATGATTTTCCTTTTTAGGTTTAGTTTCTTCCTTAATATATGTATTTCTTTTAATATAGTCATTAAATATTTTTATAAGCCTTTCTGAAATTTCATCTATATTGCTAAAATTAGTTATATTATTTATATGGTATATAGAATGTTTAGCAGGCAAGTTAGAAAATTTTAATATATCATCTATGCTTTTTATATTTAGTTGTTTTAGAACACAAGATGGTGCTAGAACTTCACAAGCAAATAAATTAGCTTCATTTTCTTGTTCTACAAGATTTGGGCAATTTAAAGAATAGCTTATGTTTTTATGCTTTAAGAATATATGTCCGAACTCGTGTAAAATATTAAAGATTATGTCATTATTTTGCAGTTTATCATTATAAAATATAATAATACTATCTTTTTTTATGAATGAAAAAGCATCTAATTCTATATTTTTTTCTAAATTTAAAGACTTGATTAAATCTTTGTTAGATGAATAAGAACAAAGTTTCCAATTATTAGAAAGAGCAATTTCTTCTAATAAATTAAAATTAAAATTTAAGCTATTTATTCTATATTTTATTAGAAAATTATAAGCTATATTTTTTATGTACATCTGGGTAAACCTCCAATAATAAAATTAGAGGACGTCCTCAAATAAATTTTACAACAAAAATCGACAAAATAAAAGCGTGAATGTATTCTATAAATTATTTAAGTCTGGTATTCTAGGGGTTTCATCAATATTTACTTTTTTCTCTATAAGATTAGCTAAATCTTCAGATATTTCTTTAACACCACCATTTAATGCAGCTAAATATGCTTTGTTTTCATTAACTTTTTTAGATTGTTCATTAGAAAATTCTAAACATAAATCAATTAAGTTATTGATAGCTTTTTCTTTAAAATTATCGTCTAGCATATTAAATAAATTTAAAAGTTGTTGTTGTCTAGTATCAATGCTTTTATTATTATTTTTAATAAATATATTATCATCACTAATAGTTTTTAAATCCTCTATTGAACAATTAAAATAGTTAGCTAGCTTAATTAAAGTTTTTCGGCTAGGATTACTTTTTCCACTTCTCCAATCTCCAAAACTACCTGCTGATATTCCTATATCTTTATAAAACTTCATTTTAGGAATATTTTTTTCTGTTAATAATTTCTCTATATTACTTAAAATTATATCAGTACTGTACATAATAATAACCTCAATTCAATTTTAATTATACAAAATTAACAAAATGCGTAAAAGCGTAATTAATGTATTGACAAATACGTAATTTACGCATATAATATTAATATAGTTGATACGTTATAAACGTATTTAACTATACTATAACACGAAAGGAGCAAAAAAACAATGAGTAAAAAGAAACACAAAAAAAGTAAGCAAGAGATGACAACACAAAAAATTCTCTTACTTACCGCAACAATACAACTCATCAATGTAATAATTAGCTTAATAAAAACATTGTTTGAGTAAATGAAAGGGGGAAACCCCTTTCAATATAAATTATACTGTGTTTTAAACTCATTGTCAATATATAAGGATATGGTAAAGGAGTTGATAAAATGAAAAGCTTAGAGATAATAGCTTATATACTTTTAATAATAGTACAAATACTAATTATTAAAGAAATAAAAGGAGGTAAAAAATAATGCTTGCTAAAAATATTAAAGAAAAAAGACTTGATATAGGTTTAACACAAAAACAGTTAGCCGAAATGGTTAATCTTAAAGCTAGCACTATTTGTGATGCCGAACACGGAAGGACAAACTTATCTATTAATAAAATTAAATGTATAGCTAAAATTTTTAATTGTACTGTTGATGAGTTGGTTAATTAAGGAGGTAGTAATATGCAAAATTTAAAGTTATATTAAAAAGTGGAGTTGATTATTTAGATTTATCAAAAGGAGTGATTTTATGAGTACAGAAGAAAGAATTTTATTAGAAATGCAACAGATAAACAGCAATTTATTTGATTTAAACAAAAGGTTGCAAGATATATTAAGAACCTTGCAACCTAAACATACTAAAATTGAAATAGAAATTAATGAAAATTATCTAAAGTGTTTTAATTCTTTATTTGCTCAAAAGAGCCAAAACTAATTCCTATTATTTCTGATATGAATAAGATGAATATAGATATTTTATCGATGTTTGAACCATTTTTTATAGTTGCATTTTTTATAACTATAAACTCATTACCATTGTCACCAAATATGAAAGTGTTTATATTTTTTTCTTTCAGATTTAATAGTTCTTTGATACCTAAAAATACAAAGTCAGAACCATCATTTTTAGTATCAAAGTTATCAAAGTCTTCCTTATTACAGTCATTTATATTTAAAATTTGACCATTTATATGTCCAATAGATGTTGTAAAAATTATATTACTATTAGAAAATGTAGATGTTTTTGTGAAGAATTCCAACTTTGATAATAATTCAATTTTACTATTCATATATGTAAACTCCTTTCTTTATATATTTCTACTTAATAAAATGGCAGTTTTAAAAGTAGATACTATTAGTATATACAAATTAAAAGTAGATTTCAATTACAAAAATTAAATACTTAAAAAGGAGATGATAAAATGTATACAATAAATATAAGCGAAATATGTGAACAGACTATACAAAAATTAAAAGATGAAAAAGTTATAGAAAATTTAATAGCAGAAACTGTTGAAGATAGTGTGAAAGAAGTTACACGAGGCTTTTTTAGAGGTTATGATTTTAGAAAAAAATTAGAAGAAGAAATAGGTGTTAGAAACACAGATTTAATAAGAGCTTTAGGACTTAATGACTTTGACAAATATGTTTTAAAAGTTATTAAAAAAGCATCTATTAAAGAAACTGCTACAGAGGAAAGTATTAAAAGTTTATTTAGCAAACCTATAAAAGAGATAAAGTTATCAGAGATACTAGAAAAATATAAAGAACATTTAGAAATTTATTTAGATGAAGAAGAAAAAGAAGATATAGATTACAACTATAGTTATAATATATTAAATAGGACTATAAGATTAAAAGCTACTGAAGATGAAAGTTTTACACTTATTATTAATAATATATTTGGTACTGTAACTATTTTAAAAGGCGAAAAACATTTATATAAAGAAATATTTTTAGAAAAATATAATTCAGAGTTTGCACTATTTTTATTAAAGCTTGAAATGGATAATACTAAAATTATTATTGATGAAGAAGAATGTAAATATTGTGATACTGAATTAACAAGTGAAGAAGAAGATTATGATTATTAAATAATAAATATATTTACAAGGGCTTTTAAAAGCCCTTACTAATAAAAATATTTATGTTAAGATTAAATATATATTATGTATTAATAAAAAGGAGAGATAAAAAATGTTTGAATTAGGTTTATATATAGGTGTATTAATTACAGGTGTGTTTACATATTTAGGTTATCTGTTATGTGAAATAAAACACAGAAGAAAAAGATATGATAGGTATAAATATTTAAGAAATAGGTATAGAAAATTAGATATACCAAAGTTTGTACAAAGGTAGGTGATTTATATGGATTTACATTACTCTGTAGAACGTTCTATAAGTGTTGAGATAAATAAAGAACTTGCAGAAAGAATGATTGAGGAAAATGTTGATATTTCTAGTATATATGAAATAGCAAGGTATGTTGATAATGAAATAATAGATGAGAAGTTATTTATTACAGATGAAGATGATTATGAGCTATTTGATTATGAATTAAATAAAGAAGAAAAAGAATTATTTAAAAAATTAAAATATGAGATAGAAAAAGACTTACCATTAAAAAATCAACTTGATTTATTTGGAGGTATAGTGTGTTAAGAAAAATATTAAAATTGTTTAGGTTTATATTAATTTTATTATTAGCAAGTGCTATATGTTTTTTATTAGGATACTATGGTGGTTATTTAATATTATATTTACTTTTTACATAAAAATCGACGGTTAACATAACCGTCGAGAGAACGCAAATTAATTGTATCACAAGATAAAATAAAAAGCAAGATATATTTATAAAAAAATAAAAGAAAGGAGGAGATATAGAAAAATGGCTTGTAAATATGACAATGTATATATTAGCTTGGAAGAGGCAAGTGAGCTAGAGGGAATAAGTTATGAGGCTATGAAGAAAAAATCACAAAGAAATCCTGAAGCCTACAAAGTAAAAAAAGAACAAGCAACACAAGGCGGAAAAGACAGGACTTATATATCTGTATCTTCTCTAACAGAAAAGGCACAGGCTTTATATAAAAAGAAGATGAAAGCAGATGAGCCTAAAGAAGAAATAAAGGACTGGTACATAGATGTTGATATTAACTGGTATAAAGCTAATTATGAAAAAAATTTTAATGATGCTTTAGAAAGATTTAACATAGTAGAGCGTCTTTTTAATGAAAACAAGCTAAAAGCAAAGATATTAGCAGATGAGTTAAATGTAACTGAAAGAAACGCAAGGCGAGTTATTGATAAATATTTAAGTGCCTTACAGGTTATAGAACAAAAAGAACAAGGTTCGGACATAGATTTTAGTTATTTAAAAGTTTTAGCTTTAGCTAAAAAGGTAAAATTACAAGAAAGTTTTTACATATTAACTGAAGAAATGAAAGCATTTTTAGAAAACACATACTATGAAAAGGACTTTTTGCTAAACAATAACCCTTTAACTAACTTATATGATGACTTTGTTAAATGGTGCAACCTTAAAGATATAGAGCAGATACCCCATTATAACACTATAAGAAGATATATGTTACATATTAAAGAGATAGACGGAGAAGGAGCTACTGTTCTTGCTAGCAAAGGCACTAGGGCTTGGAAAAATGCTTGTATGATGAAACGTTTTAGAGATACAAAAGCATTGAAAGTATTAGAAATAGTACAAGGCGACGTACATACCTTTGACTGTTTTGTATCTGTTAAAAGGGCTAACGGTAGCCTTGAGGCTATAAGACCTTGTTTGGTGGCTTGGATAGATATGAGAAGCAGAGCTTTGGTTGGCTGGGTAATAACAGAATGCCCAGATACTCAAATAATGAAACAAAGCTTAATACACACTATTTACCCTAAAGCTAATAAGGAGTTGCCTTATGGTGTGCCTAAATATTTACTTATCGACAATGGTAAGGAATATACGGCAAAAACATTAACAGGAAGAGAAAGAACAGAACGTGTATGCTTTGATGAAGATGCTAAAGGTTTTTACAGAAGTATAGGAATTAAAGATGATATACGAAGTTTACCTTACCAACCTTGGAGCAAAGCACAGGTTGAAAGATATTTCTCAACTGTTGAGCTTAAATTTGGTAAAAGAATGAAAAGCTATATAGGTACTTTAACAGGTAGCAAAACAAGTGGAAAAGTACAAAGAGATATTAAGAAAATGTTAGAAAATGGGCAACTACTTACTATAGAAGATTTTGCAGAAAAATTTGAAGATTGGGTAGTTAATGAATTTCATAACAAAAAGCACAGGGGACTTATACGTCAAGGTGAGCAAACAAACGAACCTATATCAGTGTTTAACAATGCAGATAAATATGTACAAGCTCCACCACCTTTACAGTATGCTATTAGCTTACTTATGAAAGGTGAAACAAGAGTTGTTACTAATACAGGTATTAGAAGAACTATTAAAGGCAAAGAAATATGGTACACAAATGTAGAGCTTACAAAATATCAAGGAAGACGTGTTGAATTTAAGTACCATACAGAAGATATAACTAAAATATTTGTATATGATGAAAATGGTAAATTTATATGTGAGGCTATAAGTTATGAATTGTTACATATATCGCCTAAACTATCAGAAGATAGCTTAATAGAACATATAAAAGACCAAAAAAGACAACAACAACAAACAAGTGAAATTATTAAGAACAGACGCAAAACTTATGAGGAACGTCAACTTAATTATGAAGAAGCAGGTAAAAAACTTGTTGCACCTATTATATCAAATGATGAGCTTAAAACACTTGCTTTTGTAAATGACAACAGATTTAAGGAAGATACAAAAATAAAACAACAAGAATTAAAGGTAACACATAATGATATTAAGGAAAGTAGCAAGCAGATAGCAGAAGATTATTTAGAAAAGTTAGGAGCTGAAGTGTTTGACAGAATTGGTTAAAAATTTTGAGGTGAAAACAATATTAAATTGTTTAAAAAAGGCTACAGATTATCATAGCTATAGATGTATTTTGATAGATATAGAAAAAGAACTTATAGAAGAACAAAGGGAAAATATAAAAAATTTTGAAAAAGACCCTAAAAAATACAGTGTTATTATAAAAAATATAGAAACTATTTTTGAAATATTAAATGAAGAGTTAGGAGTGTACAGGAATGAACAGAGAACAAATTGTTAAAAAAATTAATGAAATTTTAAAAAATGGTGTAACACAAGTTAGCATTGCAAAGGAAATAGGTAAAAGCGAAGCTACATTATCACAATATTTAAAAGGGGTATATAGTGGTGATGTTGAAAGTTTAGAAAAAAGCTTAATAGAATATTTAAAGAAAAAAGAGCCTTTAAAACATACAAGGGAATTTATAAAAACAAAAGATGCAACTTGCATATTAGGTATATGTAACAGTTGCCAAAAGCTAGAACAGTTAGGACTTGTATATGGGCGTTCTGGCTTTGGTAAAACTACAACACTTAGAAAATATGTAGATAGTACAGACAAGGTAATATATATTGTATGTAATTCATTTATGAATGCAAACGATATTATAAAAAGAATATCAATAGCTTTAGGCTTAAAAGGTTTGGTAGGTTCTAAAGATGAAAGGATAGCAAAGATTAAAGAGTTTTTTAAATACAACAAGGGTTATTTACTTATATTTGATGAGGCAGACAAGCTACTTAACAAAGACACTATATCTAAACTAGATGTAATAAAAACAATATATGATGAAGTAGATGGAGATGGTGTTGGTGTAATACTTGCTGGAGAGCAACATCTTAAAACAAAATTAGGCTTATACTTTGAAATGGTAAGAAACAGGGGTGACTTAGAATGGGAGCTTAAAGGTTTATCCAGATTAGAGGTAGAAACATATTTACAAGGTATAAAACTAACATCAAAGGCTTTAGAAGAACTTGTAATGCGAGCTACTAATGATAATAATGGGTGTTTTAGAACATTAAACAGAACATTTAAAAATGTTCAAAGGTTATTTGAAGATAGAAACAAAAATATAGAAGCAGAGGAAATAGGACTTGAAGATATAAAATCGGCTTGTATATTAATGCCTAAATAACTAAAATTTATGTCCTAAAATAAATTTAAAGGAGAAAATACTATGATGATAACAAACGGACAACTTAGCAAGATTTATGTGTTAGCTAAAGAAAATGGAGTTGATAATGATACATTACACGAATTAATAAAATCTATGTTTAACTTAAATAGTTTAAAAAGATTAAGCTTTGTACAGGCAGGTAAGGTTATAGAAAGATTAGGTGGAAAAAATAGTCAAGAAAATTATATAAAAAGTCTTGAAAGACAAATAGGTTGGGCTAAAAATCCAGAAAGATTAAAAGGTTTTATAAAAGGTATGTTTAAAAAGGACAGCATTAATAAATTAACCAAAAAAGAAAAATCAAAGTTAATAGAAGCCCTTAAATCTATGAAAAGTAGGTGTGAAGATGTATAGTAAGGTTGTAGAATTTTACATAAAAAATATAAATGTAACGCCTAGTTTTACAGATTTAAAGATAATAGATAGCTATACAGATGAAATGGAAGAAGACTTAGTAATAGAAGCTATGCAAGTAACTATAAAAAATAATAAATCAAATACAAGGTATGCTACAAGATATATAAAAACTATATTAGATAATTGGTTAAATGAAAACATAACTACTATAGAACAATATAAAAATAAAGTTGGTGGTAAAAATGCAAGAGATAAACCTATTGAGAGAAGCCTTAAAAAAAGGTATGGTACAAAAATATAATGAAGATTTAACACAAGAAGAAAGATTAATATTAAAAAATAAAAAATATGTTCAAAACTACAATAGTATAGAAGGCAATTTAAAATATCTAGATTGTAAAATATGTAAAAATAAAGGACATATTATGGTTATTTCTGAAGAAGATGCAAAAAGAAATTATATTAAAAAATGCTCTTGTATGATAGAACGTGAGAGCATAGAAAGGTTCAAGCAAAGTGGGCTTGAACCTTTAAGACAAAAATATACCTTTGCTAAATTTAAAAAAGAAAATGAAAAATCTAAAAATTTATATAACAAAGCACAAGAATATTTAAAAAGTATAGATAAAAAAGAATGGTTTTTCGTTGGAGGACAGGTTGGTGCTGGTAAAAGCCACTTATGTACAGCTATGTGCTTTAGCCTTTTAAAAACAAAAAGGCTTAAATTTATGGAATGGGTAAAAGAAAGTACAAGCCTTAAAGCTTTAGTTTTAGATGAAGAAAATTATACAAAAGAACTAGCAAAACTTATATATACAGATGTATTATACATAGATGATTTTTTTAAAGGTGGAACTAATAAAGCAGATTTAAGGCTTGCCTTTGAAATAATAAACTATAGATACAATAATGATTTAATAACTATTATATCTAGTGAAAAATCAATAGATGAAATATTAGAAATAGATGAGGCTATAGGTAGTCGAATTTATGAAAAATCATATAATTTTAATTTTGAAATAGAAAAAGATGAAGAGCTTAATTATAGGCTTAAAGAAAGGTGATAAAATATGATTAATGTTAAAAAAGTTAGTAAGTCTGGTAGTGTTACTATACCAGCACACATAAGGAAAAGTTTAGGTATTTTTGCAGGTGATACTTTTAAAATTGAAGAAAATGAAGATGGTATTGTTTTAAAAAGAAATTATGGACATTGCATTTTTTGTGGTACAGATATAAAGCTAAAGAAATTTAAAAGCTTTTATGTATGTGAAGGTTGTGTAAAAAAGGTTAAGGAGATGATTTAATGGGACTAAAAAATTTAATAGATGAATTATCGGAACTGAAAAAACAAGAAAAATTAATAAAAAATGCAATAGATTTTAAAACAAAAGAGATTCAGAAAGAGTGTTTAATAGTTTTTGAAGAAAAAAATATAAAAACAACAGAAGTTTATGGTACGCAAAATAATAGTGTAATAGCAACATATTCTCAAAAGCTAGAAATATTAAATTATAATGCTTTAGAAAATGTAATACCTAAAGAGCTACTTGATGAAAAAATTAAAAGAAAACAAGAGATAAAATATGATATAGAAAAGAATTTTAAAGAAGCTATAATTATATTATATACAAATGATTATATAGATAATATGACTATAGAAGAACTTGTTACAAACGAATTTGCAACACTTGATAACAAAATACAAAGTCTTTTAATTAAAAAATTAAAGGGTGATTATAAAAAAGATAAAGAATTATTAAAAAAATACATAGAAGATGACGACTTAGATGTAGAACTATTTACAATTACTAAAATTAAAAATTATGATAAGGTAAAAGCATTTTTTGATGTAAATGATAAAGATTTAAAAGAACATATTAAAAAATACATTAGCCTTGATGAGAATATTAAGGTAGCTATAAAATACGAAGATTTAGAAAAATCTGAAGATTAAGGAGTGGTTATATGAAGTGGTGGAACAAAATAAACTTAAATGACATCGATATTCAATACAGAGATATAGCAGAAGAAATAGGTATTGAAAATTTTATAAAAATAGTTGAAAAATTTGGTGGTACATCACTTTATATACCAAAACTTAAGACTGTTTACAATGATGCTATAAAAAAGTTAATAATTGAAGAATACAACGGATATAATAAAAAGAAACTAGCTAGAAAGTATGAAATATCAGAAAGAACAGTACAAAGTATAGTAAACGAAAACAAATATTTAGAGCAATTAAAACTTTTTTGATAGGTTACAAAATACGTAGAAAGTTGCTACTTTAATAAGTTTTAATATACATATAAAATAACACTACAATTAATTTTGTGGTGTTATTTTTTTTAGTGAAAATAACATATTTGAGGAAGAGAGTATTATTAAAAATTAAAGGAGAGATGAGAATGAAAAGTTTTATTAGTTGGATAGGTGGAAAGAACAACCTAAAAAAAGAGATAGTATCAAGATTTCCAAAAGACTTCTCAAATTATGTTGAGGTATTTGGTGGTGCTGGTTGGGTATTATTTCACAAAGAAAAAGGTGGAAAAGAAGTTTATAACGACTTAAATAGCGAGCTTGTAAATTTATTTAAGGTTGTAAAATACCACCCAGAAGAATTTATAAAAGAATGTGAATTTTTATGTAATTCTAGAGAACTGTTAGATGATTATAAAGAAAATTATACAAGAAAAAATTTAACAGATATACAAAGAGCTTCTAATTTTTATATGGTTATTAAATATAGCTATGGTAGTGATTTAAAGACCTATGGAGCTAGAACAACAGATAAATTAAATTCCCTTGAATACATAAGAAAAATAAACGAAAGATTATCAAAAGTTATAATAGAAAATTTAGACTTTGAAAAATGTATAAAAAAATATGATAGAGAAGAAACGTTATTTTATCTAGACCCACCATACTTTAACACAGAAAGCTACTATCAAAATGTAGAATTTAACATAGAAGACCATAAAAGACTTAGGGATACACTTAAAAATATAAAAGGTAAATTTTTATTATCTTACAATGATTGTGAAGAAATAAGAGAACTTTATAAAGATTTTAATATAGAAGAAATAGAAAGACATAACAATTTAGTTGCTAGGTATAAGGAAAAAGACAAAAGTTACAAAGAATTAATTATAAAAAATTATTAATAAAAGAAAGGGGAAAGTTACTTGGCTAAATTCAGAAAAACTAGAAATTATTTTAAAATAAATACATTTCCAAAAGAAATAATTGAAAAAGTAGATGAAATGCTTGGAGATAAAAATACAACATATTCAGATATAAAAAAGTTTTTGAATAGTCAAGGACTTTCAATTTCTTTAGGGGCAATAGGTAGATATGCTTTAAATAGGGATAAAACTTTAGATAAGATAGTGCAAGCACAGGAGCAAGCAAAAATATTAGCTAAGGTTATAAAAGAAAGCAAAAATGAAGACTATACAGAAGCTGGTATTCAAATTGCTATAGCAGAGCTTACAAAAAAGATAGCAGAATCTAGGGCAGATTTTGATGAGCTAGAAGTAGGTGATATAGTTAAATTGCTAGGTAATTTATCAAGGGTTAAAACACAAAAAACAAGGGCAGAAAGTGAAATAAAATCTAAAAAAGAGCTAGCTTATGAAGCTTATGCAGAAGAAATAATGGACATTATAAAAGGGGATAAAGAGCTAGAAAAAGAAGCTTTTAGGTTTTTAAATAAATTAAAAGGTAGGTTTTTAAGTAATGAAGAAGATAACTAAACAATTACAAATTTTAGAAGAAGAAAGGCAAATACAAGATAATAATAAAAAAGATATTACTTTGTTTGAAAGTTACCTTTATAAAAATAATAGCCCTTTTAAAGATAATATTATAAAAAGATATAAAAAAGGTATAAGCATAAATACATTAAGAAGAGAATTAGCAGCCGTTGATTTAGAATATTTTGCAAGGGCTTATTTACCTCATTATTTTACAAGAGAAACACCTACATTTCATAAAGAACTTGATAATATTTGGCTAGACAATGTTATTAAAAATAAAAATGTATTATTAGAAAATGAAGAAATAAATAAAATGCAAGGTTGCAAGGTTTCTATAACAGCACCACGTGGACACGCAAAATCTACAAATTTTACATTTAAAGATACACTACACGCTTGTTTATATAAATATAAAAACTATATTTTAATTTTATCAGATAGTAGCGAACAGGCAGAAGGCTTTTTAGATGATATAAAAACAGAACTTGAAGAAAACGAACTTATTAAAAAAGACTTTGGCAATATGGTAGGTAAAGTTTGGAACTCAAGTGTTATTCTTTTATCTAACAATGTAAAAATAGAAGCTATAGGCTCTGGTAAGAAAATAAGAGGTAGAAGACATAGAAATTTTAGACCAGACTTAATTGTACTTGATGACATAGAAAATGATGAAAATGTAAATACCTTTGAACAAAGAAAAAAATTAGAAAACTGGTTTTATAAAGCAGTATCAAAAGCAGGGGACACTTATACAGATATATGTTATATAGGTACATTATTACACTATGATAGTTTACTTGCTAAAGTTATAAAAAATCCTACTTATAAGGTAGCTAAATATCAAGGGGTTATACAATTTGCAAAAAATAAAGGGCTATGGGATATATGGGAAAAAATATATTCAAACCTTGAAGATGAGAACAGAGAAGAAAGTGCTAAAGAATTTTTTAAAGCTAACAAACAGGAAATGTTAGAAGATACAAAAGTGTTATGGGAAGAAAAATGGAGCTATTATGATTTAATGGTTATGAAACTATCAGAAGGTGTTGCTTCATTTAACAGTGAAATACAAAACGAACCTATAAATCCAGAAGACTGTTTATTTAACCCAGAGTGGTTTGAATATTACAACAAAGAACAAATAGACTTTAAAAGCAAAGATTTTATATTTTTTGGAGCAGTTGACCCTTCTCTTGCAAAAAGTAAAAATTCAGATACATCAGCAATAGTTATATTAGCTAAAAATATAAAAACTGGTTATTTATATGTATTAAAAGCAAGCATTGAAAGACGAAAGCCAGATATTATCATAGAAGATATTATTAACATACATAAAAAGTTAATAAATGAATATGGTAAAGGCTTTAGCTTATTTGGTGTAGAAGAAGTACAGTTTCAATCATTTTTTAAAGATGTACTTAAAAAAGAATGTTTAAAACAAAAAATATACTTAAATGTTGAGGGAATAAAAAACACAATAAACAAAATAACTAGAATAGAAAGCTTACAACCTTACATAAAAAATGGCTATATAAAATTTAATAAGGAAGATAAGACTTTGCTTACACAGTTAGAGCAATTTCCACTCGCAAAATATGATGATGGAGCAGATGCTTTAGAAATGGTAGTGAAATTAGCTATAAATAGTAATTATTCAAATAAACCAGATTATAAATCTGTAATAAAAAGAAGTTTAAATTTTAGGAAGGGGGCTTATTAATGTTTTCTATATTTAAAAGACCAAAGAAATTAGAAAAAATACTTACAAAAATAGAGTTACCAAAGTGGGCAAATTATTCTACTTACCCTTCTTTCAATTTAACACCAGAAAAGCTAACTAAAATATTTAGAGAAGCAGACAGTGGAAATATCTATAATCAAATGGAGCTATTTGAAGAAATGGAAGAAAAAGACCCACATCTATTTTCACAATTACAAACAAGAAAAAATGCAGTTGTAGGTTTGAATTGGGAAATAATGGCTTTTTCTGAAGATGAAAAGGATAAGGAAATAGCAGAGTTTGTAAAAGATGTAATAAAAAATATTAAAGATTTTGATAACTCTTTACTTGATTTATTAGATGCAATAGGAAAAGGTATTTCATTTTTAGAAATAAACTGGAAATTAGATAATGGTTATTTAAAAATAGAAAATCTTACATATATACACCCTAAACACTTTTTTTGGGAAGATGAAAAACTAAAAATAGTAACTAAGGATAATTTAACAGGTTTAAATATAAATGAAATACAAGAAAACAAAATAATAATACATAAGTATAAAGCTAGCAGTGGACACGAATCACGAGCAGGTTTACTTAGGATAGTTGCTTGGATGTATTTATTTAAAAACTATACATTAAAAGACTGGGTTACATTTATAGAAAAATATGGTATGCCTATTTTACTTGGTAAATATGATGAAGGTAGCTCTGAACAAGATAAAGAAGCTTTAATAGAAGCACTTATAAATATTGGAACAGATTCGGCAGGTATTATAAACGGAAATACAAACATAAATGTAATAGATAATGATAAAAAAACAAGTGCAGATATATTTGAAAAAATGGCAAGGTTTTGTGATGAGCAAATAAGTAAAGCTATTTTAGGACAAACATTAACCAGTGATAGTGGAGGAAGTTATGCACAATCAAAAACTCATAATGAAGTTAGAAGAGATTTAGTAAGTGCAGACTGTAAGGCTTTAGCTACAACTATAAAAGAGTATTTAATTAAGCCTATTGTAGTTTTAAATTTTGGTGAAGAATACAAAATACCAGACTTTGTATTTGATTTTGAAGAAACTGAGGACTTACTTAAAACGGCAGAAATATATTCAAAACTAAAAAATGAACTAGGCTTAAATATAGATAATGAGCATTTATATGAAAAATTTAAAATACCAAAGCCAGAAACACATAATGAAAATATTAAAATTTTAAAAGAAAACTATAAAAAGCAAAATAATTCAAAGAAAATAGATAACCTTATTGAAGAATTAAAGGGAAATAGCATAGCTAGTTTTAAAGAAGGTTTAAATATTTTTAATGATGAAATAGATAAGGCTAAAAATCTTAATGAAATAAAGGAGCTATTTCAAGATGAAAACAAATTAAATAAATTGCTTAAAAAAATGAATAATGCTTTTCAAAAAGAAAGTTTAAAAGGTGGATTAATATTATCTAACTTAATTGGGAGGTATGAAGATGAATAGTTTCATAAATAGCAGTATAGAAAAAGAAGGCTTTAAATTTGAAGATGCTATTAAATACTTTAATAAAAAAATACCTTTAACAAAAGAACATTATAAAAAGTTAGATGATAAATACAAAAGCTTAGCATTTACTATTGCTAACTATAGCAATATAAACCTATTAAATGAAATATTTAATTTACTTTTAGTTAGCCTTGAAGAAGGTGAAAGCGTAAATACATTTAAACATAAATTAAATGAATGCTTAAATGATTGGGGCTATGACAAAGAAAATGACTACAAGATAGACTTAATATATAGAAATAATTTGCAAACAGCATATCAAGTAGGACATTATGAAATGCTAACAGACCCAGATGTATTAGAATATAGACCTTATTGGCAATATGATGCAATAGAAGATGAGGATACAAGACCAGAACATAAAGCTTTAAATGGGCTTGTATTTAGAGCAGATGACCCTTTTTGGAAAACTTGGTATCCACCTAATGGACATAGGTGCAGATGCAGTATAAGAGCTTTAAGTAAAAGAGATTTAGAAAATAAGGGGCTAACTATAACAAAAGGTGAAGATATAAAAATATTGCCAGATAAAGATTTTGACTATAACCCTGCTTTAAAATCTTATGATTTTAATGTAGAAAATTTACCTAACAATTTAAAAAAAGCATATAAAAAACAAAATCAATCAAATAGCCTTAAATAAGGCTTATTTAATAAAAGGTAATGAATTATACTATTAAAACTTAATACGCCTTGATTAAAGACAATTAAAGGTATTTTAAAGTAGGTTATAACTAATATATTTTAAAAAAATTTTAAGGAGATGATATTTATTAAAAAAAGTCAATTAATTATATGTTCTTCTAATTTTAAAATAACAAATTTAGAAGAAATAAAAATAATGCCTTTAGGCGAAGTTAAAACAACAAAAGGCAACTTTTATGTAGATGAAGAAAGCGTAAAAGTTATGAAAGAACATTTTAAAAAACGAGGACTTGATATAGTTGTTGATTATGAACACCAAAGTCTTAGTAATAAAAAAGCATTAGCTGGTGGGTGGATAAAAGACTTTTACATAAAAGATGATTGTGTAGTTGCCAAAGTAGAGTTTACAGATGAGGCTAAAAAAGAAATATCTAACAAACAATACAAATATTTATCGCCTACAATATTTTTAAAAAATGGTAAACCTATAAGGCTTCACTCTGTTGCCTTAACTAACACACCAGCTATTGACAATATGTATCCATTATTTTTAAGTGAAGACTTAAAAAATGAATTAGAAGGAGATGATGAAAAAATGGATATAAAAAAATTATTAGAAATTTTAGAACTTGATGAAAATGCAAGTGAAAAAGATGTAATTCAAAAAATAGAAAATTTAAAGCTTAATAAAAAAGATGAAAATTTAGAAGATGGTGAATTATCTACAAATAAAGAGCTGGTTAAAATTTTAGGGTTAAAAGAAAACTCAACAAATGAAGAAATAAACAAAGCTTTGTTATCTTTAAAAAATGATACTGTTTCAAAAGCAGAATTTTTAGCGCTTAAAGAAGAAATGACTAAAAATGAGGTAAACAACATTTTAGATGATGCTATTAAAAATGGCAAGATAACACCAGCTCAAAAAGATAGTTTTATGGAATTAGCTTTAACAGATAGAAAAATATTTGATGAAGTATTAAAAAATCAAAAAAGAATTAGTCCACTTGGTGTAAGCTATAGCAACAATTTAACTACAGAAGTTAAAAGAGAAATTGAAGAAGAAGAGCTTAAAATTTGTAAAGAATTTGGTTTAACCAAAGAAGACTATGAAAAATACTACAAGGAGGAAGAATAATGCAAAGAAATACAGCAGAAACATTTAGTGATGTTTTATACCTTAGTGTAAAAACAAATACAAAAATTTTTCAAGGACATATTGTAGCTCTTGAAAATGGTAAGGCTATACTAGCTAACAAAGCAGAGGGTTTAACTATAGTTGGTAGAGCTGAAGAAACAGTTGTTGGTGGAAATATTAATGTTAAACGTGGGGTTTTCTTATATGAAAACGATACAGACAACCCACTTAATGAAACACATATATTAAAAGAATGTTACATTAAAGATTCTGTTACTGTAACAGCAGATAGCACTTCTACAAGTGTTGCTGGTAAAGTAATAGGCTTTGAAGATGGACAGGTAAAAGTAGAATTTAGATAATAGGAGGTAATTATGTTAATACAACAAACAATTAACAAAGCTAATGTAGGCTTTAAAACAATATTTAATAAAGCATTTAACGAAACAAAAACAGAATATGAAAGGGTAGCAACTGTTGTCCCTTCAAGTAATAGCTCGGAAAGTTATCAATGGCTAGGCACTTTGCCACGACTTAGAAAATGGGTAGGAGATAAAATTGTAAAAAATATCCAAAATCACGACTATACACTTAAAAATGAGCCTTTTGAAGCTACTATATCTATTAATAAATTTGATATGCAAGATGATAACTTAGGTATTTATAAACCACAGGTAGAAAGCTTAGCACAAAGTGCTAAATTACACCCAGAAGAATTAGTTTTTGGTGTTTTAGAAACAGGTTTTACAAATAAATGTTATGATGGTGTTACATTTTTTGGTAGCCACAAAGTAGGGAAATTTACATATCAAAATAAATCAGATAAGGCTTTAACTATGGATAGTTATATAGAAGCTAGAGCTAATATGATGAAAATTAAAGATGAAGAAGGTAAATCGCTTAGGATAATGCCAGACTTACTTATTGTTCCACCAGCTTTAGAAAAAACAGCAATGGATATATTAAAAGCAGACTTTATAAATGGGACAACAAACCCTTATAAAAATACAGCAGAAATACTTGTAGTGCCAGAATTAAATTCAGACACAGCTTGGTACTTGCTAGATACTAAGAAACCTATAAAGCCTTTAATTTATCAAGAAAGACAAAAGCCTAAGTTTTTAACCTTAACAAATGATACAGATGACATTGTATTTATGAAGGGCAATTATTTGTACAGCGTTGAAGCTAGAGGAAATGCTGGTTATGGTTTTTGGCAAATGGCTTATGGTTCTACAGGTACTGCTTAAGACAGGTGATTTAAATGTATTGTACAGTTGAAGAAATAATTAAAAGCTCTAAATTAGAGTTTTTAGAAATGGCTTTGTCAGATAACTTAAAAAATAGTTATGAAGAAATAGATGAAGATACAAAGCTTTTAGAAATTAAAAATATTATAGCAGGGGCAATAGAAGACGCCTCTGCTGAAATAAATGGATATTTATTAAAAAAATATACAATAAACTTTTTAAAGAAAAATAAAGCTATAAATAAATTTTGTAAGGACATAGCTCTTTACAATATATTATCTATAAGTGGTAATGATGAAGATGGCAGAGAAAATAATTACTACTTAAGATATAAAAATGCTATAAAATTTTTAGAAAATGTAGCAAAAGGCACTATTGATATAACACCAGATGATGATACAGAAACAGGTGTAGAAATAGAAAATAAAAGAATTGGTATAAAAATAAAATCTTCTAAAAAATTGTTTAGTAGGCAAAGTTTAGGAGGTATGTAATGAGTGTTAGGCTTGATGCAGAAATAAAAAGGCTTAGCAAAACATTGAAAAATTTAGAAAATGTAAACTTTAAGGGTATTAATAAAAATATTGCAGTAGGGCTTAAAAATTCTACTTTAGAAAGATTTAAAAAAGAACAAAGCCCAGATAATAAAAAATGGGAAAAAAGAAAATATGGTAATAGTAGAAAAAAGCTTTTAAAAAATACAGCAATTTTAAGAAATAGCATAAAAGCTAGTGCAGATAGCAAGATGGCAACAGCAGGTACTAATTTAGAATACGCAGCGACACATCAGTTTGGAGCAAAGAACAGAAGAATAAAAGCTACTCATTGCAAATTATTAAAATTTAAAATAGGTAATAGATGGATAAGCACCAAAGAAGTTACTATAAATATACCAGCTAGACCATTTTTAGGTATATCAGAAGAAGATAAAGAAGAAATAAAAGATGTATTAGAGCATTATATAGAAAGGGCAATAAAATGAGTATAGATATTTATAGAAAATATTTAAAAGAATGCCTTAATAAAGCAGGTGCAAAAATTTTTTATACAAGCTTAAAGGAACTAGAAAATAGCAATATAAATTCTTTTGTAGGTATTTTTGTAATTAATGAAGAGCTTGAAAAGTCTTCTAACAAAAATATTATTTATAAAAATGGTGTTAAGTTTAGGCGAAAAGAAAAATTTAAAAGAAAGATAAATTTTCAAGTGCTAATAGGAGATAATGAAATATTAAAAGTTGAAAGTTTATTTACAAAATTTATGTCCGAAATAGATGATAAATTAAAACTAGAAAATGGAGATATTTCTTTTATTGAAATTACTAAGGCAGAATACATAGACAAAAAAGATACCATTTTAAAAAGTGAAATAACAATGCAGTTAGATATTAGCTTTATAGAAAGTATATACAAAGATTATCCATTTAAAGAAATAAATTGGGGAGGTGATGGCGAATATGTCAAAGAAAAATACTGAGGCAGTTTCTAAAGAAGAAAATAAAGAGCTAAAAGATATAGAAATTTTAGCAAAAGAACTTAATATTAGAGAAACTATATTAGCTGGTGTTATGACTATGAAAGGTTGGCGAAAAGGTAAATTGCTAACTAAAGAAGAATTAGAAGAAGTATTTTTAAAATTTTTAAATAAAACAATATAGGAGGTGTAAAAAATTGTTATCAGATGTAAAACATACTATTACAGATTTTGGTATAGGCTCTAGCGTTACAAAAGGCGAGGCCTTACATATAAAGGTTGGTGTATCTAACATTGAAAGTGATATACCTATAACTATTACTGACAATATGACAAACGACGAAATTAGAGAAAAAGTTGGTAATAGCCCACTTGCAGATGGACTAATAGATAGTTTATCAAGTGGTTGTAAAACAATATATGCAATGCCAGTTAAAATTGCAGAAGATGGTACTATAAAAGAAGAAACTAAAAATTTAACAACAGGCACTATTACAGTTGAAGGTAAGCCCACAAATGCTTTTAAATTAAAAGTTGTTATAGTTAATACAGGAGCTTTAAACGAAGGTATTTTTAAATATTACTTAAATGATTTAGAAAGTGATGAATTAACTATACCACAAAATGGAACATATTCAATAAATGAATATGGTGTAAATATAAAATTTACAGGTGAAAGTTTTGTAAAAGATGAATATATAGAAATATCTACAACAAGACCTAAAACTAATATAGCAAATATTTTAAATGCTCTTGAATATGTAAAAAAATCTAGCTTAAACTTTGAATTTATACATATTTTAGGAGAAAGCGAAAAGGAAGTATGGTCAAGTTTAGTTGTAGAAGAGCAAAACTTTTTTGATAAATATAAAAAGCCTTGTATTTTTGTTTGTGAAGCAAGAAAAATACAAGATGAAGAAAATATTGACCAGTATACAGAATACCTTAGAAATGAGAAAAAGGGTATTATATCACGAGGTTTACAGGTTGTTGTATCAAGAGCTACTTATATGCGAGATGGTAAAAAAGTAGAAGAAAATGTTGCGTCAAAAATAATGGGCTTATATGCAAAGGCTAATGTGCAACAAAGCATAGGACAAGTTGATACCTTTGATATACAGGGCTTACTTGAAATAATGCCAAAAGGTATAGAAAATGTAAATTCTGAAATAGATGACTTAGGATATACAGTTGTTAGAAAATATGCAGGAGCAGAAGGTATATATGTAAATAATGCTAGAACTTTTGCAAAAATAGGTTCGGACTATGAATTTGTAGAACGTACTAGGACAATGTATAAGGCGGTTAGAGAAACACTTATAACAGCAACTTTAAAATTACATAGTCAAGTAGATATGTCTAACCCAGATGTAAGCTTAAAACAAATAACAGAATTTATAAATGTACCAGTTGAGCGAATGGTTGAAAATAAAGAACTATCATCAGCTAGGGTAATTATACCAGAAGGGCAAGATATACTTGCAACAAGTAATTTCAAATTTAAAATAAGGGCTATACCTATTGGAATATTAAGAGAAATAGAAATAGATATGGGCTTTGAGAATAATATTTAGGAGGTGTTAAAGTTGAAGAAAGTAAACGGCAAGTATTATGATTGGTCTTCAATAGATATAAATATTGACGGTTTAATCGTTGAACCACAAGAAATAACTTATGATGACGAGCTAGAAAAAGAGCAAGTTTATGGGCTAGGAAATAAGCCACGAGGTTATGGTACTGGTAATTATAAACCTAACTTAAAAATGTCTTTTTTAAGAGAAGATTATGAAGAAATTCTTACATACTGTAAAAATAAAGGAATTAATTTTTATAAATTAGTTATAGATAAGATTGTAGTTAGCTATGCAGATGATGGAGAAGAAACAGTTGTTGATACTATAACAAAAATAACACCAGCTAAGCGTAGTGGTGGTGGTAAACAAGGTGATAAAAATATGCTTGTTGATATAGAATTTATAGTTTTTGGTGAAATAATAATGAACGGCGTTAAGCCTATTTAATGGAGGTAAAAAATATGCAAGAAATTAATAATCAAGAAATAATTAATCAAGGTAGTTTTAATCAAGAAATGATTAAACAAGAAGAAACAAAACAAGAGTTATTAACTGAAGAAAAGCTGAAAGAAAGGTACGGAAAAGTTTACAAAATAGATATAGATTTAGATTTAGAAGATATTAGTGAAAGTTTTGCATTTTATTTTAAAGCACCACACACAGCTAGTGTTGATAGATATATAAAAAATGTTAATAAAAATGCATTAAAAGCAGGTACTGTATTTGTTAAAGAAAATGTTATAGAAGAGCAGAAAGAAAAACTAGAAAAGGTAATAGAAGAATATGTTGGTTTATCACAAAGTATATCTTCAAAATTATTAGGATTTTTAGGTTTTACAGATAGTATTGTAGCAAAAAAGCTATAGAAACTATAGAAGATGATATAACATTTTTAGATGAAATAATACTACATATTTATAAATATTTGCCTAAGTCTTATATAAATGATGATTTATATAGTTTAAATTTAGAAGAATTATTTAGGCTATATATTTTATCTAAAAAAGCAAAAGAGCTAGAAGTTTCTACTATACAAAATGCAATAGCTAAAGCTTTTAGCAGTGAAAAATAAATAATTTATTTAATAAGAGTAGGGCTTTGCCCTACTCAAAATTAAAATAAGGAAAGGAGGTAAAAAATGGAGTCTATTTTTAGGTTATCGGTAATAGTAAATATGATTGATAACATTACTGGGATAAGTAAAAAAGTTAATGGAAGCATAGAAACATTAAAAAGTGGAATAGATAAGCTTAACAATAAATTTAAGGAAATGGCAAAATCGGGCTTTTTAATGGTTGGTACAGGAACTATTATAGCTAAGTCGTTACTAACACCAGTAAAGGCTACTTATGAAACAAAAAAGGCTTTAGGTGAACTTGCAAGCTTAGGCTATGAAAGTTTAGAAACAATAGAAAATGCAGCAAAAGATTTTTCTAATGAGTTTGCAGGAACAACTAAATCACAGTTTATAACGGCTGCTTATGATATAAAAAGTGGTATAGCTAGTTTAAGTGATGAAGGGGTAGCAGAATTTACTAAACTATCAGGCTTAACGGCAAAAGCTACAAAATCTACTATTGAAGAAATGACAAGTTTATTTGCTACAGGTTATGGTATATATAAAGATTATTATAGCAGTTTATCAGATATTGAATTTGGTGAAATGTTTAGTGCTGGTATATCAAAATCTGTACAACAATTTAAAACAACAGGTTCAGAAATGGCTAGTGCAATAGAAAGTTTAGGAGCATCAGCTACAAGTGCAAATGTACCACTAGAAGAGCAGTTAGCTATATTAGGTATGTTACAAGCTACTATGAGTGGTAGCGAAGCAGGTACAAAATACACAGCATTTTTAAATAGTGCAGCCAAAGCAGGTAAAAATTTAGGATTAGAATTTACAGATGCAAACAATAGATTATTATCTATGCCAGAAATATTAGAGCAGATAAAAGGTAAATTTGGAGAAACACTTGATGCAAGCGAAAAACTACAATTACAGGAAGCCTTTGGTACAGAAGAAGCAGTTAAACTTATAGAGTTACTTTATAACAAAACAGGAGATTTACAAGGCAATATATTAACTTTATATGACACAATGGGGCAAGGTACAAATGTTGCAAATGGTATGGTTAATGCTATGACTTCTGTTGATGATGGGCAAAAATTTATTATTTTAAAACAACGTATACAAAATATAGTTGAAGAAATAGGTAATAATATGTTGCCTATAGTTAATGAATGGCTAGATAAGGGGGCAGTTATACTTGAACATATAAGTGATTGGATTTCTAAAAACGGAGAGCTAGTTGGAAATATAGGTATTGTTCTTGTTAGCATTGCAGGGCTATTAACAGTAATAGGTAGCTTAAAGCTTACCTTTGGGCTTATAGGTGGAGCAGTAACAACAAGTATTAAAGTATTTGGTAGCTTTAATAATGGTATGAAAAAAGTTAAGGACACTATGGATACAGTTAGAATATACAGTATGTATGCAGGTGATGCTTTAAAATTATCTACTACAAAAATGAAAAATGGCTTAAACTTATTAACTACACCTTTAAAGGCAGTAGGCAAAGGTATTGTATCTTTTGGTAAACAAGCTTTTATAACAGCAACAACACAATTACCAGCATTAATATCTAGTTGTTGGAGTTTTACAGTAGCATTATTATCTAATCCTATAACGTGGATAATAGCAGCTATAATAGGGCTTATAGCAGTTATAGTGCTTTTATGGACAAATTGGGATAAGGTTAGTGCTTGGCTTAAAGATGTATGGAACAGTGTTGTAAATGGTGTTGTAGCAGGTTGGAACTGGTTAAAAGGTATATTGCAAGATACACCTAACTGGTTGCTTATAGTTTTATCAGCTTTTATGCCTTTTATTGGCTTACCACTTTTGATTATAAAAAACTGGGATACATTAAAACAAGGTTTTATAAATATATGGAACAGTATAAAAGAAGGCTTTGTAAACTTTTTTACAAATTTTATACCGAACCTTTTAGAAAGTGGCAAGAAAATAATGACTACAATAGCAGAAGGTATAAAAAGTGCAGTAATGGCTCCTGTTAATGCTATAAAAAATGGCTTTGCAAAAGTAAGACAATATTTACCATTTTCAGATGCTAAAGAAGGACCTTTATCAGATTTAACATTATCTGGCAGTAGAATAAATACAACTATAGCAGAAGGTATGTATTTAACAAAAGATGTGCCAGCTATGGCAATAAATGATAGTTTTAGCAGAGTAAATAATGTTGTAGATTTTTATGACTTTAAAGATATGCAAAGTTTAAAATCATTAGAGCCAGATACAATTACTACTGTTAATTTAGAAGAAATTATATCAAACTCAAAAAGTAATATAGAAGAGTTTAACAGTGAAACTAAAAAAGAAACTACAAACTATATTACTATACAAATAAATGCAAAAGATTTACAAGACCTTAAGAAAATACTTGATTTTGTAGAAGAAGTTACAGAAGAAGCTGAAAAAGAAACAGCTTAAAGGTGGTGCTTATATGGGTGTTATAGATGACAATGATATTAAGTTAAATGGTAAGTTACTTGCTGGAATTATAAAATCTTTAGAAATAAAAGGTAGTGCTATTGTAGAAGAACTAGAAGTTGAAGGTAAAGGAAAGAAACCTATACAAGCTACAGGTTTTGAAGATAGCAGTATAAACTTAGATTTAATATTATTAGATGATATAAATGGAAAAACTAAAGAAGAAAAACTTCAAAGCATACAAGATATTTTTAAAACTAAAAATCAAAAAGTACCTAACATTTATAATGTTGTAAATAAATATATAAATCAAAGGGGAATATATAAAGTTATTGTTAAAGACTTTTCAAGTAAGCTAGCTAATAATAAATCGGAAATAGCAGTTACATTAACATTTAGAGAATATGAAGCCGTTACTATAAAGGCTAGTAAAAAATCTAATAAAACAGGAAGTAATTCAAAAAATAATAGCAAAAAATCTAATACTATAAATTATGACAATCAAGACTGGTTAAATTACTTAAATGGAGATAGGGGACTTGCACCTTCTAATGTAAGTCAAGGAAGAAGCGACCCTTTTAAAAATTCGCCAGTTAGTCCATATTTTGGAGTTAAAGGTAAGAAATAAATATGTATAAAGAAGACGAATATTTTTCACCAGAAGTAATAGTTAGGATAGGTGAATATATTTTTTCTAAGTATATAACTTTAAACTTAAAATTAGATATAGAAAAAAATTTTGATTTTGCTATTATAAAGTTTTCAGAAAAGTTATTAGATGAAATATTAGTAAATAAAAATGATGAAGTTGTTATAGAGCTTGGATATAATAACAAACTTGAAAAGGTATTTACAGGCTATGTAACAGATGTTAAAGATTTTGAAGTTACAGCTAAAAATAAATTTTTAAATTTAGTTAATACAAATATAAATAAAAGCTTTACAAATGCAACTTTTGATGAGGTTTTAAAATTTATATTAAATCAAGCTAGTATACAAGAAATGTCTATAAAAAACAATGATACAGTTATGAAAAGTTTAGTAAGTATAAAAAATAAAAATGGACTAGATGCTATTAAATATTTAGAACAAAAATTTAATATAAAAGAAAGCCTTTACTTTTTTAAAAATGATAAATTTTTCTATAATGATAAAGAAAAACAAAAACAATTATATGAGCTTATTTATGGTAGTAATATATTAAATTTACAAAATTTATGTCCGAAAGTTTGGGAGATTGAAACTATATCAATGCCTAAATTAAATTTATTAGATGATATTTATATAGAACATTACAAGTTAACAGGTACTTTTAAAGCAGAAAAAATAAATTTTATAGTTAATGATTATGGTTTTGTAAGAACTAAAATAACTATTAGGGAGTGATTTTATGAGTAGTGGAAATGTAAAAAGTGCTATAGTTAAAAATATAAAAGAGTACTTATATGAAAATTTTAACCATATTTTTATACCACCTTGTCTATTAGCTAAGGTTACCAAAATAGAAGGTAGTAAAGTAAATCTTAAAATTTTAGATGTAAACAAAAATGAAGATGAAACATACCCAGAACTTGCAAACATAGATACAGATATACCAGTAGAACTAGATGATATAGTAGTCCTTAATTTTATTAATGGTGAGCTTGAATATCCTATTATAGTAAGAAAGTTGGGATAATATGCAAGATATTAAATTTGATTTTAATAACTCAATAATAATAAAAGATAATGATATTATTAAAATCGAAGATAATGAAGAAATAGTGCAAAATATAAAAATAGAAATGCTAACTAATGAAGGAGATGTATTTTATGACTTAGAGTTTGGCTATTCATTATACGAGTTTTTACATAGAGAGCTAGATGAAATGTTAATAAATGAAATAAAACACAGAATAATTACAAAGTTATCAAGAAGAGACTATGTAGAGTCTAGCAGTATTAAAATAAATGTAGTAGAAAAAATAGACAAGCTTATATTTAACATTAGCTTTTATATAAATAAATATTTTTCTGAAATAACTTTGCTACTTGATAGGGCAAAAGTGGAGGTGATATAAATTAACAGGGAAACACTAGATAAACTAATACCTATAAAAACTATTGATGAAGAAAAGGAAAAATTAATTGAACAATTAGAGCAAGAAAACTTTGAGCTTAAAAACTTTGAAACAGGTTCAGTAATAGGTACTATAATAATGATTTTTTTAAGAATAAAAATAGAGTTATTAATGTTAATAAGAAAAATATATTTAGGTATGTTTGTTAAATCTTCTAACGAAGAGTGGCTTGACAATAAAGCTGAAGACTATGGCAAATATAGAAAACAAGCTACAAAAACAGAAGGTTATTTAACTATAGAAAAGCTAGATATGGAAAAAGAATTAATAGTGCCTAAGGGCTATGTTTTTAAAACGTTAGCTAGCATTGCAGGTAAAGAATATAGATTTATATCAACAGAAAAAACAATAATAAAAGCAAATGAAGATAAAGGCAAAATACATATATTAGCAGAAGAAACAGGCTCTAAATATAATGTACCTTTAAATAGTATAAGACAGTCTTTGATACACATAGAAAATGTAAAAAACTTAACTAATGAAGAAGGGTGGCTTATAAAAGAAGGCTCAGATACAGAATTAGATGAAAGCTTTAGGCAAAGAACGTTAAATACTTGGGCAGAACTTGCTACACACTCAACGGCTTTAAAATATAAAAATGTAGCTGAAAGTGTAGAAGGTGTTTTATATGTAATAGTAAACGATATGCATCCACGAGGACAAGGTACAGTGGACATAGTTGTGGCTAGTTACAATGGAACAGCTGGAGAAAAGTTATTAAA
Source organism: uncultured Clostridia bacterium (assembly GCA_944381435.1). Classification (GTDB taxonomy): domain Bacteria; phylum Bacillota; class Clostridia; order Lachnospirales; family CAG-274; genus Tyzzerella. The sequence goes on from CALWLD010000010.1 coordinate 32,037, forward strand.
AGATGTTGAAAATTCTATTGAAGATATAAAAGGAGTTTATGATGATGTACTTGTTAAATCGGCTGAAACAGTAGGTGTAGATGTAAACATAGTATTATACATAGATTACAATGCTTCTGAACAAGGACTTAAAGAAAGGGCTATTGAATATGTAAAAGGCTATTTTGAAATAAGTAATAAAAGAGAACTTAATACCTTATATTTATCTGAACTTATATTTTACGTAAGGAAAAATTTAGATGAAGAAATAACAGCAATAAAGGTAGTAGAGCCAGCTACAGATGTTAAATTAGAAAAAGATAAGGTTATTATACTTAATCAAGTTAATGTTAGCATAGAAAGAGTGTGATTGTATGTTTAATAAATTTAGTGATTATATGTTTAGTTTGGTACATTATCCTCTTAAAGCGCTAAAAGAAAAAAGCAAAATTTATATTTTGTTTAAAGTAGTAGGTTTGCAATATGATGACATAAAAAATAAGATTTTAGAAGTATCTAAACAAAGTAATATAAATACATCTACAGATATTTATTTAGATAAAATGGCTATTGATAGAAATATGTTTAGATATGAAGGCGAAGATGATGATAAGCTTAGAAGAAGGCTTATTTCTAAACCAGAAATAATGAAAAAGTCTGGTACAAAACAAGGTATAATACTTGCATTAAATTCGCTAGGTTATGATGTGGAAATAGAGCCTTGTTATTTATATGATAAAAAACGATGGGCAGAATTTTATGTTGTAGTTATAGAAAATATAGATAACAGTTACTACAATTTTAAAATAATAAAAGATACAGTTATGGAAGTTAAGCAGGCTTCAAGTAAGCCTAACTATGCTTATAAATTTATTATAAATAATTCTATAATTGAAAAGTTTACATATAAGCTAGATGTACTATTTAATATTAACTTTTGGGGAATTGTATCTAAAAAAATATATTATGATGGACAAATGCAATACAACGGTGAATATGATTATGGCAAGTATTTATTATCAAATTTACCAGAAATAAACTTAAATAAGCTAGATTTAAAAATTACATTCAAAAATGATATTAAAAACAATGTTAGTGCAGAAACAATAACAGACTATAAATATAATGGCACTTATAAATATGATGGTTATATTTCATATATATCTGGAACAACAAAGGAGGAACTATAGTGGCAAATAGTATAACAACTAAAATAGCTAAAGAAAAGCTAATTAAGGCTAGATGTGGCGAAAAGCCCTTACCTAAAGTAATGAAGATGGCTTTTGGTAACGGTGGAACTAATGAAGGTGGAGAGCCTTTAGAAATAGATTTAGAACAAAGTACATTAAATAATGAAATAGGCAGAAAAAATATAGATGGATATAAAATAACAGCATATAACAGATGTGAATATTTTTGTACTTTGTTAGAAAATGAACTTGTTAATGAAAAAATAACAGAAGTTGCATTAATAGATGAAGAAGATGATGTTATTGCTATAAGAAATTTTAAGGCAAAGTATAAAGATAATGATATGCAGTTAAGATTTTTTATAGAAGATGAATTTTAGAAAGGTGGGAATAATATGGACTATTTTGAAACAAATGATACTACATTTAATCCTAACTTAGAAAAAATTTCAGAGACAGATAGAGTACACGCAAGTGTACCTAACGAAAGATTTGAGCAACTAATAAAAAATGATGTAGCCTTAAAAAATGAATTAGAAACGCATAATCATAATAACGACTATGCAGAAAAAAATCATAAACACGAAGAATATATAACAAACGAAGAACTAGGTACTAGCTTAACTGGTGTTGCCAAAGAAAGTAGTGAATATAGTATAGAAAATAAAGTACAAGAAGTAGCTACTACAGTTAGTAATATTAATAATAGTATATCACAAAATTTACAAGGTGTTGCTAAAGAACGTAGTGAGTATAGTATAGAAGATAAAATTAGTGAAATTTTAAATAATGTTAATAAAGGATGTATTAAAAGTGTACAGGTAATAACAGGGAGTATAACTAGCAGTGCAACTCATACTATAAACTCAGTAGATGTTAGTAAAACTTTTTTGATTGCACAAGGCTTTAGTAATTATAGTAATGATGGTACTACTTCTGGCCATACAAGATCAGCTATGGTTAGTGCTCGCCTAACAAGCCCAACTCAAGTTTATGTAAGTTATACTGGACATTCAATAAAAAGTTTAAGTTATAATGTACAGATTGTAGAATTTTATTAAAAGGAGGTATATAACTTGTATTATGCATATTTAGATGAAAATTATTATTGCATTGCAATTTCTCGTTTAAGTGGAGAGATAGAATTAAATAAAAATATAATTAGAATAACAGACTATGATATAAATTATTTGAAAAGAAAATATGATATTATAAATAATGTATGGACTGATGAATATTTAAGGGAAGAAACAATACCTTTATATTCACAACAAGAAATAGTTAATGCACAAATATTAACACAGCTTGAATATTTAACTTGTTTACAAGAACTTAATTCAATGAAAGGGGCGAACGTTTAATGAATACATACGAAACTACAAAAATAATGATAGAAAGTGGCAATTATGAGAAAGAAAGTATGTTAAAAAAGCTTGATATATTTTTAAATTTTAACAGAATAACAATAGAAGAATATCAAGAACTAGTTAGCTTAATAAATGGGGGTAATTAAATATGAACAGTGAGATAGAGCTTGCAAAAATAAGCCTAGCATCTTTTTTAGGAATGTTTGCTAGTGTTTTTGGAGAAACTCATAAACATATAATAGCCTTAATAGCATTGATGATTGTGGACACTATTTTTGGTTGGGTAAAAGGTTTTAAAAAGGGACGATGGACATCTAAAAAGGCTAAATGGGGTATAGCAGGTAAGATAGTAGAGTTACTTTTAATAAGCTTACTTTATTTGTTAGATTGGGTTTTTAAAGTAGATTTTATAGTATACATAGGGCTTTATTATTTTATGGCAGTAGAGCTAGCAAGCATATTTGAAAACTATGCAGAAATAAACGGTAATTTACCTAAAGGCTTTTTAGAATTAATGCAAAAGATACAGTTTAATGTAGGTACATTAGTTGTAAGTAAAGTTAAAAATTTTATAGATAGACTGTTTGGAGATGATAAAAAATGAAAATAAATAAAATGATAGCTCATAGTAGCAATTTTACAAAGGGAAGAAAACAAAAAATACAGTTTTTAGTTATGCATTATACTGCTAATAATGGAGATTTAGCTAAAAGTAATTGTAACTTTTTTAAATCGGCTAATAGAAATGCATCGGCACATTATTTTGTTGATGAAAAGGAAATATGGCAAAGTGTGGAAGATAATAACACTGCTTGGCATTGTGGCACAAAGGGTAAGTATTATCATAATAAATGTAGAAACGATAATGCTATAGGTATAGAATTGTGTTCGGAAAAGGATAGCAAGGGTAATTACTATTTTAATAAAGAAACAATAAACAATGCTATAGAGCTTGTAAAAATGCTAATGAAAAAATATAATATACCTATTAATAATGTAATAAGACATTATGATGTAACACATAAAAACTGTCCAGCACCTTTTGTAAACAATAGCATAGCTTGGAGTAATTTTAAAAATAGCTTAAAAGGAGATGAATATATGAAGGTAAAAAGAGTTGTAGAGGTAAACGGTGTTAAAAAAGAGCTAGAAGCTATAAATGATAATGGTAAAAACTATTATAGTATATCGGAAATAGCAAATATTCTAGGCAAAAAGGTTGTTTATGATGCTAATACTAAAATCACTAAAATAGTTTAATTAATAAATTATATAAAATAAGGTAGTAAGTACTTAGTTATTTACTACCTTATTTTTATAAATATACAAATATATAAAAATTATATTTAAGAATTTAGGACATATTTTTTGTAAAATACGGACACGTTTTTTGGTTGCTTACAACTATATTATAAAAAGAGAAAATAAAAAAGAAAGTAATAAAATAAATAGAAAAAATATAAAAATAATATGGATAATAAGTATTATAATAATAGGTTTTGCTATAATATTTACTAAATATAATAGTAATAATGAAAATATTGAAGATAAAGTTATAATCTATTCTAATTCAGATGAAGAGGCAATGGAAGCTATAAAGAATACTTTAGATAATAATGGTTTCTCAGATAAATATGTAATACAAAATTTTGGCACTTCTGAATTAGGTGGAAAATTATTGGCAGAAGGTACAAATATAGAAGCAGATTTAGTTATATTAAGCTCATTTTATTTAGATACTGCACAAGAAGAAAAAAATGTCCTTCAAAAATTAGATTTTACATATAATTTATTAAATGATAGAGATAAAAAAGAATATTATGCACAACTTACTTCTCAAGAAGGAGCAATTATAGTTAATACTAAATTATTAGAAGAAAACAATTTGCCAATGCCAAAATCTTTAAAGGATTTAGCAAATCCAATTTATAAAAACTTTATATCTGTTATAGATATAAAAAGCTCTTCTACTGCTTGGTTATTAATACAAGCATTAATAAGTGAATACGGAGAAGAAGAAGCTAAAACCATTTTAAAATCTATATATGAAAATGCTGGACATCATATAGAATCATCTGGTTCAGCACCACTTAAAAAAGTTCGCGTAGGTGAGGTTGCTATTGGATTTGGGCTACGCCAACAAGCTGTTAAAGATAAAAAACAAGGACTACCTATTGACTATGTAGACCCTATTGAAGGCAATTTTGCTTTAACTGAATCTATTTCTGTTATAGACAAAGGAGAAAAAACAAAACCTTTATCTCAACAAATAGCACAATGCATTGTTGAAAAAGGAAGGCCAGAAATTCAAAAATATTATCCTAATGCTTTATATGAAGGAGAAGTAACAGATTCAGAGAATGCATCTAAATATCCAAAAACATTTGAAGAACCTTTAACAGTAGATTTACTTAAAAAACATCAACAACTTTCTGAAGAATGTAAATAATAAAGGAGAATATATTATGTTAAATTATAAATTATTAACACCAGGACCATTAACTACTACAGATAGTGTTAAGGAGAAAATGATGGTAGACCATTGTACTTGGGACGATGACTATAAAAAAATAACTCTTTCTATTTGTGATAAGCTTTTAAACCTTGCAAAAGTTGAAAAGCCAGAATATACTGTTGTACTTATGCAAGGAAGCGGAACTTTTGGCGTTGAATCTGTAATAACTAGCGTTGTAGGAAAAGATGAAGCCTTATTAATTATATCAAATGGGGCTTATGGAGAAAGAATGGCAGATATTGCAGAACACGCAGGTATTTCATACATATTATATAAAGAACCATATAATAACCAGCCATCAGCAACTAAAGTTGAGGAAATTTTAAAAGAAAACCCTCAAATTACACATATATCAATGGTGCATAATGAAACTACATCTGGGGTTCTTAATGACATAGAAAAAATAGGACAAATTGCTAAAAAAATGAATAAAACTTTTATTGTTGATGCAATGTCAAGTTTTGGTGGTATGGACATACCAGTTAAAGATTTAGGAATAGACTTTATCATTAGCAGTGCCAATAAATGTATACAAGGGGTACCAGGATTTTCATTTATTATATGTAAAACAGATAAGCTTTTAGAAAGTGAAGGCAAAGCAAGAAGCCTTTCTTTAGATTTATATGACCAATGGAAAACAATGAGTAAAGATGGAAAATGGAGATTTACATCACCTACCCACGTTGTTTTAGCTTTTTGGCAAGCTTTAAAAGAGCTAGAAGAGGAAGGTGGCATACAAGCTCGTGCTAAAAGATATGAAGAAAACAATAAATATCTTATAGATACTATGAAAGAAATGGGATTTAAACCATTTATAGAAGGTAATTTACAAGGGCCTATTATTACAACTTTTTATTATCCAGAAGGGGTAGAATGTGAATTTAGTGAAATGTATAACTATATAAAAGAAAGAGGCTATGCCATCTATCCAGGAAAGCTAACAGATGCTAATACTTTTAGAGTTGGTAATATTGGAGAAATATATATAGACGATATGAAAAAATTATGTAATATAATTAAAGAATATATGGAAGGAAAAAGAAAAAATGAAATTTGATGCAGTTATTTTTGATTGGGCAGGAACAACAGTTGATTATGGTAGCTTTGCACCAGTAAAAGCTTTTATAGAAGCTTTTGAAGAATTTGGCATAACACCAACAGTTGAAGAAGTTAGAAAGCCTATGGGTATGTTAAAAATAGACCATATAAGAACAATGATGCAAATGGAACGTATCAGTAATTTATGGACAGAAAAATATAATAGAAGCTGGACAGAAGAAGATGTAAAAAAGGTGTATGATTTAAGCGAGAAAAAGGTTATTGAAATAGTAGGTAACTTTGCAACTCCTAAACCATATGTTATAGAAACTGTAAAAAACCTTAAGGATTTAGGATTAAAAATAGGCTCTACAACAGGATATACAGATGAAATGATGTCTATTGTTGTGCCTAAAGCTAAAGAGCTTGGATATGAGCCAGATTGTTGGTTTAGCCCAGATTCTACAAATAAAATGGGAAGACCTTATCCATATATGATATTTAAGAATATGGAAAAATTAAAATTACAAAGTGTTTCTAGGGTTATAAAAGTTGGAGATACTATATCAGATGTTAAAGAAGGTAAAAATGCTGGTGTAGTTACTGTTGGTATTATAGAGGGAAGTTCACAAATGGGACTTACTGAAGAAGAATATAACAAGCTTACAGATATTGAAAAAGAAAAACTATGTGAAAAAGTTTCTAAAGAATATCTTGATGCAGGAGCAGACTATGTTATAAAAGATATAAGAGGAATTTTAGATTTAGTAAAATAAAATATTGATTTAATATTTGGGTGTAGAAAATTCTACACCCTTTTAAAACTTAATACAAAGCACGTATATAAATTTTAATAAAATAAATTAAGTTGTATTAATTGTAATTAAAAATCAGGTTATAGGCAAAATAAATTTTACAAAAATTAATAGCATAAACCTGAAAAAAGTAGAAGGCAGAGGGGAGGGTTTAGAAATTATATGAAACATTTTCTTTAAAACCAAAACACTTAAAATTATGAATAAGTATGAAAGGTTGACAAAATAAATACCTATCAAAAATTTAAGCCATAGCTCACGAGGTGCGGGGTGTCCACGCATAAGGGGCGGTGGGGGGTTAGATGATTACAAAAACCTTTCCTTAAAGCAAAAAATCTAATAATTACAAAAATTGTGTATACTTTGTCTTCAACCTTTAAAAAAATAATAAGCTTACTTTATTGAAGTAATGTATATGCTTTTTACAAAGTAAAAATCAATACGTTATAAAAAAAGGTGATTTTTTCCCACAAGGGATAAAGTATCTAAAACAAAGCCCTGTTTTATGATTAAAGTCTTATGCTTGTATAATATTTTACACCCTATATAAAGTGTAAAAATGAAAAAAGTTACCTGAAAATTATTTTGCATAAATTATAAAAGGTTGTAGACAAAGTGCCTACAACCTTAAATTAGTTATTTATTAACCGAAATATCTTTTTAATAAACCTTCGAAAGCTCTACCGTGTCTAGCTTCGTCTTTAGCCATTTCGTGAACAGTATCGTGGATAGCATCAAGGTTATATTCTTTAGCTTTTTTAGCAAGGTCAAATTTACCAGCAGTAGCACCGTTTTCAGCAGCTACACGAAGTTCTAAGTTCTTTTTAGTAGAATCTGTAACAACTTCACCGATTAATTCTGCAAATTTAGCAGCGTGTTCTGCTTCTTCAAAAGCAGCTTGTTGATAGTACATACCGATTTCAGGGTAACCTTCTCTATGAGCAACTCTTGACATAGCAAGGTACATACCAACTTCACAGCATTCACCTTCAAAGTTCATTTTAAGACCTTCCATAATTTCTTCTGGGCAACCTTGAGCAACACCTACAACGTGTTCGCAAGCCCAAGATAATTCACCGCTTGCTTGCTCTTTAAATTTAGAAGCAGGAGCTTTACAAGTAGGGCAAAATTCTGGAGCTTCGTTACCTTCGTGAACATAACCGCAAATAGTACAAACAAATTTTTTCATAATTAAAATCCTCCTTAATAATAAATAATAAAATAAAATTAATTTAATTTAATATACAAACTAAAAACAAATGTTATTAACTAATAACTATTATTAATTATAACAGATTATTTATAAAAGTCAACACTTATTTAAAAAATTATAATAATTTTTTTTAAATAAGCTTTATAACCTTATTAATATACTGTATTGTTATAGTAATAATTAAGCTTATTCACCAGATACACTAAGGCTTCCTACAAATATACTAGGACAGCCAATGCCACTTACAGAAAATTTTAAATCATTGGCAATATCTTTGATGTTTTTTAGCATATCATAAAAATTACCTGCTATTGTTATTTGCTCAACGCCTTTTGTTTTTACGCCATTTTCTATTAAATAACCATTAGCTAATATAGAAAAATCTCCAGATATATCATTAACACCTGCGTGTAGCCCTGCTAAATCTGTTATATATATACCGCTTTCTGCCGTTTTTAATATATCATCTAAAGATTTATTACCATTTTTTATATAAAAGTTTGTAGGAGATATGCCAATTTTACCTTTGTAGCCATCTTTAAAACCATTACCTGTAGATTTTACGCCATCTTTTTTAGCAGTTTTTAAGTTGTAAAGGTAAGTTTTTAATATACCGTTTTCTACAACTGTTTTGTTATAGCAAGCAACCCCTTCGCTATCAAAGCTATTAGAGTTAAATCCTTTTTCTAACAAAGGTTCATCTACAATAGTTATTATATCACTTGCTATTTTTTCATTAAGCTTGCCTTTTAATAGAGAAAAACCTTTTTGAACACTTTCTGCACAAAAATTTCCTAAAAAGCAAGATAATAAATCAGAAAAACATTCATTTTCAAAGACTATGTTATAGTTTTTAGATGGTAAAGATTTAGCTCCAAGGCAAGAGATAGCCTTCTCGCTTGCTTTTCTACCTATGTATACAGGGTCTATATCTTCCATTTCAAAGCCTGCTACAATTTCTGTACCAGATTTTATATCTTCTCCTTCTTTAGCTATAGCACCAGCAAAGGCTAAAACATAGTTTTCTTTTTTAGAAAGCTCAAGCCCTTTTGTGTTAGAGATATAAATTTGGCTAAAAGATTTACCAACTACACAATGGTTACAGCTAATTATTCTTTCATCATATTTTAAGCAAGCTTTTTCCATTTGTAAAGCTTTATCTATTAATATATCCACATCTACATTTTCTAAATCTTGGTAAAAGGTTTTAACAGGTGTATAGTTATTATCTCCTGTATATATTTCTTCTTTTTCTTCTTCATTTATTATTTCAGAATTTTCTTTAGCATATTGTACAAGGCTATCTATTGTGCTATCATCTATTTTTTCTGTATAAGCATAGCCTATTTTACCATTATAAAAACCTCTAAAAGATAAACCACCGCTTGTTTGGTTATCAAATTTTTCTATATCCCCGTTTAAAACGCTAACCTTTATGCTTTTGCTAGAATAATAATATATTTCACAATCTAAAAAGCCTTCATTTTTAGCCTTTTCAAAAAGTTTTTCTTTAAAGTTTTTCATATCCATAGTTTTAGCTCCTTCCACCAACAGTCATTTTAGAAACTCTAATCATAGGTTGCCCAACACAAGTAGGTACAGAGCCACTAGATGCACCACAAATACCTTCAGCGTGGCTTAATGTATCAGATACCATATCTATGTCTTTTAAAACATCTTCACCTTTGCCTATTAAGGTTGCACCTCTTACAGGGGAAGTTATTTTACCATTTTCTATAAGGTAAGCCTCTTGCACAGCAAAGTTAAAATCACCTGTAGCAGGGTTTACAGAGCCACCACCCATATATTTTGCATATATGCCGTTTTTTGTATTTTTAATAATATCTTCAGCTTTATCGTTACCGTTTGCAATAAATGTGTTACGCATTCTAGGAACAGGGGCATATTTATAAGATTCTCTTCTGCAAGAACCTGTAGATTTTTGTCCTATTTTTTCTCCATAGAAATTATCTACTAAATAGCTTTTTAAGATACCATTTTCTATTAAAACAGTTTTTTCAGCTGGTGTGCCTTCGTCGTCTATGTTGATAGAGCCCCATTTGTTAGGTATTGTGCCATCATCTATAGCTGTTACCTTATCGCTTGCAACCTTTTCACCTAGCTTACCTGCAAAAACGCTATCACCGCGAGCAATTTTTATAGCCTCAAGCCCGTGTCCACAAGCCTCGTGGAAGATAACCCCTCCAAAGCCGTTATCAATAACAACAGGCATTTTACCGCTAGGGCAAGGCTTAGCCTTTAACATAGTAACGGCAGAACGGCTAGCTTCTCTTGCCAAATCTTCTATATTTAAAGTGTCGTAAAATTCATAGCCCATTAAAGCACCAGGGCGTACACCTCCTGTTTGTTTTTCTGTTTCGTTAGATGCAACAACATCTATGCCAATTCTTGTTCTTACACGCTTATCTGTAGCAAAAGTACCTTTTGTATTTATAATTAAAACATCTTGTACAGAATGAGTGTAAGATGTTATAGTTTCTGTAACAAGGCTATCGTATTTAAAGGCTGTGTCGCTTGCTAGCTTTAACATATCTACTATATTAGATTTTTTTATGCTTGTTGGTAAAATTTTAGCTTTATGTAAGCCTTTTTCATAGTAATCTTTTTTATCAAAATCTAAGATAGTTAATTTTTGGTCACCTTTTGTAGCTTTTGCAACCTCATTTGCAAGGTTTAATAAGCTTTCTCTTTGTAAATCGTTTGTATAAGCATAGATTGTTTTACCGTTATAAAAAACCCTAAGCCCAAGGCCAAAATCTATACCAGATAAGGCAGTGTTTACCTTTCCGTTTACAAGAGATATGTTTGCCTTGTCGTTATGCTCTACAAATATTTCGGCAAAGCTTGCACCTTTTGATGTTGCTATTGTTAAAATTTCGTTTGCAAGATTTTTATCTAACATATTGCACCTCCTAATAAGTTTATATATAAATTATTATACAACATATAAAATCATATATCAAATATAAGGTATAAAAAATATTAATAAATCCTATAAAAAATAAATATTGCTTTGTACATAGCTTAAACAAAGGGTTTAAATAAAAAATTTATGGATAAAATTAAAAATATGCTTGATAAAATATAATATATATTATAAAATAAATGAGTAATGATTATTATGCATATAATTATTACGTAAGTTTTAGCTTTAATTTTAATTTAATTTTTTACAATTATATTATAGGAGGTTTTATAATATGGCATATTTTATTAATGATGACTGTATCAGCTGTGGTGCTTGTGCAGCAGAATGTCCTGTTAATGCTATTTCTGAAGGTGATACAAAATATGTAATCGATCCTGATGTTTGCATTGATTGTGGTACTTGCTCAAGCGTATGCCCTGTAGATGCACCTAATCCAGCTTAATTAATCAATTTTTAATACTTTATAAAATTGATATAACAAAAAGGTTGTAGATTATCTACAACCTTTTTGTTATATCAATTAAGTCGTACCTGTTTTTGAATACAAAGTATTTAAAAAATTGATTATATATTAAAATGTTAAAACGTTAATTATAATAATTTTTTTAAATCTTCTTCGTTAAAAACATAGTCTTTATTGCAAAAATGACAATGTAAATTTGCACCTTTATCTTCTTTTATTATATCTTGTATTTCTTTTTCACCAAGGCTTATAAGAGCTTTTTCAACACGCTCTCTAGAACAGTTACAATAATACTCTACAGGTATTTTATCTAATATATTAACGTTAAATTCACCTAAAAGCATATTTAAGATATCTTCTATAGAGTTACCTTCTTCTAAAAGAGTTGTGAAAGGTTTCATTGTAGCAAGCTTGTTTTCTAAAGCGTTTATTATATCTTCGTTTGCATCTGGCATAACTTGTATTATAAAGCCACCTGCTTGTTTTATAGAATAATCTCTATCTACCAAAACACCAAGGCTAACGGCAGATGGAGTTTGCTCTGATTTTGCAAAATAATAAGTTAAGTCTTCTGCAATTTCACCTGATATTAAAGGAATTTGTCCAACATAAGGCTCTTTAAGCCCTAAATCTTTTATAACAGTAAGGGTACCTTCGCCTAGTGCATTTTGCACATCTAACTTACCGTTTGGCTTTAAAGGTATATCTACAACAGGGTTAAAAACATAGCCTTTAACTCTTGCCTTGCTATCCCCTGTAACAACTAACCCTTTTCCCTCACCATTTCCGTTTATTTTTATTGTTATAAGGTCTGTATCTGATTTTAACATACTACCCATCATAGAAACAGCAGTTAATGCTCTACCTAAAGCGGCAGACATAACAGGCGATGTTTGATGATATAAAAAGGCTTGTTGTACAGTTTCTCTTGTATTAGCTATAAATGCTCTAACACTACCTTCGCCGGCAGTTGCTCTTAAAATATAATCCATTGTTATCTCCTTATCTATTTTGTATTTTCCATAGCTATAAAAAATATTCTTTGGCTATCATCTTTTGCCTCATCAAATGTTAGCTCATCATAAACTGCTAAAAGGTTTAAGTTAGCCTGTTTTAAAAGGCTTTTTATTTTATCTATTGTATAGGCTTTTTCATAGTGTATTTCTTCAAACCTTTGATATAGCATAGTTTCTTCATCTTGTATAAAAAAGTTTGTGTAAAACTCGTTTATCATTTCTTCTTTATCAAAGTAGTTTTCTAACGTGTAAGCCATATTCTCTGTAGTTTGAGAAAAGCTGTTATCTGCTAAAATATGTTCAAATTTATATATTGTGTTAATATCAAAGATAAATAAACCCTTTGGCTCAAGATAGTTATTTACAAGCTTAAAAACTTGTAAAAGCTCATCTTCTTCTAAAATATAATTTATGCTATCACATAAGCTTATTATACAATCCACTGTGCCATAAAGCTCAAAGCTTTGCATATCTTGCTCTAAATACAATATGTTTAAATCTTCTTTTATAGATTTTTCCCTAGCTTTTGCAAGCATTTGAAAGGAAGCATCTATGCCTATAAGCTCATAACCTTTTTTTGCTAAAGGGATTGTCATATTGCCTGTGCCACAGCCTAAATCTAAAATTAGCTTTGGCTTTAGGTTAAATTTTTGCCATATTTTTTCTAGGTAAATAAGCCAATCCTGATATGGAATGTTTTCCATAAAAACGTCGTATACTTGAGCGAAGTTTTCATAAATAGCCATAATATATCTCCTTTTAGATTGGAATTAATGTAAAAACATAATTAATAATATTATATAGCCTTAAGGTTTATTTTTCAAGCTTTTCATAAATAACTTTATCTTGTTTTATAGTTTTTAAAACTTGTATATCTTTAATTTCAGAGGTAGGAACTTTAAGAGGGTTTTTAGATAAAATAACAAAGTTAGCCTGTTTACCTATTTTTATAGAGCCTTTTATATCTTCTTCAAAATATTGATAAGCAGCGTTTATGGTAACAGCTTTTATAGCATCTAAAGGTGTAATTATTTCATCTTTACCAAGACAAACCCCTTCTTTTGTTAAACGGTTTGTAGCACAATATATAGTTTCTATCATATTAGGCATAATAACAGGGGTATCTTGATGTAGGGTATATAATATACCTAAATCTAAAGAAGATTTTAAAGGGCTTATGCTATAGGCTCTTTCTCCTAGGTTTTTAATATGCACATCTCCCCAGTGATAAGTATGAGCTACAAAATAAGAAGGTATTATGTTAAGCTCTTTTACATAAGGAAGAAGGTCTTTTCTAAGCATTTGTGCGTGAACCATAACAGGTCTTATGTTGTTATTTATTTTTGTTTCTTCTTTTGCCTTTTTAAAGCATCTTATAAATTGCTCACAAGCACCATCTCCGTTACAATGTACAAGAATTTGAACATTTTCTATAAGAGCTTTTTTAAAAAACTCTGTAACCTCTTCATCGTCATATATAGGGTATCCTTTATATTCTGTTTCGTTTTCATAAGGTTTTGTAAGATAAGCAGTTTTACCTTGAGGGCTACCATCTAAAAAGGCTTTATATCCTAAAAGTTTTATGCCATTGTTATATTTTTTAAAATAGCTTTCTTCTTCTTTTAATAAATCTGGGAAGTTTTTTATATCTACATATCCTATTTTATCTAAAATGTTATCACCACATTTAAGTAAACCTAGCTCTTTAGGGGTTAACAAGCCTTCTTGTGCCGTTGTTATGCCATAGCTTGCATATATATTTTGTGCTTTGTCCATCATTTTTTTTATATCTTCTGATGTAGGCTTATAGGCAGAGGCAGATTTTGATATAAAGGCATTTTCTTCTAAATATCCGTTAGGCTCGTTGCTACCTTCTATACGGCCTATTTTACCACCTTTTATATCTTTTGTATTTTCATCTATGTTAAAAATATCAAGGGCTTTTTGGTTTACAACCCCCATATGCCCTGATGTATGGGTTAATAAAATAGGGTTTTTAATGCCTATGCTATCTAGGATAAATTTATCTGGGTGAGCTTTTTCCTTTAAGTTGTTATGGTCATATCCAAAGCCTATTACAAACTCATCTTCTTTTATGTCATTTTCTTTTACGAATTTTAAAAGTATATTTTTTATATCTAAAAAGCTTTTAGCATCTTGCAATTTAGCAAATTTTGTTATAAGCCCAAGCCCTGATAAATGGCTATGAGAATCTATGAAAGCAGGTAGCATTGTATTGTTTTTTAAATCAAAACAAAGAGCATCTTTATGTTTATTTTTTAGTGTATCAAATGTGTCTATTTCTTTTATTATGCCATCTTCTGTTAAGATAGCATCTGCATATAAATTATCTTCTAAAGTTATTATATCACCGCCAAAATATATAGTTTTAGCCATAATAACCACCTCCTATTAATATATAATTATATTATAGCACCAAAGGGCATAAAAGTATACAAACGTAATAAATTTAATATATGCACAAAAGCTATAACACCCTTTTTTAATTGACAAAGAATATTATTAATTATATAATAAACTAGGCTATTAAAATATATTTTCATTAGAAAGGTATAATATGAATAAAATAATAAATGGTACACAAATAGCTAATACTATTAAAGAAGAAATTAAGCAAGAAATAGAGGCTATAGAAGGTAAAAAACCTTGCCTTGCTGTTGTTATGGTTGGTAACGATGAGGCAAGTAGTATATATGTAAAAAATAAAAATAAGGCTTGTGAATATCTAGGTATAAAAACAGATAACTATCTTCTACCACAAGATACAAAAGAAGAAGAGTTATTAAAGCTTATAGATGAATTAAATAACGACAAAGATGTAAATGGCATATTAGTGCAGCTGCCATTACCTAGCCATATAGATGAAAAAAAGGTGCTTTTAAACATAAGTCCTTTAAAAGATGTAGATGGCTTTCACCCTTATAACCTAGGTATGCTTGCTACAAACAGTGCAAGCCTTAAATCTTGTACGCCTTCTGGATGTATAGAGCTTTTAAAAAGATATAACGTAGATATAAAAGGGAAAAACGCTCTTGTTATAGGCCGTAGCAACATTGTAGGTAAGCCTATATCTATGATGCTTTTAAACGAAGATGCAACAGTTACAACGGCACACACTAAAACACAAAATTTAGATTATTTAACAAAGCAAGCAGATATTATAATAGTTGCCATAGGCGTTGCTAACTTTTTAAAGCCTCATATGATAAAAGAAGGGGTTGTGCTTATAGATGTTGGTATGAACAGGCTTGATGGAAAGCTATGTGGAGATATAGATAGTAGCTGTATAGATAAGGCAAGCCTTATTACCCCTGTTCCAGGAGGAGTTGGCCCTATGACAATTACTATGCTTATGAAAAATTGCTTAACTGCATATCGTATGCAAAACAACTTATTATAACATATAAATTATATAACATTGAAAGGGGAATTATATTGGATAATAAAACAAAAATAGCCTTTGTATCTTTAGGTTGCGATAAAAACCTTATGGATAGCGAGATAATGCTTGGGCTTATTAAAGAAGAAGGTTACATAGTTACACAACAAGAAGAGCTTGCAGATATAATAATTATAAATAGCTGTGGCTTTAAGATAGATGCTAGCGAAGAAGGCATTGAAAACATACTTCGCGTTGCCGATTATAAAGAAACAGGCAACTGTAAAGGGATAATAGTTACAGGTTGTATGGCACAACGCTATAAAGAAGAGATTTTTGGCTCTTTACCAGAGGTAGATGCTGTTGTTGGTACGGGAGATTTTGAAAACATCGGTAGCGTTATAAAAGAAATTTTAAACGGGCATAAACAAGTTAAGCTTATAACAGATAACAACAAGGCTTTAGATGAGAAAAACTCTTTAAAACGTGTAATCACTACTACAGGTGGCTTTGCTTATCTTAAAATAGCAGAAGGCTGTGACAAAAGATGTACTTATTGTACAATACCATCTATAAGAGGTAAATTTAGAAGCCGTAGCATAGAAAGCCTCGTAGAAGAAGCTAAGCTTTTAGCAAGCCAAGATGTAAAAGAGATTATCCTTGTAGCTCAAGACACATCTTTATATGGCACAGATTTATACGGTGAAAAGAAACTTGTAGAGCTTTTACAAAGGCTTTCTCAAATAGAAGATATTAAATGGCTAAGGCTTTTATATTGCTATCCAGAACATATAGACGATGCTCTTATTGAAGAGATGGCAAACAATGACAAAATATGTAAATACATAGATATGCCTATA
The DNA here is from genome assembly GCA_944381435.1 of uncultured Clostridia bacterium. GTDB lineage: Bacteria > Bacillota > Clostridia > Lachnospirales > CAG-274 > Tyzzerella. The sequence goes on from CALWLD010000010.1 coordinate 48,843, forward strand.
CAACACGCAGATGATAAAATATTAAAGCTTATGGGCAGAAGAAGCACAAGGGCTAAGCTTGAAGAAACTATAGGCAAGCTAAGAGAAAAAATGCCAGATATTTGCATAAGAACAACATTTATAGTAGGTTTTCCAGGAGAAAGCGAAGAAGCCTTTAACAACCTTTATGATTTTACTAAAAAAATGAAGTTTGATAGGCTAGGCATATTTACATATTCTAGAGAAGAAGGTACACCAGCTTACAATATGGATAACCAAATAGAAGAAGATGTAAAAGAAGAAAGAAAAGAAAAGCTTATGCTTCTTCAAAAAGATATATCTAGCCATATATGTAGAAAATTTATAGGAAAAACATTAGAGGTTATTGTAGAAGGCAAAATAGAAGGGGAAGACAATGTTTACTGTGGCAGAAGCTATAGAGATTGTTACGAGATAGATGGCTTTGTATTTTTTAAAGCACCAGAAGATATGGAGCTTATAGCAGGTGATTTTTACAATATAAAAATTACAGATGCCTATGACTATGACCTTATAGGAGAAATGATAATTTAAGGGGGCATAAAAATGAACTTACCCAATAAACTAACGGTTTTTAGAATAATATTAATACCTTTTTTATTAATATTTATATTATTTGATTTTATACCTTTAGACATACAAACAAGACGATATATAGCTACTGCTATATTTATAATAGCATCTTTAACAGATGCACTAGATGGGCATATAGCAAGAAAATATAACCTTATTACAAACTTTGGCAAATTTATGGACCCTTTAGCAGATAAGCTTCTTGTTACATCTACAATGATAGCTTTAATCCCGCTAGAAGATGCTATTGTGCCTCTTAAAGCTTGGGTTGTTATATTAATAATTGCTAGGGAATTTTTTATGACAGGCTTTAGGACTATAGCTATGGAAAAAAACGTAGTTATAGCTGCTGGAAAATCTGGAAAGCTAAAAACTATTTTTCAAATGTTTATGATAATATTTTTATTATTAAACATTGATAACACTATATTTATATATATAAGCAAAGTGCTAATATATATATCTGTATTTTTAACAGTATATTCATTAACAGAATATGTTATAAAAAATAAAAATGTTTTAAAAGATTAGTTTATATTAAAATTACAAATAAAGGAGACTTTTATGAATGTTTTTAACAGAACATATTTAAAGTTAGGCTTAGTTTGCATAATTTTTACTTTTATATTTTACTTTTTTTGTAATTTAATGGTAGAATCTATATTAAACTCTAATATGGAATTAGTGTGTGATACTTATTATAAACAAGTGTCAGACAAGGTTAAAAGTGATATACAACTTTTAAAATCTGCTAACGAATATTTAACAAAAAATGAAACTGTAGTAAATTATTTAAAAATTGAAGATAAAAACCTTGATAATCTATATATAGAAAGAGAAGAGGTTTTAACAGAAGTTAAAAGCATAGAAAATGTTCTTGATACAATAAACTTTGTAGGCTCTATAAACATTGTAGATTTAGAAGATAAATATCTATTTTCTAAAGGTATAGAATCCCCAAATTTTGATGTAAGAACAAGACCTTGGTATGATGAAAATTACTTTTCATCTCATAGTAATGATTCTCGAATCACACCAAAACATATAGATTACAACGTAAATGAAGAAGCTATCTCTATCTTATCCTTAATATATGATAACAAAGATGCAAGTAAGTATTTTAAGCCTATAGGAGTTTCTATATTAGATATATATGTACAGGATTTATTAAACTCTATAGATGATTCTTTTGATGAGGGTATATTAAAAACAGAAATATATCCAAAAAACACTGATATAGAAAAATTAACAGAAGAAAATGAAAGATATAAGATATACGCAAATAAGGAAATACTAAATAACGGAGAGTATGTGGTTTTTAAATTTGACAAATCTGCTCTTATAAATAGCTCTACAACAGAAGAGTATTTACAAAAAATGAAAAATACGCTTTTAATTGTAGGTACAGGTATAGCTTTGTTATTGTTTATTTCCATTAGGGTTTGCTTTAGGTCTGCTTTAATGTCTATAAATAAGCTAAAATCTATATTAGGAAAGCTAAACAATGATAACCATTTCATAGAAGATAAAAACGAATTTAGACAGCTAGAAATGCTAGCAGATAGCCTTAATAAGTCATTTGATAACAAAATACAAGAGCTTATATATTATGACGAGCTAACAAACCTTCCTAACAGAAAAATGTTAGAGCACATTTGCACAGAATTTATTAATGACAACAAACCTTTTGCACTTATATTTATAGACCTTAATAAATTTAAGTATGTAAATGACGTTTTTGGACATAGTATAGGTGATGAATATTTAATTTTATTCAGTAATATATTAAGCGATGTAATGGGAGATAAAGGTGTTGTAACTAGATACTCTGGTGATGAATTTATAATAGTTTATAAAGACTATACAACAGAAGAAGAGCTATTAAGCTTTTATAATAATCAGATTATAAAACCTTTTATAAATCCTATTAGAATAAACGAAGAGCTAACAACAGAAATAGGCTTTTCAGCAGGTGTTGCTATATATCCTAAAGATGCAAAAACATTTGAGGAGCTTATAAATAAAAGTGACTTTATGATGTATGTTAATAAAAAAACTTTTGTAAATAGAAAGGTTGCTTTCTTTGATGAGTCAATGTATGAAAAATTATTGTATAGCGAAAAAATAAAGGGTGAGCTTAAAACAGCACTTTTAAATGATGAATTTTACCTAGATTATCAGCCGATAGTAGATAAAAACAACAATATATTAAAGGCGGAGGCTTTGCTTCGTTGGCACAATAAAAACCTTGGCTTTATACCGCCAGATAAATTTATAAAACACCTAGAAGAAACAAGGCAAATTATAAAGGTTGGATACTGGATAATAGAAAAAGTTTGTCAAGATATGAAAAAGGTTAGCATAATAGAAGAAAATATCCAAATAAGTGTAAATATATCACCTTTACAGCTAATACTTAAAGATTTTGTGGAAAATGCTATAAATATAATTGATAAATACAACATAGACTACAGCAAGATATGCTTTGAAATAACAGAAGGTGTTCTTATAGATAACAAGCAAGCTGTTTTAGAAAATATTGAAAAGCTTAAAAAATTAGGCATAAAAATAGCTTTAGATGATTTTGGCACAGGTTATTCTTCCTTTAATTATTTAAGAAACTATAGACTTGATATTTTAAAGATAGATAAAAGCTTTTTAAAAGCAAATAAAAAGCTAGACATTGACATTATAAAACAAATTAAAGAGCTTGCTCATTTATTAAAAATGGAAGTTGTTATAGAAGGTGTTGAAGAAAAAGAGCAGTTTGAAACAATGAAAAATATAGGGATAGATTATTTACAAGGATATTATTTTAGCAAGCCTATTAGCTTAGAAGATTTTGAAAAAATGTTAAATGAAAACTAACAAAAAAGGTGGGTTATTTATGAAAGCGGAAATTTTTTCTATAGGAACAGAAATATTGCTTGGGGAAATATTAGATAGTAATGCAAAACATATAGCAAGTGAGCTTGCTAATATGGGGATAGATGTTTTTTATAAAACAACTGTTGGTGATAACGAAAAAAGGTTGTTAGATGCCATAGATATAGCTTATAAAAGGGCAGACATAATAATATCTACAGGTGGGCTTGGGCCTACAGATGATGATTTAACAAAGGAAACTTTTGCTAAATATTTTAATAAAGAATTAATAACAGATGAAGCTAGCCTTAAAAACTTAAAAGAATATTTTAAAAATGAAGAGATGCCCTTATCTAATTTAAAGCAAGCAGATATACCTAAAGGAGCTATCCCTATAGAAAATAAAAATGGAACTGCTCCTGGTATATTTATAGAAGAAAATGGGAAAATTGCTATTATTTTACCAGGGCCACCTAAAGAATGTATACCTATGTTTGAAAATAGCGTTAAGCCTATGCTAAAAAAATATACTAACAAAGTTTTAGTATCTAAAAGTCTTAATTTATGTGGTATAGGAGAAAGCAAGGCTTCTGAGATAATAAAAGATATGCTAAATACATCTAAAAACCCTACAATAGCCCCTTATGCCAACAACAATGAAATGCGTTTTAGGGTAACTGCTAGCGGGAAAACAAAAGAAGAGGCTACAGAGCTTTTAAAACCTACAGTTGATAAACTATATGATATTTTTAATGAATATATATACGGAGAAGATGAAGAAAGGCTAGCAAGCGTTATAGTAAATAAATTAATAAAAAACAATATGACAATAGCTACAGCAGAATCTTGCACAGGTGGGCTTTTAGCATCTAGCATAATAGATGTGGCATCGGCGTCTAAAGTGTTTTTAAATGGTGTTATATCTTATTCTAACGAAAGTAAGGTTTATGAGCTTAATGTATGTAAAGAAGATTTAGAAAAATACGGTGCAGTTAGCAAGGAAGTTGCCATACAAATGGCAGAAGGTATAAAAAATAAATCTAATTCAACAATAGGCATAGCTACAACAGGTATAGCAGGCCCAACAGGTGGAACTAAAGAAAAACCAGTAGGGCTTGTATATATAGCTATAGCTGTTGATGGAAAAGAAACTATATATAAAGAGCTTATGCTAAAAGGTAACAGACAAAAAGTAAGAGAAAAAACAGTTAATATATGTTTTAGTGAACTATTAAAGATAATAAAATAAGGAGGTTTTCAAATGGCAGAAAAAAAACCAGTTAAACAAAGCGTTAAAGAAAATATTGCTAAAGGCAGAGAAACAGCACTTAAAGATGCTATAGGCATAATTGAAAAGCAATTTGGAAAAGGCTCTATAATGAAGCTTGGAGAGGCTAACAACAGAAACGTGGAGGTTGTACCTACAGGTTCTTTAAGCCTAGATGTTGCTCTTGGAGCAGGTGGTGTTCCTAAAGGTAGAATTATAGAAATATTTGGACCAGAATCTGGTGGTAAAACAACTGTTGCACTGCATATGGTAGCAGAAGTGCAAAAGGCAGGAGGTATTGCAGGCTTTGTAGATGCAGAGCACGCTTTAGACCCTGTTTATGCTCAAAAGATAGGTGTTAACATAGATGAGCTTTATATATCACAGCCAGATGATGGTGAGCAAGCACTTGCTATTACAGAGACTATGGTTCGCTCTGGTGCTATGGACATTATTGTAGTAGACTCTGTTGCTGCTTTAGTTCCTAAATCTGAAATAGAAGGACAGATGGGTGATTCTCAAATGGGGGTTCAAGCAAGGCTTATGAGCCAAGCCCTTAGAAAGCTTACTGCTATAACAGGTAAAAGCAACTGTATTGTTGTGTTTATAAACCAAATTAGAGAAAAAATAGGTGTAACTTATGGTAGCAACGAAACAACAACAGGTGGACGTGCTTTAAAATTTTATGCTAGCGTTAGGATAGACATAAGAAAAGGAGACCCTATAAAAAACGGCACAGATATAATAGGCTCAAGAACAAAAGCTAAAATTGCTAAAAACAAAATTGCACCTCCTTTTAAAATGGCAGAATTTGACCTTATATATGGTGAAGGTATATCTCACGTAGGTGATGTGCTAGACTTAGGTGCAGACCTTGGCATTGTTACAAAAGGTGGAGCTTGGTATTCTTACGAAGAAACAAGGCTTGGACAAGGTAGAGAAAATGCTAAGAAATTCTTGTTAGAAAATCCACATTTATTAAGAGCTATAGAAAATGCAGTTAGAAAGCATTATGATATGCCACAGCTTGATGAAATAAAAGCAAGCATCGCTAACGCAGAAGTTAAGCCTATCAACGATGAAGAGGCTCAAATGGCCATTGAAGAAACAGAATTTAAAGCAGATTTTAACGAAGATGAAATGGATAATGAAACACAAGAGCCTACCTTTGAAGAAGATGCGTTAGAGATAGAGCTTTTAGATGGTAGCTTTGAAGATGATTTCCCTGAAGGGCTATAAAATTTATTAATTTTTTAGTTAATAAAATTAGTTTTAAACATAATACGCTATAGACAAAAGTCTATAGCGTATTATTATTACAATTAAGTCGTACCTGTTTTTGAACATAAAGTGTTCAAAAAATTGATTATAGATAAAATAATATTTATCAAGCTTAAATTATAAAATGAATTTAGATGCTTTGTAGATGGTGACACCTATTGTATTACTGCTATGAATTATATGCAGGTAGATGATGGGTTTAGAAAATAGAATTTTATTATTGTAAAATTAAAAAATAAAAATTTACATAAACATAAAAAGGGTGAAGACTTTCTCTTCACCCATATTTTAATATTATTTTACATAAAGATTAGTTAAGTTATAAAGAATAACAGAAAGCTCTGCTTTTGTTACAGTGTTTTCAGGTTTAAAGCTTTTACCATCGCCTTTTAAAACACCTATTTCAGCTAAATATACAAAGTTTTCTTTAGCAAAATCAGAAATAGGCTCTTCTATAGTGATAGATTTGCTTTCTTGCTCAACACCATAAGCTTTTACAACATTACCAACCATAAAAGCAACATCTTCTCTAGTTAAAACATCTGTATCTTTATATGTTTTGCTACCTGTAATGCCATATTCTTCTAGGTTTTCGCTTTCTAAGCCTAAAAGAGGTTTTAAGATAGCTTTAAAATCTTTATAGCTAACTTCTTTGTTAGGATAGAAGCTTTCGCTATCTTCAAATATACCTAAAGCTTTAAAGTAATAAATGCTTTCGTTTGCCCAATAAGGAGGCTCAATTTCTGGAACATCGTTATATAATGTAACTTCTTTATCTTCTTTTAAATATAAGAAATTATCTAAAGAGATAGGTTTTTTGTTAGAAGCTTCGCTAGTTTTGCCAGTTACAACTTGAGTACGGTTACCTGGCATTTTGTATTCAAAGCTACCGCCGTTTTCCTCAGATAAATATGTAATATAATCTGCTAAAACAACATCTAAAACTTCACCTTCTGCAATATGTTTTAAATTGCTAAGAGCAGTATAACCATCGCCACCTGCTATAACAAAATCGTTAGATGCTAAAGCGATTTCTGTTTTTGTATCGTTTCTATCTAATAAAGTTTCTTTGCCGTTTTCATCTACTAAATAAACAGCAGTAACTCTTTCACCTTTGCTAGTTTCAGGTTCATCTGGGTTAAATGCAGGTTTTGTAGGGTCTATTTCTATTCTCATACCACTAATTTGAGGGAATCTTCCGTCAAGACCTGTTAAATTACCGTTTTCATCTATTTCCATTTTGCAAACGCCGTTTTCTAAAGCATCGTATAAAATGTTAGGTGTAACTGTTTTTACAGATATAAGGTTACCAAAAGGTAAAACGTTAAATACATCTTCTAAAGTGATATCACCTGCTTCTATGTTAGCACGTACACCACCACCGTTTTGTAAAGCAATAACAGGTAAGTTTTTATATTCTGTGTTTTCTAATAATTTTTTAGTGCTATATACCATAGAATCAGCAATTAAATCACCCATAGGTGTTTCTTCTATACGGCAAAGTCTTGTGCCATCTTCATCAAAAGCATAAAGGTCTGTTTTTGTATTACCTATAACTTTTTGTAATTCTTTTTGAACTTTTTCATTATATGTGTTGTAAATTTTAGATACTTCTTCGTTAGCAGGGTTTTCTTTAACCACTGTTTCCATATCTAAAAGCTCTGTTTTAACCGATACATCATCATTTTCAAATGTTAAAGTAACTTTACCTAAGCTTTTTAGGGCTGTACCAGTTTGAGCTATGGTAGTATCACCGATTTTTTGTTGAATGATAGTATGGCTATGACCATCTATTATTAAATCTATTTCAGGCACAGCTTTTGCTAAATCAAGGCTTGTAGGGTTGCTAGATTCATCATTGCCTATATGAGCAACAGCAACTATAGCATCAACATCTTGTGCTTTTAAAAGCTCAACTTGTGCTTTAGCAGTTTCTACAACGCTTTTAAACTCTGTACCGTTTAAATTTTTAGGGTTTGTTTTATAGTAAGTTTCTTCAGTAGTTAAGCCAAAGATACCTATTTTTTTGCCATTTACCTCTTCAATAACGTATGCACCGTTACCGTTTATGCCGTTTAATAAAAGGTTGCCTTTGTTATCTACTACGTTTGCTGCTACAGGAGTAAATTTAGCTTTTTTCATATTTTCAACAGCTTTTTGTGAGCCAAAGTCAAATTCGTGGTTACCAAGAGTAGCAACATCATAGCCTGTAGCGTTCATAATATCTATGATAGCTTCACCTTGAGTGTATGTAGCTAAAGAACTACCTTGTGTAGAATCTCCAGCATCTATTAAGATAGAATTTTTTGTGTTATCTTTAAGCGTTTTTACGTTAGCTAGGTTTTCAACTGCACCGTGCATATCGTTTGTATGATATATAACAATGCTATCATTGCTTTCGCTAGCAAATACGCTAGCAGGGAAAGATGATGTAACTAACGTTAAAGATAAAGCTAAAGATAAGCTTTTTTTGTTTACAAATCTTTTCATATTGATAAAGACCTCCCTATAAATATATTGCTTTTTTATATTAGCATTTATATTAAACCTTGTCAATAATATACAATGCCACAAAATAAATTATAAAAAAAGTATATAAAATTAACAGAAAATTAACAAAGATTAATTGACATAAAAGACTAAAATATAGTATAATTATTTAATTATAGTTTTATTATTTCAATTAAGATACGACTTAATATTTTTAAATAAAATTTATATATGGTTTTTTGTATTAAATTTTATTTAAAAATATTTTAGGAGTTTCTGTTTTTGAAAGAGAAGATTTCAAAAAATTGATTATTGCAATTAAGGTAGGACTTAATTTATTTAAATAAATTTTAAGAGTTTCTGTTTTTGAAAGTTAAACTTTCAAAAAATTGATTATTTTATTAGGAGTGATAATATGGAATTTACAAGGCTTTATGAAAGTTCTTTAGAAACTATAATGGATAATGAAAATTCTTTTATTGTTTTTTATGGCACAAACACTAACAGCGAAAATGTTGTTAGGGATACGCTTCATACTTTTGTTAAAAACGTAGTAGAAAAAGAAAAAGAATACGTTATATTAGAAAATACTTTTGAGCTAACAGATGAAGATTATTCCTTAATAAAAGGAAATGAAAATATAGAAAAAAGAATAGAAACAGCATTTAATATATTAAACCTTAAAGAGCATATAACAGATAGTGAAAAAACAATTATTTTAAACACCGTTAAAGAATATATAATAAAAAATGAAATAAACTTTAACACAAAACCTTTGATAGTTGCCTATGGAGATTTTTATAGAGAAGATTTGTTATTTTTAGATTTAGTAAACATTATGGGGGCTAACGTTATTGTATTTGATTTACAAAGGTTAAACCTAGAATATTGGCAAGAAAAAGGATATACTATATACGAGGGTGTTTTTGAATATGATGGTTCTATGTTTGATGCTATAGATAACGGGGTTATAATAAATGCTAAATCTACAGATTGTAAAATACATAACGACAAAATGGTTAAAGAATACTTAAACGATGGATTTTATTCTAAAGAGCAGTTAGGAAAGCTAAAATCTGTAGGGAGCATCATAAATGCTTCTCGTTTTGACATAATACCTATTTTAAAAGAACCTGCATCTTTAAGAGAAGGGTTTAAAGTTTTAAACAATGAAAAGGTTATTATCCCTTGCTTTTGCACATTAATAAACGGAAGACATAAATACCTAGAAGATTATCATAACCTTATTGACGAGATAATAAACGAAAATAACTTAGATATTTTATTAAGAGAACCTGCCGATTTTATTATAAAATGTATAAACAAAGAAGATTTAAGCTTTGATATAAACAACTGTTATACTAAAAACCAAGATAACGATGCAATAACTGTTTATTTTGATAAGCTCTTTGATTTAGATATTTATAAAAACGACGATTTACCTTTAGTATTGCAACAAAACATAATAGACACATCTTTAGAGGTTAAAGATAGCTTAAGCTTAAGCCTAGACGATTATAAAATACTTCTTACAAACTTAATAACTATGAACAACAAATTTAAACATATATTAACTGCAAGAGATTGCTCAGGGCAAGTGCCACGTATAGTTGTTATAGATAATTTTAACATAACAAATAAGCATTTAATATATTTTATGGTTACCTTATCAAAGCTTGGCATAGATGTTATATTTATGAGCACAAAAGGTGTATTTAACATAGAAAACTATTTACCAGAATATATGATTAACATAATAAGCCTTGATAAATTTGATGATAACAATGATATGCTATTAACATATAAAGATAAAGGGCTTACAAAAACATTAAATAGCTTAAAATATAAAATGTTAAATACTTTAAAAAAATAAATAAAAGGAGATTTTAAGATGGATAATTTGCAACCTATCACACCACAAGATATAAAACCTTTAGATGAAAGAAAAGAACAAATAAAAAAATTACCTCAAGTTATAGAAATATGCAATACAATAGACATTAAAAACCCTACAGATATATCTAAATACGGATATGAACCTAGCGAAAACCTAGCTAAAATAAACGATAGAATATTAGAAGATATAAAAAGGGTAAAAACAGAAGAAGTAGGTGAAATGTTAGTTAAGCTTACTAACATTATGAAATCTTTTGATATACAAGAAATAAAAGATTACACATTTAAAGAGAAAAAAAGCTTTTTAGATAAGATAAAAGAAAAGCTAAATAGCGTTAAAGAAGATATTTATGAAAAATATAATTCTTTAAGCAAGCAGATAGAAGGTGTTGGCACATTATTAAATAAATATAGCAGTGATATAGCTACATCTAACAAAATGTTGCAAGCCCAGTTTGATGCAACAAGGCAATATATGGAAGAGCTTGAATATTACATTGTAGCTGGGGAAATGGCTTTAGAAAAAATAGAACAAGAAAAAATAAGGCTAGCTACAGATGTTTCTATAAGCGATACTGATAGAATGGCACTAGAAACACAAATAAACCTAGCACAAGATTTACTTAGCCAACGTATATTGGATTTAGGGGTTTCTCAAAATGTTGCTATGCAAATTATACCTATGATTAGTATGATGGTGGCTACAAACTCTAACTTAAACATAAAAATAGATTCTGCCTTTATAACAACACTTCCTATATTTAAAGTAAGCGTTATAAACGCCATCACTCTTAGAAGGCAAGCCATACAAAACCAAGCTATATCTCAAGCAGAAGATTTTACAAAACAGCTTTTTGAAAAAACAGTTCAACAAACAGTGGATAACACAAAAAATGTTAAAAAATCGGCATCTAGCCCTGTTATTAGCATAGAAACATTAGAAAAAACTTATAACACTATTTTAACAGGCATAGAAGAGGTTAAACAGATAGATAACCAAAACAAAGAAGAAAGGTTACAAAATATAAGAAAGTTAGAAGAGCTTAAAAATAAAATGATACATCAAAGCTAATTTTTTATGTTAGGAGAGTTGTATATGAAAGAGATAAAAAAGTTATTAAAAGTTATTCCTTTAGTATTTTTTATATTTATAGGTAATTTTTATTATGAGGCGGAGGCTAAAGTTCGTAGCTCAACTAGGTCTAGCTCTAGAAGCTCTAGCCGTAGCTCAAGCTCAAGCAGTAAAAGTAGTTCATCAAGTAGCAAAAGCTCAAGCAGTAAAAGCAGTTCGTCAAGTAGCAAAAGCTCAAGCAGTAAAAGCAGTTCGTCAAGTAGCAAAAGCTCAAGCAGTAAAAGCAGTTCATCAAGTAGCTCAAGCTCAAGCAGTAACAACAGCTCGTCAAGTAGCTCAAGCTCAAGCAGTAAAAGCAGTTCATCAAGTAGCTCAAGCTCAAGCGGTAACAACAGCTCGTCAAGTAGCTCAAGCTCAAGCGGTAACAACAGCTCATCTAGCAGAAGTAATTTAGATACTAGCAAAGATAAAAATTACGCACCTAAAGAAACTGAAGATATAAAAAGCCAAACTATAAATGGTAAAAAAATAAAAGCTAACGACATAGAAGATACCTTTGAAAGCAAAGGTATAAACACAAATACTACAAGAAAATATTATTACCCTAGTAGTTCCAGAGGAACCATATTAGATAACCCTTTTGTTAGATATTATTTAGTCTATAACCTTGTAGATGATACTATAGAAATGGTGACAGATAGAAGTGGATATAGCGATGAGCAAATAGTTGGTGTTGTATCTAATGAAAATGGTGAAGATGAAATAATAATGTTTGAAGAAGAAACTAAAAAAAATAGGTGGTATTCAAGATTTTTTAATTTTGACACTATAACATTAATACTTGTTATAATTATTATATGGATATATATATCTTATAGAAAGACTTTTAAAAATTAACACACCTACAAAAAAGTAAGTAATTTACTATATTATATAAATAGACTATAATTAAAATATAAATTTTTAAGGAGGTCTTTTTATGAGTATATTAGAAGCGATAATGTTAATCTGTTTTGGTGCAGCTTGGCCTTTTTCTATAGCTAAGTCCTTAAAATCTAAATCTACTAACGGGAAAAGCTTACTTTTTTTAGTAGTATTAATATTAGGCTATATAGCAGGCATATTAAATAAATTGTTAAATAATAATGACATTGTGTTATATTTATATATTTTAAATCTATTAATGGTATCTACAGATGCTATGTTATGGATTAGAAATAAAAAGCTAGAACAGACAGTTTTTTAATAATATATATTTAAAAATGGCTATTATCATATATTTTATTTACAAAAATTAAAATAAAACCAGTTTATGTTTTTATTTAAAATATTAAGCCATATTTTAATTATAAAATAATATAAGGCATAGATTTTTATCTATGTCTTATTACATTTTTAAGTGTATTAATATGTTAAAGTGTATAAATATTAATACATTTTTTTTTATATTTATTACTTATAATATATTAAAAAACACAATATTTACTATATAATCTATAAAAAATACACAAAATATTGATTTTTATTAATATATAAGTGCAATTTTATTAATTTTATGATATAATATATTTACTATAAAAATATAATAGAAAAGGAGATGAAAAAATGGAAAAATTTACTACAATTATTGGTAATATGAGTGACTTTTTATATACTTGGATATTGGTAGCTCTTCTTATCATTACAGGTTTATATTTTAGCTTTAGAACAAAATTTGTTCAGATAAGGTTGCTCCCAGAGTCTTTAAAAGTTATTTCTGAGAAAAAACATAGCGGAGGGATATCTTCCTTTCAAGCTTTAATGATTTCTACAGCATCACGTGTTGGAACAGGTAACATTATAGGGGTAGCTCTTGCTATAGGCACAGGAGGTCCTGGTGCAGTTTTTTGGATGTGGCTTCTTGCTATTATAGGCAGTGCATCTGCTTTTATAGAAAGTACTTTAGCACAGATATATAAAACAAAAGATGGTGATGGCTTTAGAGGTGGCCCTGCTTATTATATACAAACAGCATTAAAAAGCAGACCTCTTGGTATTTTATTTAGTGTATTTTTAATAGCTTGTTTTGCCTTTGGCTTTAACGCTCTACAAGCTTTTAACATAGGTGATTCTTTAAAATATTATTTCCCTCATTATTCTAATAGCATAATACCTGTTGTTCTTGGTGCTGTTCTTGCTGTTTTAACAGGTATAGTTATATACGGTGGGGTTAAAAGAATAGGCTTTATAACATCTGGTATAGTACCTGTTATGGCTTTAATATATATAGGTTTAGGCTTATTTATAACTATAAAAAACATTAACCTTTTACCTGGTGTTTTTAAAGATATATTTACACAGGCTTTTGATTTTAAGGCTATTTTTGGTGGTGGAGTTGGTGCTTTTACAAGCTCTTGTATAATGCAAGGTATAAAAAGAGGGCTTTTTTCAAACGAGGCAGGTATGGGTTCTGCTCCTAACGCTGCTGCAACAGCAGATGTAGACCACCCTGTAAAACAAGGTCTTGTACAAATGTTCTCCGTTTTTATAGATACAATTTTTATATGCTCTACAACTGCTATGATTTTGTTATGCTCTGGCGTATCAGAAGGGGTTGGCATACAATATGTACAAAATGCTGTTAGAGCAAACTTTGGTGAGGTTGGTATACATTTTATATCTATAGCTATCTTTTTATTTGCTTTTAGCTCTTTAATAGGTAACTATTGCTATGCTGAGGCTAACATAAAATTTATAAAAGATAATAAAATAGTTTTAAATATATTTAGGTTATGTTGTCTTGTTATGATTTTTATCGGTACCCAGCTAAGCTTAGATACTGCTTGGAACCTAGCAGATTTACTTATGGGCTTTATGGCTATTGTAAACATAATAGCTATACTTATTTTAGGTAATATCTCTATAAAATGTCTTAACGACTATGTTAAACAAAAAAAACAAGGGAAAGAGCCTGTTTTTAAAGCTAAAGATATAGGCTTAGATAACACAGAATATTGGAAATAAACATTTAGGGTGTATTTTATACACCCTAAAATTGTATAAAAAAGTAATATATGCGTTTTTATTATTATAAATGTTAATTTTGAATATTAAAAATAGAAGGAAATTATTTTAAATAGGTATTTTTTACTTATTGATTTGCTCCTGAAAAAAATGTAAAATATTAATGATAAATATATTTTAGGAGGACATTATGAAAGGTATAATAAAAATTTTTAGTGTAATAATATTTACCCTAGCTATTAGCTTTAATGTATTTGCAAATAACAATTGGGTAAACTTAAAGCTTACCTACGACGGTAAAGTACATAATTATAGTGCAGAAAAAATACATATTAAAATTGATGATAAGCCTATAGAAAATTTAAAAATGGAGCCTGTTTTGATAAACGATAGAACCCTAGTGCCTGTTAGAGATGTTTTTGAGGCTATGGGTGCAGAAGTTTTATGGAATGAAAAAGATAAAGAAACAACTGTAAAAAAGGACAATAACACAGTTGTATTTAAAATAAATAGCAACCAAGCTATAAAAAATGAAATTGATGTTATAAACCTTGATGTACCAGCAAAAATTATAAATAACTACACAATGGTTCCTTTAAGAGCTATCTCCGATAGCCTAGGATATGTTGTAGACTGGGACAATAGCACAAGAACAGTAAACATAAAAGCTCCTGTAGAAGAAAAAACAGAAACAACTACAAACACTACTACAACAGAAGCTTCTACCGAAACAACTACAACACAGCCTATAGCAAACCAAAAACAAGATGGTATAAAAATAGTATGGGACCAAACATCTAAAGCAATAAATGACACGGAGATTAAAAGACAACCTATAGACGGGCTAGATGTTTTAAGCCCTACTTGGTTTGAAATAAAAAATAGCAACGGAGATATAGAAGACAAGGGTAGCATAGAATATGCAAACTGGGCTAAAGAACAAGGCTATCAACTTTGGGCTCTTGTATCTAATAGCTTTGATAGCGTTATAACTCACGATGTTTTAAGCGATGCTAACAAAAGAACAAAAGTAATAAACGACTTAGTAATGTATGCTAAAAAATATAATTTAGACGGTATTAACATAGATTTTGAAAACGTGGCTAAAGCAGATGGAGATTATTATTTACAGTTTATAAAAGAGGCAACTCCTATATTTAAGCAAAACAATTTAATTGTATCTGTTGATATGTATGTACCTACACCTTGGACTGCTCACTATAAAATGGAAGAAGTAGGTAAAATTGTAGACTATGTAATAATTATGGCTTACGATGAACATTATAGCACAAGCAAGGTTAGCGGTTCTGTATCTTCTTTACCTTGGGCAGAAAAATATATGACAGAGGCAACAAAGCTTGTCCCTAAAGATAAGCTTATAATGGGTGTTCCTTTTTATACAAGGGTTTGGACAGAAACTAAAAACGAAGATGGCTCTGTATCTGTTGTATCTAAATCTTTAAAAATGGACGAGGCTAGAAAGTTACTAGAAGATAACAATGCAAACATTGTTTGGGATAGCCAAACAAAACAATATTATGGTGAATATTTTTCAGATGGCACAACAAAGAAAATATGGCTAGAAGATGAAAGCTCTATGGAAGAGCGAATGAAAGTAGCTAGAAACCTAGATGTTAAGGGTGTTGCAGGTTGGAAAAGAGGCCACGAAAACCAACAAACTTGGAACGTTATAAATAAATATTTTAAATAAAAAAGGTTGTAGACAAAGTGAACTGCACCAATTTATACAGACATCACAAAAAAGACTACCTAAGGTAGAAAATTAAATTTTAAGTAA
>CALWLD010000011.1 GCA_944381435.1 uncultured Clostridia bacterium
TTTAATTCTATAGAGGTATCTTCCACTTGTAATTTATCTGTAAATAAACCATATCTTTTACCTAGCAATTCTGCTGCTTTTAATCTATCTTTAGGGCTTATTTCTTTCTTTATCTTCCTAGCTTTAGATATGCCATCACCTTGTCCTTCAATAACGATAGTTTCTTCTTGCTCTTGTCCTCTTAAAATTCTTGTTAAGCTTTCCATTATTTCTTTAGTATCTGCTATTTTTTCACTTTCAAGTTTTTTAAGATGTTCATCTATATAGTTTTTAACCTTAACATTTCTTAACAATCTTACAGCTTGTTGTTCTGCTGTTTTTTCAGAATAACCTGCTCTTATAGCTGCTTTGGTTCCATTTAAGTCAATTAAATACTCATCTGCAAACCTTTTTTGTTTATTATTTAAAATACCAATAGATAACACCTCCTTTATATTTTTTTGTACAAAAAAAGCTAGAAACCTGTTCTAGCTTTAATTTTTTAACTATAAAATTTTACACAACGAGCGAGGTGTTTTATAGTCTAGCCCCAATAAAGTATAATTGCAAAATTATTACAATAACATAATATCACATTAAATACTAACATAGACTAACATCTTTTAAAAATTTATTAATTTCTTTTAAAGCTTTATTATGTAATCTGTGAATATGTTGTTCACTATAATTTAAAATATATTCTACTTCTCTCCATTTTCTAAACTCTAAATACCTAAGTCTTAATAAATTTTTTAATGTATCATCTTCTAGCTTATCTATAACACAAGCTATTTCCCTTTTAACTTCTTCAATTTTAACATTATGTAAATCTATCTCTTTTTTAAGGCTAACTAAATCTATTGCTTTATTTTCAACTTTAGATGTAATTCTACTTGCTTTTATCTCTTCACAAGATACACTTATACTATCCATTTCTTTTAACTTTTGTTTATATTCCCTTTCTAGCCTTTGTTTTACTTTTGTTAGCTTAAAGGCTCTATTTAAGTATTTTATCAAATCTTTCTTTTGCTGATCTGTCATATTACCTCCATTTGCACCTCTTATTGAATTTTTGTATATAATTTTAATATTAAAAACTTTTATTTTAATCTTGCTTTTATTAAAATGGATTATTTTTTTGCAAATAATGACAACCTTTTGCTATTAAAAATTTTTCAATAATTTCTTCTTGTTCACGGTCTAAAGGATAATCATTACCTACATCTTCAATACCATAAGCACTTATTTCAAATGTATCTTCTATAAGACTATCTTTTCCCCAAACTGCTTCAAATTTACAAATTATTGTATCTTCTTCTTTGTTACAACTAATTATTTCTGCATTATCAACATCAAATACAAATTTAAAAATTTCTTTTATTTCACTATTTGTTAAACTTGCTACTTTTCTATATTCCATATTATAACTCCTTATAAATTGGTCTTTTTTATTTCAAAACATAACTAACAAATTGTATAAATATCTCTAAATTAAATACTTTTTTTGTTTTATATTCATTTTCAAATTGCTCTACAAATTTTATTAAATTACTTTTAGATATAATATTCTTATTTTCTGCAAAACAAACAATATTACAAAACAAACTCCACAAAGCATAGTCTTTGTTATCATTTTCTATACTTTTTAAATTTAGATAATCAAACAAAAACTGTTCTCTAGTTTCTTTAGGTAAACTTTCTGCCTTTTCTATTCTCTTTTTAATTTCTTCTATCTTATCCATTTACATCACACCCACAACTTTTATAAAAACCTTTACGTTTTATAAAATCTTTATTAGCCTTTATATAATAATCTACAAAATCATAAACAATAGGTATATCTTTATTTTCAAATGAACGCATAATTCTTCCTACACTTTGTTGTACAACGGCTTTATCTTTAGAAGATGATGCTAAATAAAGCCTATCTAATCTTTGTATATCTAGCCCTTCTTTAGCTAAAGAATATGTAGCAAACATATAATGTTTTACACCTTTCTTCATATCTTCTATAGCTTTTTCTCTAGCCTTTTTATTTACTTTAGAGCTTAATAAAACTGCTTTTTCTTTTTCTACATCTGGTAACATATTGTAGATATTTTCTAATTGTTCTATTCTATGGCTTAATATTAAGTTGTAATTATTTTTATTGTTTAGTATATATTTACTTATGATTAAGTTTCTATCTTTATTTTGTGATAAATAAGTTAGTAGCTTATTATTGTCTATTGTGCCATCTGTAGATAAGCAATCATCTGTTAGCTCTATACCTGTGTCTATTTTAAATATTTTAGGATTTATTATTTTATCTTTTACAAATTCCCTTTTTACCTCATAAGCAATATTACCTAAATAAGCTATAGTTGTTTCTTCTAGCTTATCGCTTCTATGTAGTGTAGCAGTTAGTCCATATTTATGCCTAGATGCTATGCTATTTACAACTTTACTAAATTGCTTTAACTTTGTCGGTGTTCCTGCTAACCTATGACATTCATCTACTATTACTGTGTTAAATTCATATTTTAAACTTTGTAAATCTAGCTTACTTAAAGTTTGTATAGTAGAAAAAGTGATACCGTCTTTTATATTTATTTTACCATCTGTAATAGTCCCTAAATATTTATCATCTATATATTGCTTTGCTCTATCATAAGATTGTTTTAGCAAATCTTTTGTATGTGTTATCCATAATGTTTTATATCCTAGCTTACAAGCTAAAGCTATACCCATTTGCGTTTTACCACTGCCTGTAGGTGCAAGTAATATGCCATAACCTTTTTTAATCATTTCATATACTGCTATGTGTTGATAATCATATAAATTTATATCATTCTCAAATGTAAATTTTTTATCATCTGCAAGTTTTATTTGCTTTTTATACATAGACAAATCAAACTTACTTTTTATTTTAGAAAACAAGCCTATAGGTATTGTTAAATCTTTTCCATTTTCTTTATACATATATAAATATTTAGGAGTGTTGCCTGTCCATTTGCCAAGTTGTTTTAATGTTTGATATTCTGGATTACTTATAAAAAGATTATCCTTACAATATTTTCTTATAACATTTAAACAATCTTTAAATGTTATTTCATTACTAATAATAATTTCTATAATAACACCTCCAATCTTTCAAAACTTAATAATTCATCTCTATATATTTTCTTATCTGTTTTAAGTTTATCTTTTATAAATCTAGCTTTACAAAATCTTATTTCATCATTAAATTTAAAAACAAAAAAGTAGTTATTAGATTTTACTTTTTCTAACTTTTTAAGTGCTTGCATCTGGTTATCTTCTACTCTGCTAAGGCTAAATATATTTCCCTTACAATGCTTACATTCAAAAGCAAAAAATTTATTGTTTTTAGTTGCAATTATATCAAAAGGTTGTCCTGTATGTTTGTTAGGCAAGTTATATACAAACATTCCTTTGTCTTGTAAATATAGGGCAAATTCTTTTTCAAAGTCATTGCCTATTACTTTATTATTTTTCATTTTGTTATCCTTTCCAAAAAATATTATAAAATTATCACACTTTATCACAGTTTTTCTTCTATTGTTATAACTTCTTATTATATATATTTTTATTTATTTTTTTATTT
Organism: uncultured Clostridia bacterium; assembly: GCA_944381435.1. Lineage (GTDB taxonomy): Bacteria > Bacillota > Clostridia > Lachnospirales > CAG-274 > Tyzzerella. The sequence goes on from CALWLD010000011.1 coordinate 3,584, forward strand.
TTATAAATAAAAGTGTGATAAACTGTGATAATATGAAAAATACAAGGTTTTCAAATAATAAAACTGTAATAAAAAGTGTGATAAAACTGTGTTATGTCATAAAATTAAAATGGTATAAATACTCTTATAGTCTTTCCTTGGTATTTATCTCCATTAACCATTGTCTTTTTATACCCTTGTTCTTCCATTTTTTTATAAAAAGCATTACGTCCTAAAGGTTTAGCACTTATTTCTGTACAAAATTCTTTATAAGTTGCATAAACAAAGCTACAAGCCTTTGTATTTATTATTTCTTTATACTCTTCTATAAATTCTATTACAGGGTTGTTATAACTGTGGTATTCTTTAAGGGCAACATCAACTATTTCTGGCTTAATAAATTCTTTTCTATCCATAACATTTTTTAAATGTATGATAGCCTTATAAAGTATGTATTCTGCTATATCATCTGTAAAAAATTGTTCTCTTAAATTTATGTTAGGTTTATTTTTTAAATTAGCTTTAAATGGTATTATAACAAGCCTTCTCCCTAAACCATCTGATGTATCATTTATTCTAGGTACATCATTACCTGCTAATAATAACTTGCCCATATATCTAAACTCTTCTGGGTCTGTATATAATGCTTTTCCTATGATAGGCTCTCCTGTAACTATCTTTTTTAAAAGTCCTACTCTTGTTATATATTTGTTATCTATATCATCACATATAGTAAGCATCTTGCCTTTTAATGAAATTACATTATATTCTTTTTCTAACTCTTCAAATTCTCTATGTACTACATTATTTTTATTTATAAGAAACCCTAAAAAATCAAAAAATGTACTTTTACCATTACCTCCACTACCTTGAAGAAAAAAAGTTTTGCCCAAAGGATTAGTTCTAAATAATGTATATCCTATAACTTGATATAAAAGTTCTTCTATTTCCTTATCATTATCTGCCCATATAGATATTAAACTATCTGCCTTTGTTTTTGTTTCTTCACAAAATGTACTTTTAAAATTATGAGGTATTTTTGTAGTTATAATCAGACTTTCACTAAAGGACAATAAAATATTATTTTTTATATCATAAATACCATTTTTAAACATTATATAGTTACTACTGCTATGTTCTTTTTCTGTTACATAAGCCTTTAAATATTGATAATATTCATTCCTCTTATTTTTAGTTGTGTTATATACCTCTTTCATAACTATTTTATTAAAATTTTCAATACTTAATGTAGGATAATATTTTTCATCTTCTAAATAGTAATGTAGTGAATTATCTATACTTATTATTTTGTATTTTTCTATTAAATACAAAGAAAATGCTTCCATATCAAGTTCTTTAGAGCTTATCTTTCCTTTTTCCATATCAAAGTTATGATTATTAGTTTTTACAAAACTATTTATATATTCATCTAACAGTTTTTCTAAATCTTCTAAATTACTTTTGTAATATTCTAAATTTTTACCTTTCTTGGTAAATACTTTCCAAGCATTTTTATCTGTTTTGATATAGTTTTCTTTAAATGTATTTATTATTTTTTCATTGTTATATTTATTAAGACAAGGCAAATACATAAAATTACTTACATAACTTGCATCTGCTTTTGTTTCACCATTTTCATTTACACCATTGCTAACATATAATGAATTTTTTACAGTAAAATTAATAAAGTTTTCTATACTTTCATCTTTATTTAAAAATATAGCTGAATATCCTAGTGCATATATTAATAACCTTATTTCCTCATCATTTACTATAAATATAAATTGTCTTTTAAATGGCTGTTCTTTGCTTATTAGTTCCTTGTAATAATCAAATTGATTAAACTCAACATTTATAATTATCACTCCCTTGTAAAAAATAAGGGTAGGCTTTCCCTACCCTTAATAATCATTTAAGCTAATATAGTCAAACCTTTTTCTATCTCTTCTTTTAAATGCTCTGTTAAATACATTTTTATCCTTTGCATACTTTCTATCTCCCAAACTCCACCATCTGCCTCAAATAATGCCATTTCTAAACCATCATATGTATTAGATATTCTAAATACAAACTGGCTTGTTGGTTGATTAATTTCTGCAAACGTTCTATATGGTGCTAATTTAATAGGGTTAGGTATTGTTGTATTTTCGCCTAAAACTATACCTTTTTTAGTTTTAACAGATTGAGTTATACCATTGTCTTCATTTATAACACCTGCTTCTTCTTGTACAGTTGCTAATATCTTTAACAAATTATTTCTTTCTTCACTATCACAAAATTGTGATTGTAAGCCTATTATAAATTTTTCTTTATCTAAAAATCTATCAAAGTTAAATACCTTTGTCCTTGCTATACAACTTACAATATTTTCTCTTTCATTATCTTCATCTACAGCTGTTCTTAGTGATACTCCATTGTGATTCTCTATAACTAATATTAAATTGTTATAGTCTAATCTATCTTTATTAGCTTTTATATAATCTATAAGTGATGTTAATGTGCTTAAATTTAACTTTGGTATTTTTCTTTTAGCATCAACCTCTATTAATTCTTTATCACAAAATACTTTGCCTTTTTCTTTTATAATAGTTGGCTCAAAATTTTTAACTATGTATTCTATTGCTTCTTTTATCATAATGTTAATCTCCTTTTAATTAGCTTTAAAATTTATTATATTTTTTTCTTTTTCATTGTCTGGCTGTACTTCCTCTAATGTTTGTTGCCCCTTCATAGCATTTTTATTAAACTCCAATGCATTTAATTTATTACCATCTTTGTCTATTAATATTTGTGTTGCTATGCTTTCAACAGGTGCTAGTGTAGATTTTGTATTTATCTCAACAGAAACTATGTCCCTGTCATCTTGTAAAGGCTTAAATGTAAAATTTATAGATAATACTCTGCCCTTTTTTAAAGATGTGTTAGGGTCTTTTATATTCTCTAAAATTTTGCCTAGTTCGTTTTCAAATAATTCTTGCACTGCTCCATTTGCTATTTCCTTTAAATCTAACTGCATATTTATTACCTCCTATCAAAATGGTAAATTATCATCATTTATATTTTCTTCTATACTGTAAAAACTATCATCATCTTGTTGTTCATCTTGTTTTTTAGGTGTATCTTTTAAAGTCATTTTATCTAAAATAGGTAAATCTTTTTTATCTGTAGAAGACACAAACCTTAACTTTGTCATCACCTTAACTTGATTTTCATTGTTTAAATACTCTTCTTCTCCAAATCTACCTAAAAATACTTTACCTTTTAATATTTCACTATCAAAGCCATTTTCACCATCTATTTTTATATTGTTAGATTTTTCAATAGATGTTAAAAACCCTTTGTAAAATTTAAGAGCATTACCTGTCATATTTTGATAATGTACTCCTTTAAATTTAACATCAGTATTATTCTTTTTATTTATTTCATACATCTGTCTATAATAATCTTTAAATTCACCTTCAGCTATATCAAATTGAATAATTAACATAGGGTTACCACTTTTATTATTTTCACATTTAGCATTTAATATTTTACATAAATAATTACCTGCTTCTAATTTATTGCTTTCACCCATTACAGCTGTTTTTTCTTCATTGTATCCTTTTATACCTTGTATTTTCATTACAATATTTCCTCCTAATAATCTTTTAATGCATCTAGCACTTTTGTAATATCATTTTCTATTTCATCTACATCAAATGCACCTTTAGGAGTTTTGCAAGTAGATTTGTCTGCCCTAGTTTTAAATATATAATTACCATTTATTTGCATTGCCCATAATACTGTGGTCATTTTACTTTCTAATAATATTTTGCCTAGTTTATTTCCATTTGTTTTTATTCTAGTCATTATTTCTCCACTATCATCTCTATCTGTTTGAGAGTGTGCTATAAATATAATTGTTAAATCATCTCTAAAATCTAAAGGAAAATCTACTATTTCCCAAACTGATTGAGCTAAATCTTGCCATTTGTCATAGCCTTTTTCTTTACACCTTCTCATTTCATCTGCAACCATAATACCATTTAATGTATCAACCACTATTGTTTTGATATGTTTTAAATCTTTTGTGCTGCCATCTTTTAATTTCATTGTCCCTTTATTAATTTGTTTTAAAACATTAAGTATTAATCTAGCATCATCTGTTTTTAGATAATTCATATCTTCTTTTGAATATTGTTCTCTCCAACCTTTCCAGCTTAACCCCTTTTTATCTGCATCTATATAAAAGGTTGTTTTAGGGTCAAGATTTTGCATACTTGTAGTCTTTCCACTGCCACTTTCTCCCATTATACCTATTACTTTTGCCATAATATACCTCCTATTTTGTTTTCACATTAAAATTTTGAATTTCTTCTATAAATGTATTTTCTAATATTTCACCATCAGCTGTTACAACTTTACCATCTATAACAGATAAATAATTATTAAATTCTTTTTTATTTAATTTTTCTGTTGTTGTTATATTTATAAATTTATCTAAATTATTTTGTTTGCAAAACTCGAGCATAGCATTATCATCATATTTTATTTTTTGTTGTAACTTTCCAAAGCTAGCAGTTCCATCTACTGTATTTATTTTAAATTTAGGATCTTCTTCTTGCCTTTCTTCAACATAAATTTTCAAAAGTCCTTCAAAATAACTTATATCTTCTTTTATTTTGTTAGTTTCATTTTCATAGTAATCTTGTATTCTCTGTGCTTCCTTTTCTGCTTCTTGCTTTTCTATTTCAATATATTCCTCTAATTCTTTCTGTCTGTTCTTTAGGCCTTTTATTTTCTTAAAACACCAGTTAGCACTTGATAAATCTGTAACTCTAAATGGTTGTTTTTCTTGTGTTTTTTCATCTTCTGTTTGTTCATTTGTAATATTTTCTATCATAATCATAAATTTACCTCTTTTCTTTTTCTAAAATATATAATTTAATTTATTACTATAAGCATCTAACCTCAATGACATCAAAGTCATCAAGCTTGTTAGCCTCCTTAAAAACTAACGCACTTTTTTCACAAGCAAACTTGTAAGCCTTCAAATAGCTACCAATTCCATCTACTACTTGAAATTCTCCTTTTTGTATCTGTTTTAAATAACCTTTTTTATTTTTTAATAGAAAGTAAATCATTTATGACTGCCTCCTCGTAAGCTTTATTTTTTATAACATCATTAACAAATATCCAAAAATACATTTCTTTTTCTTCTTCTGTATTGTTAGGACACCTTACATCACAAGAGCTTTGTCTGCATTCATCACACATATTAAGCAACTCCTTTATAACTTGATAAATAAGGGTTATCACTACTAGGAACCAAAGGTAACCCTTTTACTTGTCTTATCATATTTAAAAGCTTATTGCAAAGCTCCCATTTTTTCCATTTTTTCATACGTAAAACTACTCCTTTACAAAAACCAAGAATTGTATTATAATAATCTTGATTTTATTTGTTTTTTATTGCGTTAGTGTAACCTATAGTGATTTTTTCTACAGAAGTGCTGTTTCTGTTTTTACTATAAAACGCCAACGCATCTTTTTCGTTTTTAAAAATTATTGTTACTGCTTTTTTCTCTTGTACTCTCATACTATACCTCTCCTTTAATTTGTATTTTGGCAAGCTCTATTGTTTTTAAATAAATGACTTCGTGCTTTGTACCAGTATGCACATCTTTAACTGCTTCTTCAAATTCTTCAATGCTTCCATAAAAACAACCACATTTTACATATATACCGTTGTCTGTATTAAAAAAGGTTGTTGTATCGTTGCGACTTCCAATATTACTTACTGTAATCAAATCATTTCTCTTACATATCAAGGCATTACCGCATACTCTAGCATTACCATATACTCTAGCATCACCATATACTTCAGCAACACCACATACTTCAGCATCACCACACACCCTAGTATTACCACATACTACAGCATTACCATATACCCTAGCATTACCACATACTACAGCATTGTCACATAATTCAGCATTACCATATACTCTAGCATCACCATATACTACAGCATTGCCATATACCCAAGCATTGCCGCGCTGAGATAAATTGTCGTATTTTTCGATATAACCACCTAATTCACCTTGTTCTACCCTGTTAAAATTTTTCAAAGCTCTTATTCTATATAGTTTTTTATCTAAAACCTCAATAAAATCATTTTCTAATAATTCATATTTCATACTGTACCTCCTAAAATATCAATTTACCTAACCCATAGCCTAAAAAATAACAAGTTACAACAGCTAAGAGTATATGTTTTCTCATATAACCACCTTGCCGTCTTCCCTAATTAAACTTGTAACGCCATAATCTGCGTTTTTAGCAAAACTGCCAGCTAGTTTAATTGCTTCGTTGTTGTTTCTAGCAATTAAAGGGTATATTTTATTGTTTACTTTCATTGTATAATTTTTCATTTGTTTTCCTCCTTAATAAACTTTTATTTTTGTAACTTATCATACATTTGCGTAAGTAATTCTGTCATTTGTAAATATTTATTGTAATCTTTGCATTTTTTAATTTCATCACTTAATTCAATGAAATGTTGAGTAAAAATTTCTTTTATTTCTTTTTGCGTCATATCATTCCTCCTTTTCTTTATGGAAGCGGGGGGAATTGAACCCCCGTCCAAACCAACTACTCAATAAAAATACTTTTACACCATTAAAAAATGTTTTTTAGAAGGAATTTCTCCTATCTCCACCACTTAATTTTTAAAAAATTAAGAAAAATAACACTGTTATTCCTTGACCCTCAAATATTTACCAACAGTATGGATATTGTTTTGGGGTAACTTGATTAAGCTACAGCTGAATATTGTTTGTCTTTTATTTTTAAAAATGTTTAGCTGTTAAGGTTGCTAACCTAGTGATATTTTTATCTTTTATTAATCTGTCGAAACCTTTACGCTCCCTTGTTTAAATTATTATTTATAGCTTGTACACCTCTTGTAATGTAGTAAAACTACATTACTTAAACTTTAATTCCAAAATGTTTACTAATATTTTGTATTAATGTTTCCATATTTTCTATTTTATCCATAAGTTCTTTTGTATCCATTGGCAACAGTTCAACTATATAGCTATGTCCACCCATTTCATCACTTTTTATATACCTTACTAACCCTTCATCTGCAAGTTTTAAGATTGTTTCTTTAGATTTTCCTTGCAATTTAGAATACTCTGCTAAAGAGTATATTTTTAAATAAGGTTCTTTAGCTTTTATCATTTCTATGCCTCCTTACTAATTAAAGATTCTGCAAAATTTACCATACCTATAACTTGATTGAACAAATCTCTTTCGATGTCTTTAGGCAATATAGTAGAAAATATACAAAATTTTTCAGTAGCTAAAATACTATCACTTTTAACTATATTTTCTAATGTTTCTAATTTTGATTTTGTTTCTAACATTTTAATCAACTCCTTTGTATTTAATTTTTAATAAAATATTGTAAATATATCCCTTTTCTTATATAATTTTAGTATCTACATTTATATGTGCTAGATATAGGTGTAGAAATATACAAGAAAAGGAGGTGTACATCTATATGATATTTGAATTTATGGCTAAATATATAGCTATATCTGATATATTATCATTATTAGCATTAATATTTTCCATATATGTGTTTTTCAAAAATCAACTGTATACAAATTATATAGCTACAATAGATATAGAACAAAATATATTTAAAATAAAATCTTCTCTAACTGAAACAGAAGCTAATTATAAAGTTTTCTCTTCTCATAAAGAAGACCCTCTATATAAAGTATATAAGACGTCTTACGAGGAACAAATAATTGCTTTAATTTCAGCATTTGAAACTTTTTCAGAAATGTATTACAAAAGACAAATTGTTAGGTCATTATTTAAAAGGAAATATAAATATGAGATTAAAAATCTTTTTAAAAATGAGTTATATTCTAAATTTATATCTGATGAATATACATATCTGATAAAATTTCACAGTTCATTAAAATAAATCACTATTATAGTTTAAAACTCTTTTATGCAGCAATGTAACTCTTTTCATATTCTTTAGTGTAAGTATGTTGATAAATATACTTAATAAAGCCATAAAAATTTTTAAAAAATCAAATATATTATCCATATTGTTTATTCCACCCTTATGGGTGGTTTTTCTTCCTCCTTTGTATTCTATTTTCAATATACTTAACAAGTTTTATAGTAATAATAATCTAAAAGTTTCTCTACCTTTAGGTGTTATTAATGTTTGAGTACCTGCCCATTTAGTTTTTTCGTTAAAGCACTCTTTTAATTCAAATAAACCTTTATTCTTATCAGCATACGGTGTTAATTTTCCTTTTTTATCTCTATATAAATATTTCTTATCTAAAAGAAATTTAACAAAGAATTTTTCACCTATCTTAAGTTGTTTAGCTGTTTCTCTAATATTGGTTAATAAATTTCTATCTACCAACTCATCAAAGTATTCTGCTTTAGGCTTCATTATTTGATTATCAACAGTCAATTCACTGTTTTGTGCTTGTAGTTGCTTGTTTAATTTGTCCTTTTCATTTATTACATTTTGAGCAACTATTAATGCTTTTGCTAAAATCTCTTCTTGTGTCAAGTTTTCTTGATTATGTAAATACCCTCCGTGTTTTCTTATGCTAGGTAAAATTTCATTTGTTACCCAACGTTTAAATTCTTTTGCTTGTGGTAATTTGCTTGACAAGATAAGAGAATATAAACCACTTTCGTTTATGATTGTTATTTCTTGCTTTCCTCCAGGGGTGTCCATTTCGTTCACCCCTTTATCTTCATTATCAACGTGAGTACGAATGGCTTTTTGAGGGTTGCTATATCCTAAAGCCTCTGCTACATCTTTACCAACAAACCAAACTTCATCTTCAATAAGTAAGGTTCTAACTTCTCCAAAACTTTCGTTTTTGAATAATTCTATGTTATTCATAGCATCACTCCTTTGTATTAAATTTTTTAGATAAATATTGTAATAATTCTCCTTTTCTTATATAATTTTTGTATCCATATTTTAAAACTGCCATTTTAGGATATGGAAATATACAAGAAAAGGAGGTGTACATATGGGTAATTCAAATATTAAACCGCCTAGTAATAATATTAGACAAATTCTTAAAGATCCAAATTTATCCATTTCTAAAAAATTAGAAATCTGTGAAAAATATATGGAAGATAACAATTTCTTTAGAGATTTAAACATTGAAACTGTGGATAAATCTAAAAATCTTAAATAATAACTAGGAGACTTTCCCCTCTTTTTAAATATTTAAATTTTCAATGTACAAGTAACAAGTTTATTCGGTTTAACCGACTTGTTAAACCCATTATAACGGTTTATCGGAATTGTGTCAAGACTTTTTTTATTTTTTTCTTGACTTTTTTCCGATTATCCGATTATAATATAAAAAAGGAGGTGAATAAATTGATAGAAAGACTGAAATTATTAAGAAAAGATATATTATCTTTATCACAAGAAGAATTTGCCAATCATATAGGATTGAAAAAAAGTGCTATAAGTGATATTGAAAGATGTAAAGCAAATTTAACAGAGCGTAATATCAAAGCAATCTGCCAAACATTCAACGTCAATGAAGACTGGCTACGCAATGGTAATGAACCTATTTTTAACGAAAAAGACAATAATAATTATGTTGATGAATTAGTAAAAAAATATAATATTAATTCTGATGAAGTAAACATAATTAAAAGGTTTGCCAACCTAGACGAAAACTCAAGAAATAAAATTATAAATTTTGTATTTGAAATAGTTAAAGAAAACATTGATAAAATAGATGAGAATAAAATACTACAATTTTCAGATACAACAAAAATAGGAAAATATACAGTAAATAATATTAATGAAGAACTTTCTATAACAGAAGAGGATATACAAGAAATAAAGCTTTATGAAATACCTGCATCTGCTGGTACAGGTTCGTTTATAGACTGTGATGTGCCTTATGAAATAAAAAAGGTAGATTTAACAGTAGCCCCTCAAGCAAGAAGAGCAGATTTTGCGTTATATATTCGTGGGGATAGTATGGAGCCAGATTATTACGATGGTGATATAGTCTTTGTAAAAGAGCAACCTAAAGTAGATAACGGGCAAATAGGTATCTTTATTTACGATGATGTCTCATATATAAAAAAATATTCTGTTCAAGATGATGGCGTCTATTTAATATCTCTAAATGATAAATATCAGCCTATAAAAGTTGATAAAAGTACACCTTTTAAAACTTGTGGTTTAGTATTATAATAAACATTGACAGTATAATATTTTAACTTTAAAAAATTTTGTTATTTAAAGTATAACCACTTATATAATTATATAGGTGGTTTATTTTTTGTTATTTCTAATAAAGTTAATAATAAAATTAAAGGAGTGATTATTATTACAAAAGTAACAATTAAAGGTATAACCTACTATAAAGAAAAAATACCTATTGGAAGAAATGCTGATGGAACAGTTAAGTATAAGCAGATAACTGCTAGAACAATGAAAGAATGCAAAGCAAAAGCATTAGCATTTAGAAAAAATGATATAGTATCGTTAAATAGTAAATCTACGTTAGGTACATTGATAACTGAATATATAGATAATGTAAGAAAACCTAGATTAAAACCATCTAGCTATCAAAGATATATAAGTCTTTACAAAACACATATAAAACCATCATTATTAAATGATTTAAAACTTGAAGAAGTAAAACATTTACATTTGCAAAAATTCTATAATAGCATAGAATCTTTAAATACAGCTAAAAGATTAAAAGAGCTGCTAAACTCATTTTTTGAATATTGTATAAATGCTGACTTTATTTCTAAAAATCCACAAAAAAATATTAAGCTAGAAACACCTAAACCAGTAAGACAATCTAGGGCATTAACTATAAACGAAAGAGAAAAAATTATAAATAGCAATAAAACAGTATTTATATTTGCTATGTATACTGGATTAAGAATAGGAGAGGTTTTAGCGCTAACACATAAAGATATAGATTTTAAAGAAAATATAGTAAACGTAAATAAATCTTTAAGATATATGAATCGTGGCAATGGTTGTGAATTTATAATAGATGAAACAAAAACAGCATCAAGTATAAGAAAAGTGCCACTGCATAATAACTTAATAGAAATATTAAATGTACACATAGAAAATGAAAAGAAAAAACATAAAAATCTAGGGATAAAGTTTAGTAATAGCTTACCTTTATTTACTACTAATACTTGTAGATATTATAAACCTGATAACGTATTAAAAATGTTAAAAAGAATTGTTGATTGTAAGTTTCACGATTTAAGGCATACATTCTGTAGTATGTTAGCTGAACAAGGAGTAGACATAAAAACAGCAAGTGTTTTAATGGGTCATAGCGACATAAAAATGACTGCAAATATTTACACACATATTTCAGACGAACAAAAGAAAAAAGCTATTCAGAATTTATCTTTTTTTGATTAAAAAGTTTACCCCGAGTTTACCCCGAATTTATCCTTTTTTATCTATCTTTATAAGATTTCAAAATAAAAAACCTTGAAAAATCAAGGTTTTGAAAGATTTTAATATATTAAAAATCCATAGTATGGAGATGAGGAGAATCGAACTCCTGTCCGAAAGCCCGTCAGCAAAGATTTCTCCCATTACAGTTAGTTAAAGAAAATTCCCTATAATAATTACTAACTAACAAGCTATTATTATAGGTAGCTTCATAAATTCTTTTACCCTAGCAAAGCTTATAGGGCAAAGTTCCTCACCTGTTCGACACCAGTTACTTTAGCAGTGAGCTACCAAAGGCTGATGGCAGCTTTTAATTAAGCTGCAAACGCAAAATTATCTTTGTCGTTTATTTTTAAAAGTTTTAGACTTTTAACGTAGTGTCTGCTACGAATGGCTATCTCTGCCTTCAAAACCCCCGTCGAAACCATTGCATCCCCGTAAGGTTTAAAAAAATTATACCATAAATCAAAATAAATTTCAACTATTTATTCGTAGTAAATTTTGCCTTTATATGACACACTTTTTACTATCAATGCCTCATAATCATAAATTATTTCTACATTATTAAAAAATTCATCTTTAAATTCCTTATCCCAACCGGTATAATTTAAACCATTTATATATTCTCCGTTAGCCAATATAACCTTAAGGGGTGTATTTATATTGTTACCAATAATAAAATTATTATTAATTTTTTTATAATCTTTAGAATAATCATATTCTTTTTCAACAATAACTTTATCATCATTTTCTTTAAATTGTACATTGTGCTTTTTTAAAACAATATCATTAAGGGCATCTTGTGCAGAAACATATATATTTTTAGCCATAGAAACATTTTCTTTTTCTTGGCTATTTTTTATAAATAAATAGAAATTAGGCACAGTTATACCTATAAGTATAGATAATATAAATATAACTGTCATCACTTCTATCAAGGTAAATCCTTTTTTATTAAGCTTTAAATATTTATACAAGCTATACACCTCACTATATAGAATATGTAGCTTTCATAAGCTCTTCAATGGATATAATACCTTTTATAACATATTCTGTGCCATCTTGTTTTAATGTTGTCATACCTTGTTTTATAGCAACTTCTTCTATTTCATATTCATTGGCATTTCTACCTATCAATTTTTTAATATCGGTAGTAACAGGTAAAACTTCGTGTATAGCAATCCTTCCTTTATATCCTGTTTGGTCGCATTCTTCACAGCCTGTAGCTTTATATAGCTTTATAGGTTTATCTATTCCTAAATATTCCATTTCTTCTTCATTAGATGTGTATTCAAATTTACATTTAGGGCATAACCTTTTTACAAGCCTTTGAGCTATAACACCAACTATGGCAGAAGATAATAAAAATGGTTCTATATTCATATCAATAAGCCTTGGTATAGTACCAGCAGCACTGTTAGTATGTATAGTAGATAAAACTAAATGCCCTGTTATAGCAGATTTAACTGCTATTTCTGCTGTTTCTGTATCCCTTATCTCACCAAGCATTATAATATCAGGGTCTTGCCTTAATATAGACCTAAGTCCATTTGCAAATGTAAGCCCTGTCTTGTTATTAACTTGTACTTGAGATATACCATCTAACCTGTATTCTACAGGGTCTTCTATGGTAATTATATTTACAGTGCTTTTATTAACTTCTTTTAATATAGAATATAAAGTAGTTGTTTTCCCACTACCTGTAGGTCCACAAACAAGTATAATACCATTAGGTGACTTTATAATTTTATTAAATATATTGCTATTTTTAGCAGATAGCCCTAAATTGCTAATACCTAATAAATTACCCATACCACCTAATACCCTTATAACTATCTTTTCTCCAAAAACAGTAGGTATGCTAGATACACGTAAGTCTATTGTTTTACCATTTTCTTGAATTTCTATACGTCCATCTTGAGGTACTCTTTTTTCAGAGATATCCATTTTAGCCATAATTTTTATACGGGTTACAATACTATTGTGAGCAGCTATATTTATTTCCATTTTATCAATAAGTTGCCCATCTATTCTCATACGTATTTTTGTATTTATCTTGCTAGGCTCTATATGTATATCACTAGCATTACTAGATACTGCATTAAATATTAATGTATTAACAAATTTTACTATAGGTGCATTTTCTATCTCATTTTTTAATTGTTCATCTAAATCTAATATAGATAACTTTTCAAGCTCAAATTGTTGATTTACATTAGCCCTAACTTCTGATGATGTTTCATCATAATATTGTGTAATTGCTATTTCTATATCTGTTTTTGTAGATAATACAAATTTAACATTACGCCCTGTTCTCATCTTTATATCGTCCATAAGATAAAAGTTCATAGGGTCATTTGTAGCAATTACAACCATTTTGTCGTTACATTCAATAGGAATTATTTTATTTTTTTCACAATAACTTTTTGTAAGTAAATCTAGTGCATTTAATTTTATCTTAAATTTAGATAAATCGGCATAATCTACATTTAGTCTTTTCCCTAAAGCTTTAGCTATTTCATCTTCCTTTACATAGCCAAGCTCAATAAGCATATCACCTAACCTTTTACCTCTAGATTTTTGTACTTTTAATGCATAATCTAATTGTTCTTGTGTTATCATTTTATCTTCTAATAAAACTTCACCAATAGGTATATTTTTTTGATTATGTTTATTTTGTTTTTTATTTTCTTGTTGGTTTTTTGTGTCCATCTATGTTCACTTCCTAAAAATTTATTCATTCTTATATATTATAGCAACATCATTATCTCCCTTTATTGATGAATTGCTATATTGCATATTTTGTATATTAACATACGATGTTAAGGGATTATCCATACCCATTACTGATAATTCTATAATTAGATTGCTAGGATATTTTGTATCCTTTTTAAAGATTAATGTAAAATCTTCATTTAATTGTTCTTTATCTAAAATTATAGAATTAGAAACATTGTTAAATTGCCCTGATACTATTTTACCATCATCTAACATAATGTATTTATAATCTAAGCCTTTATTTTTATTTTTTTCAATATCTTCTTTAGAAACTATCTCTAAATAAGTTGCTTCATCTACGCTATATTTCATATAGTTTAATGCATTTATAATATTAGTATTTATAAGGCTATTTGTTTCTATATTATCGTGAAATCTTGTAAAATTAACATAAAACCCTATTATCATAACAAGAGCAACAGAAAATATAGACATAGAAATTATTATTTCTATTAAGGTATACCCTTTCTTATTTAAAAGTTTTTTCATAATATCACCTTTATTTTTTATCTTCTAATCTAACAAAAGCTTTAAAACTTTCTTCACTTTGGTTATTTTTTTCTTCTCTTTGTATACAAATAATTTCCTCTGGGATTTCCTCCAACCCCTCTTTTTTAACTAAAGTAACTTTTGTATCTATTTTTTCATTATAGGCTTTAGATGATAAAAATTGTTCTAAGGCTGAAACTATCTCTAGCCTTTTGTTTGCAATAATATTATTTTTTTTTGAAATATCCGTATATGTAGAAAAAGCCAACGTTATGCTAGTTGCAAATATAGAAAAAATAGTTATAGCAACTATTATTTCTAGCAAACTATATCCTTTTTTATTCATTTTAACAGCTCCTTTAAGCTAATTATAAGGTATTTTCGCTGTCAAAGTTAATTGGTTTTTTAGCTTATCAACAACGGTTACCTCTATAAAAGACATAGAAGAATTATGCTCCGAGAAAGAAACTAAAATTTCTTCTATATCTTGTCTTTCCTTTATATAAAAACTGCCTTTTTCATTGTTTTTACTATATTTTATTAATAGTTGTTTATTTTCGTTAAAATAATCTTCTAAAACATTTATTGTAGATTTTGCAGTTAAATATAAGTTAGTATCTATAGCATCTTTTTTATTAATATTAATTTTATTTGATATAACCATAGTTAATGACACACAAAGCATACTAATTATTATAATAAAAACAGACACCTCTATTAATACATATCCTTTTTTATTTTTTAACATTAACATCACCTTTTATTTTAGGTTATTTTATAATAAATTCTTCGTCTTGCTCTTGTTTATTTATTGTATAAATATTCATACTTAACTTAGATACTGTAGTTTCACCTTCAAAAATATTAGAAAATGCTGTTATAGCAATTGTTTTTTTATAGTTTTCTAAATTATTTATAAATTTAATTTTATTTTCATAACTTCCTGAAATTTCAATTTCTATGCTATATACATCTTCGTCCATATTTTCTGTTTTGTTATTATCTATTTGAGCATTACCATTATTTTCTATATTTTCATTGTTATTTTCTGAAGTAGATTGTTGAATAGTTGTTTCTTGTGTTGTTGTATCTTCTAAGGTTGATTCTTCTATAAAATCTTCTATAACATCTTTTTTTATGCTTATGCTAGATAAAACTACATCAGATTTTTTTGCAACTTGAGCTAAAAAATAATGTATGTTTTCACTATTTGTACTAGAAAAAAGCTTATTTTTTATTTCGTTATTTTCGTTATTTAAGTTTTCTAAGTTTTGTGTATTTATTTGGTTTTTTAAGGTTTCTATTTCTAATATTTCTTGTTGAGCTTTTAGTTCTTCATAATCTTCTAACTTACTTTTATTCATATTTGATATAGCTAACCCAATAACATTAAAAAGAATATAATAACCTATTAAATTAACTAAAACAATAATAAGTGTTACTTCTCTTTTACTTAGCTTATTCATAGTGCACCTCTTTATATTTTAATATTTATTTCAAATTTAAAATTTCCATCTATAGAAGATGTGGTACCACCAGTATATAATATATCTTTAAAATTTTCATTTTTCCTTAATTTTTCAGTAAACATTATAGCATCATTTTCAGATTGGCTGTAACAAACTAACTTTATGTTATCTAAGTTCCAATCTAATTCTCCTATAAATATCTGGTCAAATTTTGTTTTTTCTATTTCATTTAATATACTAGATGATACTTTATTAGTTTCTGTATAGTTAGAAAATACTTCATTTAATATATTTTGCTCTTCAATAGCTTTTTTTAAATCTTGGCTTGTTATGTTATTTTGTGCCATTTCCTCTATATTATTTTGGATTGAATTATATTTAAAGTTTATTTTAACAGTATTAAATGCAAAATAAATCATAGTTAAGCAAAAAACTAAACCATATATTTTTAAACTCTTCTTTAATAATTTTTCTCTTATAAAAAATTCAGAATCATCTATATTAATATCTATTTTAGGTTCAAAAAAGTTAATTTCTTTATAATTATTATTCTTCATTTTATCACTTCCTTAAAATGTTCCCGATAGCATTAAAAAACTTAGCTATTTCTATGTCTTCATCACATTTAATATTTGCTATTTCTTTAATTTTTTCAGTTTCTGACATTACATTATTAGATATATATTCTACTATTTCTTCAATATTTTCTCTATCTCCATATAAATATATTTTTTCAATATTTCCACTATTTAAAGACATAGCAAACTGTATTATTTTATTTACTTCTTCATAAGTTCTTAATAATATAGGTGAGATAAAGCTAGCCTCTTCTTCAAAATAATCTTGGTCATCATCTAAAAATGTAATTTCATCATCATTTTTAACAACAGTCAATGCAACTTCTTGTAAAATACTATTGTCATCTTCTCTTATTTCTTCTTTATTTTCTCTATTTAAAAATAGTTGTTCTCTTTTTATATCTTCAGATATGTTTATATCTCTCTTATATAGTGCTACGTTACCGTGCATTAAATTTAAAACCATATTTTTTCCGCTTATTTCTATAAATAATGTTATCTGTTTTTTTATATCATTATTATTTATTTTATATTCTAAAATTTTACTTATAGCATTTCTTTTAATATCTAAACATTTAGGTACTAAACCAGCATTAGATGTTATACTTCTTAAATCATTTACAATTTTCAAAGGCACGCCATATATAAAAATCTTATAAAAAGTTTTTCCTTCTTTTTTTACTTCTTCATAAATTTGGTAATCTATACATAAATTTACTGTATCACCAAAAAGTTCTTTTATAGAATTTTTTATAAGCTTTTGTAAATGATTTGTTTTAGTTTTAGGAAGCGTAATCTCTTTTGTAACTGTGTCTGTAGAATTAATAGTTATAAAACAGTCTTTATTTTTTAATTTATATTCATTAACAATATCTGTTATAAATAATGTTAAATCTGTTTTATTAACAATGTATCCATTATTTATATATGATATATCTATAGGCTTTGATATGGCCTTATTTATTTTTATTTTATTACCTTGTTGCTCTCCTTCAACTATTTTTATATAGCTATCACTAATATCTATTGAAACAGGCATATTTTTTCTCCTCTCATTTAAATACTGCCAATATTATTGTACATTGTATAAATAGGTACAAGAGCACCTGCCAATATGACAAGAACAATAATACCAAAAATTATAATCATTATAGGCTCTATAATAGAAGCCATTTTTTGTATAGCATCTTCTGCTATCATATCATAGTAATCTGATGTTTCTGATAAAATTTCTTCTAAAGACCCAGTTTCTTCACCAACGCTTATCATAGATGTTACATTATAAGGGAATATATCTGCTTTTATAAGTGCATCTGAAAAAGTCATACCATTTGTTATATCGTTTATAACTTCTTCTAACATATCATTAATGTAACTATTGTTAATAACTTTTCCAGCCATACGTATGGCATCTATAAGTGTTGTTCCGCTTAAGAATAATGTACTAAGTGTCCTTGTAAATATCCCAGCCACCATAGTAACATATAATTTACCTATAATAGGTGATTTAACTTTAAATTTTGAAAAATCTTTTTTAAATCGTTCTGTTTGAGCATATACAGAAAATATAATTAACATAACTAACATAACAATTAAGCATACAAGCCAATTATCTTTTAGAAAGTTTGCCATATAAAATAAGCTACGGCTAAACACATTCATATCATCAGGGCTACCTATTATATCCATTATTTTAGGTAATACAACACCAAACATTATAATAACAGATAAAATACTAGCTACTAATAAAAACACAGGATAAACCATAGCAGATACTATTTTATTTCGTATTTTTATATCTTTTTCATACTGGATAGACAACCTTCTAATTGCCTCTTCTAAAGACCCGCTAACCTCACCTGCTTTTATCATATTAACCATAAAATCAGGGAATGCCCCATTTAAAGACTCCATAGCCTCAGATAAACTCTGCCCTGTTTGAAGCTTTTCATAAACATCATATAAAGCGATTTTAACTTTTCTATTTTTAGTTTGATTATAAAGTATTTCTAGGCACTTAACAGAGTTTACTCCTGATGCTAGCATAGAAGAAAATTGCCTACATAAGACAAATAATTCTTTTTTAGGTATTCTATATTTATTTTCAAATATATTACTTTCTTCTGGATTTTTTACAGTAAGCAAATGTTCTTTTCTACCTTTTAAAATAAGGTTAAATTCCCCTAAACTATCTGCTTCTATAATCCCTTTTATTTTATCGCCATCTTCATTTATTGCAGTATAAACATATTTAGGCATTTTAAAATTCTCCTTTTATAACTTAATAGTTTTATTTTAAGTCGTATAACCTCATAATTGTAGATATAGCTTCTACTATTTTATAATTATTTTTAGGATTAAAATATCCCTTTGTATCCCCTGTCATTATCTTTATATTAGATACTGCTTGTACAGAGCTTTTAGCCCAGCTAGAAATTAGATTATCATCTTTATATCTATACTGTGCATCTAAAATAGGGTATTCCATTTTCTTAAGTAAGTTATTTAATATAACAGCGCTTTCTTCTCTTGTTATATAGCTGTTAGGTTCAAACCTATTATATGTTTTACCTGATACTATGCCCAAGGTATATGCTTTTAATATGTATTTATCATTTGTATCCACAAAAGGATTTTTTACAGTGCTAGATATAGCAAAGCCTGTTTTTTCTTCATAAAGCTTTATTATTATTTCACAAAATTCAGCTCTTGTTATATTTTCATTTAGTTTAACTTGTAAACTATGAGATATAAATCCTAAATCAATTGCTCTTTTAACACTATCTTTTGCCCAATTATCAACATTTTCTAATGCCGTTTCATTTATATATACACCATTTTTATTTTTTAATATATATGTATCATTTTTATATACGCATTCAAAGGTGTTATTATCTATTTTGCTAATTTTATCAAAAATAGGGCTTATTATTTCATTTCCATCTATGCTAAAAACCCCATATCCTTTATTTTTTACTTTTAATGTATCACTATATTCATTAAATGCATTTTCTTTATATTCAAAAATATTATCGTATATAATATTAAATTCTTTATCTAAAACACCTAGGTAGTATTTATCATTTTCTTTTTTTACTGTTGTAAAGTTACCTGTTTGGGCATTTATATCTTTTATATAATATTTAGTATTTGTAATAAAGTTTTTTTCTCCCTGTTTGTTTACTTCGTAATAATCATAAGTTTGATTTGGTTTAAGCTCACCTACTAGCAAATTACCATTATTTAAAGTAACTACACTATTATAATTTTTGTGTTCAATTACATTATCATTTTCTATATTTAATATTTCATTTTTATTTTTTTCTGTTGTAAAAGTATCATTTGCATAAGTTTTTATATTAAAAATAAATAGGATAGCTATTAACGTTAATGCTAATTTTTTATTCATTTGTATCTCCACCTTTATTTTTTTATATAAACAAATTATACTATAAATATATATATTATTCAATATTTTTTATTTTACAATTTAATAACATAATATTTTATATAAGAAAACCACATCTAAAAACTCATTGTTTTTAAATCCTATTTCTTCAAATACACATTTAACGTTATATCCAAATTTTTTATGTAAATTAATGCTAGCATCATTTCCTCCTGTTATAGCAGATACTATAGCGTGATATTTTCTCTTTTTTCCTTCTTCTTCTATACTTTTTAAAAGCAAACTTCCTATGCCTTTTCTTTTATGCTCATTTTTCACATATAAAGATACTTCTACAGTTTTATCATATCCTCTATATTCTCTAAAGGTAGATAAAGATGCCCAACCTACAACCTGATTATTTAATAAACATACAATAATAGGAAAATCTTTTTCTAAATGTTCATAATACCATTTTTTAGTATCTTCTAAAGTTTTAGCTTCAAAGTTAAAATTAAAATTTGTATTTAGTATAGAATAATTTGTTATTTCATTTATATCTTTTAAATGCTCTTCTGTAGCTTGTTTTATTATCATATTTATACTCCTTATTTTAACCATTAAAATATATTAAAAATATTATAACATATAATCAAGCTTTTGAATACTTTGTATTTAAAAATAAGTATGTTTTAATTGTAAATAATAAAAAGGTGTAGATAAAATCTACACCTTTTTATTATTTAAAGTTTACAGATACTATTTCAGAACCTAAATCAACTGGGCTTTGGCCTGCTTCTTGATTTTTTAATTCTATTTCTTTGTTAGATACTTTAGTATAAATAGCATCATATTGTTCTTGGCTAAATGTTTCAAATTTAGAAGTTTCCATAGGTAATAACACGTCTTCTGTAGCAGCACCTAAGCTAACTTCACGACCACCTGCAAAGCTACCATCATATATAGTAGTTAAAGTTTTATATACTGCATTTTGTAAGTTTTTCATAGCAGATGTAATAACTGTTTCAGATTCAACAGATTGGTCAACGTCTACACCAATAACTTTTTTACCAGCAGTTTCAGCAGCTTTCATAACAGAGTTACCAACGCCACCACCGCAAGCAAAAATAATTTCAACACCTTCGTTATACCAAGCTGCTGCTTTAGCAGTATGGTCTGGAGATGCATCAAAATCACCAACGTATGTATAATTCATAGTGATTTCACCTGGTTTAAGGCCTAGTTCTTTACCAGCATATTCTGCCCCTTGAACAAAACCATAACCATAACGAATAACAGCAGGAACTGCTATACCGCCCATAAAACCTAAGTTTCTATAGCCATCTATAACAGCTGCATAACCTGCTAAAAAGCCTGCTTGCTCTTCTGCAAAATAAATAGCTTCTGTATTAGTACCTATTTCATAGTTACCGCTACCATCTTGTGGTGTACCATCTATAATAATAAAGTTAACCTCTGGGTATTTTGTTTGCATATCATATACAGGAACTTCAAATAAGAAACCTGGACATACAACTGTTTTAGCACCACCTTTAATTGCTAATTCAATAGCAGAAGTGATTGCTTCATTAGATTTTTCTGCTGGTTGATAATATTGATGAGAAATACCTTTTTCCTCTGCAAACTTAACAACACCTTCCCAAGAACCTTGGTTAAATGATTTGTCGTCAATAGTACCAACATCTGTAACAAGAGCTATTTCAGCACCTGCTTTAGTTTCTTCACTGCCAGCCTCACTGCTTTGATTTTCAGCAGATGTAGCTTCTGTGCTAGAATTATCTGTTTTGTTACCACAAGCAACCATACTAAATGCCATAGTTGCTGCTAGTATTAAACTAACTATTCTTTTCATAGTTTTCCTCCTTAGTAAGATAGATAAATTTATCTACATACTTTATATAATAGGTTTGAATAATATATCTTTTTTAATTTTTAAATTAAGTTAATTTTTATAAATTATTCACTTGCTTCTTCTGAAGTATCTTCTGCTGAAGCATCTTCTGCTACAGTTGTTTGTTCTTCTGTAGTTGTGCTACCACAAGCAACCATACCAAATGCCATCATACCAGCCATAATTAAAGTAATAAATTTTTTCATCATTAATTCCTCCTTAATTTTAAAACAAGAATTATTTATTTAGTTTTATAAATTATTCGCTTACTTCTTCTGAAGTATCTTCTGCTGAAGCGTCTTCTGCTACAGTTGTTTGTTCTTCTGTAGTTGTATCGCTACCACAAGCAACCATACCAAACGCCATCATACCAGCCATAATTAAAACAATAAGTTTTTTCATTATTATTCCTCCTAAAATGCAGGATATATTATTCAATACATATTTTACACTTAAATTTTAGTTTAGTCAATAATTTTTGTATTTTTAAAACTTATCTATACTATTTTTTTCTACCCTTGCAAAAATCAAAGGTGTTTTTTCAGGTGTTTTAGCATCAATGTATATAGATTCTTTTACTTTGTTTTTAGCATTTTCAAATTTGTCTTTATCATTTGTATAAAGCGTACATAAAATATCGCCTTTTTTTATTTCATCTCCAACTTTTTTATTTAATATAATCCCTGCAGCATAATCTATATCATCTTCTTTTGTTTCTCTTCCTGCTCCTAGCATAGTAGATGCTATTCCAAGCCCTTCTGTATCCATAGAGTTAATAAAACCTTCATTATCTGAAATTATTTCACAGCTATATTTAGCAGGTTCAAATTTGTTTGTATCTTTTATATAATCTATGTCTCCACCTTGAGCTTCTACCATTTCTATAAGCTTTTCAAGGGCATATCCGTTTTGTATAGCCTCTTTAGCCATATTTTCACATTGTTCTAATGTGCCTTTATTAGCTAAATAAAGCATATTACCTGCAAGTTTTATACAAATCTCTGTTAAATCTTTAGGGCCTTTTCCTTTTAATGTATCTACAACTTCTTTAATTTCTAAAGCATTTCCTATGTTATTACCAAGAGGTATATCCATATCTGTTATAAGTGCAACTGTTTTTCTGCCACAATTTTCACCTATAGCAACCATTTTTTCAGCAAGACTTATAGAATCATCTAAAGTTTTCATAAAAGCTCCGCTACCTGTTTTAACATCTAGTAATATACAATCACTACCGGCTGCTAGCTTTTTACTCATAATAGATGCAGCAATAAGAGGTATACTCTCTACAGTAGCAGTAACATCACGAAGAGCATAAAGCTTTTTATCGGCTGGGGCAAGGTTTCCAGATTGCCCTATAACGCTAATACCTGTTTTATTTACAATGTTAAAAAATTCTTCTTGTGTAAAATTAGTTTTAAGCCCAGGGATTGCTTCCATTTTGTCAACTGTACCGCCTGTATGTCCAAGCCCTCTCCCAGACATTTTTGCAACTTTAACACCATAGTAAGCAACAATAGGTGCTATTATAAGAGTTGTTTTATCGCCTACGCCACCTGTAGAATGCTTATCAACTTTTATACCTTCTATAGATGATAAATCAACCATATCTCCAGATTTTGCCATAGCATTTGTCATAGTAGATATTTCTCTATCGTTCATACCATTAAAATATATAGCCATAAGCATAGCAGACATTTGATAATCTGGTATTTCTCCACTTACATAATTATTTATCATAAAATTAATTTCTTCATCTGTAAGTTCTTCATTATTTCTTTTTTTATGTATAATATCATACATTCTCATATTAAATACCCCCTATCTAGAGCCTTTGTCATAAGGTATACCTGCAGCCTTTGGAGCTTGAGAACTTTTAGATAAAAATGTTAAAGCAATTAATGTTATAAGATATGGTAACATTTTATAAATACCATCTGTTATAGGTAAATCTTTTATAAATGGTATTGTAGAATGTGCACTAGATAATGTTTTCATTATCCCAAAGAAAAATGCTGCAATAAATATCCTAGGTACACGCCATTGCCCAAATATTAAAACTGCTAATGCAAGGAAACCATAACCTGCTACTGTTGCATTAAAGTTTGTAGATGTAGGAACAACAAATACAACTCCTCCTATACCTGCTAATATACCAGATAATATAACACCTGCATATCTTATTTTATAAACATTAATACCTACAGAATCTGCTGCTTGAGGATGTTCACCACAAGCTCTTAACCTTAAGCCAAATTTTGTTTTGTTAATAACAATATAAGCTATAATAAATATAAATATACCTAAATATGTCGTAATATATACATTTTTAAAGAATAAATCACCTATAACAGGTATAGAGCCTAAAACAGGTACTTCTTTAATAAAAAATGTATTTGTAAAAGGTATTTGTTGAGTTGTTTGTATCATTCTAGCTGTAAATATTGCAAAAGCTGGTGCAAAAAGATTAAGTGCTGTACCGCTTATTGTTTGGTCTGCTTTAAGATTTATTGCTGCAAAAGCGTGTAATAAAGAGAATAATGCCCCTGTAACACCTGCAACTAACAATGCTAAAATTAACAACCCTTGTCCAGACATAGAGCTTTCAAATATATTTATAAATAAAATACCTGCAAAAGCTCCCATTATCATTATACCTTCTAAAGCAATGTTTACAACGCCACTACGTTCAGAAAACATACCACCTATAGCTACTATCAAAAGAGGAATAGCAAAGGACATCGTTTGTTGAGTTATAAAATAAACTGTTTCCATTAGTTTTTCTCCCCTTTCTTAGTTTTTTTAATAATTTTAGATATAAGATTTTTAAATAAAAGAGCAAAAGCTCCAAAATATATGATAGATGCAATTATCATATCTATAATTTCTGGTGCATAGCCGTGTAATTGAAGGTTTGAACCACCAACACGAATATGTGCTATAAATAACCCTGCTAAAAATACACCAAAAGGATTAGACTGCCCAAATAAAGCAACAGATATACCGCTAAAACCTTCAGGAGCTATAACATCTAAAACTTGGATATATTTACCCGCTCCATAAAGATACATAAGTCCTCCACCTATCCCAGATAATAAACCTGCTATAACCATAGCAAGAATAATATTTTTCTTTTCGTTAATACCAGCATATTTACTTGCAAATTTATTTTGTCCGCAAGCCTTTAGCTCATATCCTACAGTTGTTTTTTCTAATAATATGTATATTATTATTACAAAAATTAAAGCTATAATTATTGCATAGTTTATGTTGCTATCGCCTATGCCAAGCCTTGGTATAACAGCGCTTTTAGCAACTTCTACAGATTGATTTCTAAGTTGGTCAAATACATTTTTCTTAACTAACATATTAACTAAATACATACCTATATAGTTAGTCATAATAGATGCTATAACCTCGTTTACATTAGCAAGAGCTTTTAATATACCAGGGATAGCTCCCCATAAAGCACCTGCAATGGCTGCACCTATTAAAGCTACCACCCAATGTATGCTAGGTGGTAAAAACGTCCATTTTACACCTATATGTACTGCCACATAAGCACCTACAATAAACTGACCAGATGCCCCTATGTTAAAAAGTCCTGTTTTAAAGGCAAAGGCAACAGAAAGACCTGTCATAATAATAGGTGTTGCAAAATATATAAGCCTAGATGTTCCTGTTAATCCATCAGAAAAACCACCTTTTAATATTGTAACAAAACCATTTACTGCTTCTGTTGGCTCACTTATTAAAAGTACTATAAAAGCAAATACAAAACCTGCTAATATGGCAAATAAAGATGATGAAAAACTTATAAGCCCTTTATAATCTCGTTCTTTTTTTACTTTTTTATCCATTTTTCACACTCCTTTTTGTCCCTGCCATATATAAACCTAATTCTTGTATGGTAACTTCTTTAGGATTAACATCGGCAACAATCTCTCCTTCATACATAACTAATATTCTATCACTTAAGTTCATAACTTCATCAAGCTCTAAAGAAACTAGCAAAACTGCCTTTCCTTTGTCTCTCTGAGCAACAATTTGCTTATGTATGTATTCTATAGCTCCAACATCAAGCCCTCTAACAGGCTGTACAGCTATTACAAGCTCAGGGTCTCTATCAAGCTCTCTTGCTATGATAGCTTTTTGTTGGTTACCACCAGACATACCCCTTGCTATAGAATTTTCTCCTTGTCCACATCTTATGTCAAATTTATCTATAAGGTATTTTGCATAAGATTTTATTTCGCCAAATTTTAAGAAACCAAATTTTTGGAACCTTTTTGTAAAGTAGCTTTGTAAAACTAAGTTTTCTTGTAATGTGTAATCTAGCACAAGCCCGTGTTTATGTCTATCTTCTGGTATATGTGCAAACCCATCTATACATTTTTTTCTAATGCTTTCTTTTGTAACATCTTTACCTTTTAATGTTATTTTTCCTTTATCTAAAGGCATAAGCCCTGTTATGCCATATACAAGTTCAGATTGTCCATTGCCATCGATACCAGCAATACAAACAATTTCTCCGCTTCTAACCTCAAAAGATACATCTTTTACAACTTGCTTATTGGTATCTTTTGATTTCATAGATAAATTTTCTACTTTTAAAACAACATCACCTATTTTAGCTTCTTTTTTATCAATGTTAAGGTTAATTTTTCTACCAACCATCATTTCAGACATTTCTTCTTTTGAAGTTGTAGCAACATCTACAGTACCTATGTATTTACCTTTTCTTATAACGCTACATCTATCTGCAACTGCTTTTATTTCGTTTAATTTATGAGTAATAAATATAATAGATTTTCCTTCTGCAACAAGATTTTTCATAGTTGCCATAAGCTCATCTATTTCTTGTGGCGTTAAAACTGCTGTTGGCTCATCAAAAATTAATATATCGTTATCACAATATAACATTTTTAAAATTTCCACTCTTTGTTGCATACCAACTGTTATATCTGATATATAAGAATCTAGGCTTATTTGAAACTTATATTTTTCTATAAGCTCCTCTACCTTTTTTCTTGCATCTTTCATTTTTAAAAAACCACCAACAGTAGTTTCTCTGCCTAGTATAATACTTTCTAAAACAGTAAAGTTATGAACAAGCTTGAAATGCTGATGCACCATACCTATGCCTAAGTCATTTGCGTCATTAGGGTTATTTATTTTAACCTCTTTTTCATTTATTTTTATAGTCCCTTTTTCTGGTTGATAAAGCCCAAATAATACACTCATTAAAGTAGATTTACCAGCACCATTTTCACCTAAAAGAGCGTGTATTTCCCCTTTTTTAACTTTTAATGTAATATCATCGTTAGCTTTAAAATTTCCAAACTCTTTTGTTATGTTATTCATTTCTATTACATAAGACAAATAAGCCACCTCCTTATAAATCTATAAATCATCTTTTGTAAAAGCAAGAGGTAGTATTTCTTCTAATGTATATACTTTGTAGTCTTCTTCACTTTTACCTAAAATAACCTTAAAATCTTTAATGTTACAAAATTCTGCCATAACTTGTCTACAAACACCACAAGGTGCACAATATTCTCTTTCCTCTTCTTTTGCACCTTTAGGGCTACCTACAATAGCAATAGCCTCAAACTCTAGCTCTCCTTCAGATACAGCTTTAAAAAATGCAGTTCTTTCAGCACAGTTTGTAGGAGAATATGCAGCATTTTCTATATTACACCCTGTATAAATTTTACCTGTTTTTGTAAGCAATGCTGCACCTACTTGAAAATTAGAGTAAGGAGTATAAGCAAATTTTTGTGCTTCTAAAGCTTTTTTTACCAGTTCTTTCATAAGTTTATACCTTAATTTATACCTTTCTATTTTAATATATCATTTAAGAAACTTGTACCATCTATGTTGCCTTCTATTTCAAATATATCTAGTATAGTTTTAGCAATATCAGAGAATGTATGTCTTGTACCTAGATTTACATCTTCTTTTATATTTTTACCATAAACTAAAAGTGGTACATTTTCTCTAGAATGGTCTGTACCTTTAAAGCCAGGGTCACATCCGTGGTCTGCTGTTATGATAAGAACATCATCATCTTGCATATTATCCATAAATGTAGCTAATTGCTTATCAAATGTAGTAGCTGCTTTTGCATATCCTTCTATATCGTTTCTATGTCCATACATCATATCAAAATCTACCAAATTAATAAAAGCAAGCCCTGTAAAATCTTTATCTTGTAGTGCAATGGTCTTTTCCATACCGTCAACATTGTTTACAATGCTTGTTGTTTCTTTAATACCTTTTCCAGCAAATATATCGTAGATTTTACCTATACCTATAGTATCAAAATTAGCTTTTTCTAAATAATCAAGCATTGTATCTTTAGGTGGCAATAAAGAATAATCGTGTCTTCTAGGAGTTCTTTTAAAAGGGTATTCTCCTTCAAAAGGTCTTGCTATAACTCTACCTACACCATCTTTTCCTTTTAGCATTTCCCTTGCTATATGGCAATATTCGTATAATGTTTCAATAGGCACTATATCTTCGTGAGCTGCAATTTGAAAAACACTATCTGCCGATGTATAAACAATTAAAGCACCTGTTTCTATGTGTTCTTTACCGTAATCTTTTATAACCTCTGTTCCAGAATAAGGCTTATTACATATAACTTTTCTTCCTGTTTTTTCTTCAAATTCTTTAATTATATAATCTGGAAAACCGTTAGGATAAGTAGGTAAAGGGTTATCAGATATAATACCTGCTATTTCCCAATGACCTATTGTTGTATCTTTACCCATAGAAGCTTCTTCTACCCTAGCATATGCTCCTATAGGTTTTTCAACGCCTTCTTTATAGTCTATCTCGTTAATGTTAAAAAGCCCTAAATTTGCCATATTAGGTGTATTGTATTCTTTTGAAGATGTTATAGTTTTAAGTGTGTTACTACCTTCATCTCCAAAGTTTTTTGCATCTTTAGCATTGCCTATACCATAGCTATCTAAAACTATCAAAAATACTCTTTTCGCTTTCATTATTATTACCTCCTTGTATTTATATTAATTAATTAAATTTTATCATATTTTAACAAGTTTTGCAATTAATTATACTATTTTTTCGCAATATTTAATAATTAATTATTAAAGCCTGTATTATATATTGATAAAAATACATAATACAGGCTTTAATATCTAATATCCTGTAACTTGTTGATTTTTTAATACTTGACAAATTGAGCTTGTACCAAGCCTTGTTGCACCTTCTTTAATGAAATTTTCAGCATCTTCTATAGTTTTAACACCACCTGCAGCTTTTATAGCCACATCTTTAGATACGTTTTCTTTCATAAGTTTAATATCTTCTAAAGTTGCACCGTTTGTTCCAAAACCTGTAGATGTTTTTATAAAGTCTGCTTTAGCATTACTAACCGCTTTACAAAGAGCTATTTTTTCATCTTGTGTTAAATAGCAGGTTTCAATTATAACTTTTAAAATATTGTTACCTACGGCCTGTTTAATTTGTCTTATTTCATCTTCTATTTTATCAAATAAGCCTGCTTTAGCATCGCCAATGTTTATAACCATATCTATTTCTTTAGCACCATTTGCTATTGCATCTTTAGCCTCTTCTATTTTTATTTTTGTAGTGTTATAGCCTAAAGGAAACCCTATAACTGTACAAACAGGTATTTCGTCTTTTAAATATTCACTTGCTTGTTTTACAAAAGATGGTGGTATACAAACAGAGGCTACCTTCATTTCTTTTGCCTCATCACAAATCTTTTTAATATCTTCCCAAGTTGATGTTGGTTTTAATAAAGTATGGTCCACTTTTTCTGTTATATGTTTCATATCTTTACCTCCTAAATTTCTTTAACTATACTAGATACCCACTTACAAAAGTTTTCTGATGCTTTTTTAGCAGTTTCTACAACTCTATCGTGTGAATGTTTAAATTTTTGTATTCCTGTAGCCATATTAGTTATACAAGATATACCAAGAACTTTTAACCCTAAATAATTAGCAACGATAGTTTCAGGCACAGTAGACATACCTACAGCATCTGCACCTAATGTTTTAAATGCTCTTATCTCTGCTGCTGTTTCATAGTTAGGGCCTGTGCAACCCATATATACACCTTCTTTGTAAGATATGTTTAAGCTATCTGCTACATCTTTAGCTTTTTTGATAAGCTCTAAAGAATAAGCCTCTGACATATCAGGAAATCTAACGCCAAATCTTTCGTCATTTTTTCCTATAAGAGGGTTTGTACCCATAAAGTTTATAAAATCGTTTATAATCATTAACGTGCCAGGCTCAAAATCTTCATTTATACCACCGCTAGCATTTGTTACTATAAGCTTTTCTATGCCAAGCTGTTTCATAACATAAACAGGGTATGTAACTTCCTTCATAGAATAACCTTCGTAAAAATGAAATCTACCTTGCATAAGCAAAACTTCTGTGTTATTAATTTTACCAAAAACAAGTTTACCTGCGTGGCCTACTACTGTAGAAACAGGAAAATTTGGTATATCTTTATAATCTATTTCTTCTTTATCTTCTACAAAATCTACCAAATCACCAAGGCCAGAGCCTAATATTATGGCAACCTTAGGATTATATTTTGTGTTGTTTTTTATATATTCAGCTGTTTTTATTACATTTTCAAACATATAATATCTCCTTTTTAATAAATTTGATATCATTTTATATAAATAAAAATTATAAATATTAGTTATTTAATATTTTAATCATTATAAAACGATAATTAAGAATAACTCTTATCATAATTAGAATATCATACATATAAGGTTATGTAAAGTAACTTTATACAAAATATTATATATATTTACAAAAGGCTGTATAATATATTTAACTTTAGTCATTTTAAACTTAAATTAAATAATTTATACAGCCTTTATAAAATTAAAATATTTTATTTATTGAAGTTAAAATATTAGTTTATTTTTTATAACCACATTTTGGGCAAACACCATTTTCATTTAATGCAATTCCACATAAAGGACAACGGTCTATTTTATTTTTAGTTTCAAATTCTTCAGATGCAGCATTAACACCACTTGTAAAAGTTATTTTTGCAATGTTTAGCTTATCTTTTAACAAATCATAAACAATTTTAATCATACCCTCAACAGTTAAAGTTTCTTTTGTTACAACTAAACGACAATCTGGGTAAGCTGTTGCAAGCTCTGTTTTAAAAGCAGGCCCTTTCATTTTATTATTTGGGTGACCATCTTTTATACCTTGTTTTTCATAAACATCTAGTATAGCTGGAAGAAGAGGGTCATCTTCTCTTAATACTAATGCGTGGTCAAAGTTTTTTAGCACTTCCCAAGCAGTTTTTTGAATTTCATTACAAGGGAAAACCATATTCACTCCTTCTTCAATAGTATCTTCTACCTCAATTGTTAAAACACCTGTATGTCCGTGTAAATATTGTGCTTCACCTTTGAAATTTAAAAATCTGTGTGCATACTGTAAATCTAAAGTTGTAATACTTCTCATATATAAAACCTCCTTTAAAATTAATATAACTAAAACTAATTAATAATAATTATCACTTACTTTTAATTATTATTTGATTATAATTATACTCCTTTATTAAAAAAAGTCAATGTAAAAAATAAACAAAATGATTTATAGTTAATAAATATTAAATTGATATTTATATTGTATAGTATTTTTTGTATATTTTGTCTATATTTCTATTTACAAAATAAAAAAATATCTATATAATAAACCTAAAGTAAAATAATAGTAAAAGAAGGTGATATTATATCTGGTTCTATATATGGAAATGTTTTTAAAATTTCTACTTGGGGAGAATCCCATAACAAAACAATAGGTGTTGTTATAGATGGTTGCCCTGCTGGTGTTCATATATGCGAAGAAGATATTCAAAAAGAGCTTGATAGGCGTAAGCCTAATAACAGTAAATATGCCACCAAAAGAAATGAAGAAGATAAAGTTGTTATCTTATCTGGCATATTTAATAACAAAACAACAGGTACCCCTATTTCTTTAATGGTACATAATAAAGATTGTATATCAAAAGATTATTCTAACATAAAAGATATTTATCGCCCTTCTCACGCAGATTTTACATATGATAAAAAATATGGCTTTAGAGACTATCGTGGTGGTGGTAGAGCATCTGCTCGTGAAAGTGTTGCTCGTGTTTGTGCTGGTGCTGTTGCAAAAAAAATATTAGAAGAGCTAGGTGTAAATGTTTTAGCATATACCGCCTCTGTAGGTAAAATCAAGCTTAGAACTATAGATTTATCTTATATAGATAAAAATCCTTTAAAAATGCCCTGTAAAGAAACTAGCAAAGAGGCTATGGTGTTTTTAGATAATTTAATAAAAGAAGGTGATTCTATAGGTGGCACTGCTTATTGTGAAATATCAGGTTTAAAATCAGGTATAGGTGAGCCTGTTTTTGAAAAGCTAGATGCTATGCTTTCTAAAGCTATTATGTCTATTAACGCTACAAAGGGTGTATCCTTTGGGCTTGGCTTTTTAGCAAGTGAGCAAAAGGGAAGCCAATATAACGATATTTTTTATAGCGAAAATAATAATGTATACAAAAAAACTAATAACTCTGGAGGTATATTAGGTGGTATTTCTGATGGTTCTAAAATTACCATAAACATTGCCTTTAAACCAACCCCTTCTATATCTATCCCGCAAGATACTATAAACTCAAATTTAGAAAACACAACTATCAAAATAAAAGGAAGACACGACCCTTTTATTGTTCCTCGTGCAATACCTATTATAGAATCTATGGTAGCAATAACCATACTTGATTACATATTAATTAATATGACAAAAAAAATAGATTGTGTTAAATACGCTTATGAAAATTTTTAAAATATACTATAACAAGGAGAATTATTATGCAAAAATTAGTTTCAAAAGTAACAGATAATGTAAATTTTTATATGGACAACTCCCCTATTGATTTAATAGAAAAATATGGAAGCCCTTTATATGTATATAACGAAAAAATACTTCGTGAAAAAATGCGTGATATGAAAAACTTAGTAAAATATGAAAATTTTGCTGTAAATTATTCTGCAAAAGCTAACAGCAACCTTGCTATACTAGAAATAGCTAATGAAGAAGGTTTAAATATAGACGCAATGTCACCTGGAGAAATGTTTGCTGAGCTTAAAGCAGGCTTTAGCCCTGATAAAATCTTCTATATAAGCAATAACGTTTCTAAAGAAGAAATGCAATATGCTATTGATAACAATATTATCTTAAGCGTAGATTCTATATCACAGTTAGAGCAATATGGTATGTTAAATCCTGGAGGCAAAGTTGCTGCTCGTTTTAATGGTGGTGTTGGTGCAGGTCATCACGAAAAAGTTATTACTGCAGGTAAAAATACAAAATTTGGTATAGACCCTGACGAAATGGAGCTATTTAATAACGTATTAAATAAATATGATTTAAAATTAGTAGGTATCAACCAACACATCGGCTCTTTATTTATGGAGCCAGATAAATACATAGCAGGTGTTTATGCTATTTTATCTATAGCTAAACAATTTAAAGACTTAGAATTTATAGATTTAGGTGGTGGCTTTGGTATACCTTATAACAAGTTAGAAGATAACTATAAAACTTTAGATATTAAAGCTCTTGGTAATAAATTAGATGAAATTTTTGAAGAATTTACTAAAGAATACGGCAAAAGACTTAAATTCAAGGTAGAGCCGGGTAGATACATTGCGGCAGAATGTGGTGTTTTACTTGGTACTGTACACGCTATAAAAAATAACGGTGAAAACAAATATGCAGGTACAGACATAGGCTTTAACGTTTTAGCAAGACCTGTTATGTACGATTCTCACCACGATATAGAAGTTTATAGAAAATCTAATGAAAAATGCGAAGGTAGCCAGCCTATAACAGTTGTTGGTAATATTTGTGAAACTGGCGATATTATAGCAAAAAATAGAATGTTACCTATCCTTAAAGAAGGTGATATTTTAGGTATTTTAGATTCAGGAGCTTATGGACACGTTATGAGCTCTAACTATAATAACAGATTACGCCCTGCTGAAGTTTTAATTAGAGAAAACGGTGATGTTGTTCTTATTAGAAAAAGAGATACATTAGAAGATATAGTTAAAAACTTTATTTCTTTAAAATAAGGAGGTATTTATATGATGCCAAAAGAAATATATAACCAAATTAATGCTAAAAAAATAATAGAAAACTTAGAAAAAAGAAATATGCAAGGTTTTTTTGTTAAAACAAAAGAAGATGCCTTAAAAAAGGCTTTAGAGCTTATGCCTAAAAAATCTACTGTATGTTTTGGTGGCTCTCAAAGTATTGCTCAAATAGGATTAATAGATGCACTACATAATGAAGATTACATTGTTTATGATAGAGCAAAAGCTAATAGCCAAGAGGAAATTGATGATATTTATAGAAAAGCTTTTACAAGTGATTTTTATCTTGCAAGTGCTAATGCTATTACTTTAGATGGCAAAATTGTAAATATAGATGGCACAGGCAATCGTGTTGCTGCTATGATTTATGGCCCTAAAAATGTTATCTTAATTGTAGGTATCAACAAAATAGCTAAAGATGAGGCATCTGCTATTGATAGAGTTAAAAACTATGCTTCCCCTATAAATGCTATACGTCTAAATAGAAAAACACCTTGTGCCATAAAAGGTAATTGCTATGATTGTTTGGCAGATGATACTATCTGCTGTGTAACCACTGTTACAAGATATAGCAGATATAAAGATAGAATAAAAGTTATTTTAGTAGAAGAAGAACTTGGTTATTAATTTTATTACCTATAAGTAGGTAAAAGTATGAAAAAATTTTTAAAGATAGTATATCAAAAGGTATTACAAAGATGAATATGAAAACATCTAATTTTATCTAAAAAAATAAGTATAAAACTTATATAAAAACATTATAGCAACAAAATACAAGCATATATCTTTCTTTAAGCAAACTTTTACACGAAAAATATATAGCAAATAATGTAGATATAGATTTATTTAAAAATGACTTAGATAAAATAACTCAAAATTTAAAACCTATAGAATAACAAGAAGAAAAAATAAGAAACCTTGAAATAGAAGAAAGTAGAGTTTTAGGTTTAGAACCTAAACAAATACACCTATTCAATAAAATCCTGTTCAAATAAAAGTATGCCCTAACTGTAATACTAAAAATAATATCACTCATAGATTTTGCCAAAGATGTGGCACTAACATAGAATAACATAAAAAGGTTTGTAACAAAATGTTACAAACCTTTTTGCTATAACACTAGAAAATAAACATTTTCTTATTTATTTTTATATATTATATTTTTCGTTTTTTATCATTAAAAAACTAATATTTAAGCCCATATATACAGCTAAAAATATTGTTATTGCTAAATAAAAATTAGAATATGTATTAATATATTGTGTAAATTTAAAATATAACAAATAAGAAAAAATAACAAAAATTAAAATACTAATAACAATACTTATAAAAGAAAATGTTTTTCTAAATTTAAGCAAACTAATATGCATAATTTTAAACAATACATAAGATATAAAAGTTGTTATTATACCTATTAAAATAAAATCTTTTAATATATTCCATACAATAAAATATGTGTTAAATAAAAATTCTTCTTTAGTTTTAATATCAAAATAATTATCTATTTTATTATAAAAATACAAATATAAAATAAATATTAAACTTAATATTATTATTTTCAAATACTCTTTTATTGATGCTGATTTCATATACTATCACAACCTTTATTATTGCTTCATACTAATTAATAACTTTTCCATTTCTTTAGAATCTTCTAAACCGTTAATAATAACCCTCATTTCAGAGCTTTTAGGCATACCTTTTATATACCAACCTAAATGTTTTCTCATTTCTCTTATGCCTATGTATTCCCCTTTGTTTTCAACTAACATTTGTAAATGCTTAATAGCAACATCTATTTTTTCATTTATGCTAGGCTTTTCTAAAAGCTCCCCTGTTTTTAAATAATGAACTACTCTTTTAAATATCCAAGGGTTACCTTGTGCCATACGCCCTATCATTATGGCATCACATTTTGTATAATCTAAAATTTCTTTTGCTTTTTCAGGGCTTGTAATATCTCCATTACCTATAACAGGTATAGAAACGCTTTCTTTTACTTTTCTTATTATGTCCCAGTCTGCAGTTCCAGAATAAAACTGTTCTCTTGTTCTGCCGTGAATTGCAATACCTGCTCCACCGTTTTCTTCTACAATTTTAGCTATTTCTACAGCATTTATGCTATCATCATCAAATCCTTTTCTTATTTTAATAGTTAAAGGTTTTTTTGTGCTAGAAGAAACTGCCTTTACTATCTCACCTATTAATTTAGGGTTTTTCATAAGAGCAGAGCCATCACCATTTTTAACAATTTTAGGTGCAGGGCACCCCATATTAATGTCAAAAAATCCAATGCTTTCATTATCTTCTAGCTTTTTAGCCATATCTGCTAAAATAAGCGGGTCTGAGCCAAAAAGCTGAACTGCCACCTTTTTTTCTCTTTCGTCTATTTCTAAAAGTTTTTTAGTGTTATCATTGTCATACATAATGCCTTTAGCACTAACCATTTCAGAATATGTAAGCCCGCAACCTTGCTCCTTACATAACACTCTAAAAACAAGGTCTGTAACTCCAGCCATAGGTGCTAAAAACACATTATTTTCAGGTTCAAAATTACCTATTTTCATTATCAAACTCCATTTCTAAATTACATTTGTAAAGTTAATTTCTTATTTGCCCATTACCTAAAACAATGTATTTATAAGATGTTATTTCTTTTATACCCATAGGTCCACGTGCGTGTAGTTTTTGTGTGCTAATACCTATCTCGGCACCTAGCCCAAACTGTTCACCATCTGTAAATCTTGTTGATGCATTAACATAAACAGCCGCCGAATCTATTTCATCTACAAACTTGTTGTAATTAGTATAATTTTCTGTAATAATAGCTTCAGAATGTCCTGTAGAATAAGTTTGTATATGTAAAATAGCATCTTCTATGCTATCTACACATTTTATAGCTAAAATATAATCTAAAAATTCTTCTTTCCAGTCGTCTTCTGTAGCCATTTTAGGATTTTTGCATATTTCACAAACAGTGCTATCTCCTCTTATTTCAACATTGTTTTCTATAAGTTTTTCACATATTTCAGGTAAAATTTCTTTAGCAATATTAGTATGAACTAATAATGTTTCCATAGCGTTACAAACAGAAGGACGTTGCACCTTAGCATTTAAAACAATATCTATAGCTTTATCTTTGTTAGCAAATTCGTCTATAAATATATGACAATTCCCAACCCCTGTTTCTATAACAGGTATAGTGCTATTTTCTATAACAGCTTTAATAAGCCCAGCACCACCTCTTGGTATTAACAAATCCACATAGTTATTCATTTTCATAAACTTTGTAGTTGTTTCTCGGTTTGTATCTTCTATAAGCATAACTATATTTTCGTTATAACCTAAATTTTTTATAGTTTTTCTAAATAAATCAACAATAGCTTTATTACTGTTTATAGCCTCTTTCCCACCTTTTAATATAACAGAGCTAGAAGCTTTAAAACACATAGCAAAAGCATCTGATGTAACGTTAGGTCTTGCCTCATAAATAATACCAATAACACCCATAGCAACTCTTTTTTTACCAACTTTAAGGCCATTAGGTAAAACCTTCATTTCTATATATTCATCTAAAGGGTCTTCTAAATTAGCTATTTGTAAAATACCATTTGCCATAGCCTGTATACGTTTTTCATCTAATAATAATCTATCTATAAGGCTTTCTTTTATATTATTTTTTTTAGCATTTTCTACATCTATTTTATTAGCTTTTATTATTTCTTGCGTATTATCTAAAAGTGTATTAGCACAAGCTTTTAGTATTTCATTTTTTTCACAAGAATTAAGCTTTGCTAAATCTTTGCTAGCTTTTTTAGAATTTTTACATATTTCTATAAGCTCCATAACCTACCCCCTGTTAGCAACAAATAAAGTACCTATGTTTTCGCCTTTTAATATTTTAAATAAAACACTAGCATCTTTACCAGATGCTATAACCATATCTGCACCTTCTTCATTAACCATTTTTGCAGATGTTACCTTTGTTTTCATACCACCTGTACCTAAAGCACTGTTAGAGCCTTTAGCACTATCTTCTATAGCATCGTCTATTTTTGTTATTTCGCTAATTATTTTAGCATCATCATATTTGTTAGGGTCTTTTGTATACATACCATCAATATCTGATAAAATAATCAAAATATCTCCTTTAACAAGGTTGCAAACATAAGCAGATAAGCTATCATTATCAGAAAAGCCTTGTAATTCATCTGTAGAAATAGTATCATTTTCATTAACAACAGGTATAACGCCCATTTCTAGCAATCTAAAAAGGGTATTTTGAGCATTTTCTCTTGTTATATCATTGTCAAAAACATCTTTTGTTAAAAGTATTTGGGCAATTTTTTGGTTATACCTAGAAAAAAATCCTTCATATATTTGCATAAGAACACCTTGCCCAACAGCAGATGCTACCTGCTTTCCTATTATATCACGTGGTCTTTCACTTAATGATAGCCTTTCGCTACCAACAGCAATAGCACCAGATGATACCAATATAACTTCTTTCCCTTGGTTTCTAATGTCCGTTAAAACCCAGGCTAAATTTTCTATAGCTTGTAAGTTTATTTTACCGTTTTGATGTGTTAGAGAAGTTGTACCTATTTTTATAACTATTCTTTTATAATCTTTTATTTTTTCTCTAAAATTCATAACATTAACCTTTTATTATTTCGTTTGCTATATTTTTAAACTGTTCTTTTATAATATCATTACATTTTTCAAATCCATCTTTGTAAATATTAGCTAAATCTTTTGTTGTAGGTAATTTTGCAAGAAGCTTAACATTATTTTCTTTTAATAAATTTTCTGTTTCTTCCTCATCATAAATATATATTTTTTCGCTACAGTTAGGACATAAAATATAGCTCATATTTTCTACAACACCATATATTTTAACACCCATTTTTTTAGCCATATTAATAGATTTTGTAACAATCATAGATACCATACTTTGAGGTACAGATACAATAACAAGCCCTGTTAAAGGTATAGATTGCATAACAGTTAATGTTACATCACCTGTTCCAGGAGGCATATCTATAATAAGATAATCAAGCTCTTCCCATAAAACATCTGCCCAAAACTGATTTACACAGTTGCTAAGTAAAGAGCCACGCCATATAACAGGCTGGTTTTCATCTTTTATAAGAAGGTTTAAAGATATAACTTTTATCCCCTCTTTAGATACAACCGGTATAATCTCTTGGTTAGCAGTGCCCATAGCTTTTACGTCTTTGTCAATGCCTAAAAGCCTAACAACGCTAGGGCCTGTAATATCTGCATCTAATATACCAACTTTATATCCTTGGCTATTAAGCTCTTTAGCTAAAGATACAGATACGGTGCTTTTACCAACACCACCTTTTCCGCTCATAACACCTATAACATTTTTTATTTTATTTTTAGGGTTTACTTTTATACCACAATCTTCTTGGCTTTTGCCACATCTTCCTTTAGATGGACAAGAATTACAATTTCCCATTTTATCATCTCCTTAAAAAATAATCTATATAAAATAATTAAAATCTTTCTTACATTAATATATTAACAAAACTAATATGCCTTGTCAAACCTAGCAGATATATTATTATCTAATAATAAGTATTGTGTATACCTATTGAAAATATATAAAAAATAAAGTATAATTTAAAAAAATATAACTACAAGAGGTGCAAAATGCTTTTTAATTCCCTTACATTTTTAATATTTTTATTAATAATATTAACATCTTATTATATATTACCTTATAAATTTAGGTGGTATTTACTTTTCATAGGTAGCTGTATTTTTTATATGGCTTGGCGTATAGAATTTATATTTTTAATTTTATTTTCCAGCTTTTTTAACTATTATATAGGTATCTTAATAGAAAAATATAAAAATAAAGCCAAAGGTATATTATCTATAGGATTATTTATAAACTTTTTTATTTTGTTTGTTTTTAAATATAGTATATTTGTAAATCACTCTTTTATGAGCTTATACAACTATCTTAATATACCTTACCCTATAAAAGATTTTGATATAGTTTTGCCTATGGGTATATCTTTTTACACATTTCAGGCAACAAGCTATACAATAGATATTTATAGAAAAAGATATAAGGCAGAAAAAAATATGCTAAAAGTTGCCCTTTATATTATGTTT
Source organism: uncultured Clostridia bacterium (assembly GCA_944381435.1). Taxonomy (GTDB): domain Bacteria; phylum Bacillota; class Clostridia; order Lachnospirales; family CAG-274; genus Tyzzerella. The sequence goes on from CALWLD010000011.1 coordinate 44,017, forward strand.
TTCCCACAGCTAGTAGCAGGGCCTATAGAGCGTGCTGATAGGCTTTTAAACCAGTTGTTTTTAAATCATAAATTTAACATTAACAATATATCTACAGGCATAAAAATAATGCTTATAGGTTATTTTAAAAAAATAGTAATAGCAGATAGAGCTGCTATACTTGTTAATACTGTCTATAACTCACCTTATGATTATAACGGAATATCTTTTATTATTGCTACAGTATTTTTTGCAGTTCAGCTATATTGTGATTTTAGCGGTTATTCAGACATAGCTATAGGCTGTGCAAAGCTTTTTGGAATAGACTTAATGGAAAACTTTAAAAGCCCCTATTTTTCAAAAACAATAAAAGAATTTTGGACAAGATGGCATATTTCTTTATCTAGTTGGTTTAAAGATTATTTATATATCCCTCTAGGTGGTAACAGAAAAGGAACTATAAGAACATATCTTAACTTAATGATTACCTTTTTGGTAAGTGGCTTATGGCACGGAGCAAACTATACCTTCATTATTTGGGGTGGTTTAAATGGTTTTTATCAAATAATTGGAGATTTAAAAAATAAAATGTTAAAAGCTTTAGGCTTTAATATAAAGAATAAATATATAAATAACTTTTTAAATATCTTTAGGATTTTGATAACTTTTAGCTTAATTTGTTTTTCTCTAATATTTTTTAGAGCCAATACTGTAAAAGATGCTTTTTATATAGTAGAAAATTTATTTAATGATATAACAAATATTAATAATATACAATATTTATATAATATTTCTACAGAGCTTGGGCTTAATATATTTGAAATTTTATTAGTAACTATGTGTATAGTTATTTTATTCTTTATTGAAATCTTTGAATATAAAAATCGTATATATATTAGCTTAAACAAAGCACCATTTATAATAAGGTTTGCTTTTTACTATGTAATTACATTAATAATAATTTCTATGGGGGTGTTTAGCGATGCAGGACAATTTATCTACTTCCAGTTTTAAGGACAACATAAAGTTTTTAATAAAAATTTTTATTTTTATCTTATGTTTAATACCTATGATAATTTTTATAGGTAAAAAATATTCATCTGCTAGCACAGAAAATGTTATAAACCTTTTTAATCAAAGGAGATTTGAAGATTTTTATGCTTTAGAAGAAAATAGCTTAGATATGGTGTTTTTAGGTTCTTCTCATTCTTATTGTACCTTTAACCCTGAAATTTTTGATAATAACCTTGGCACAAATAGCTTTCAGTTAGGTATGCCTTTGCAACACCCAGATTCTACTTACTACACATTAAAAGAAGTGTTAAACTATCAAAAGCCAAAAGTTGTAGTTATGGAAGTTTATTTTGATTTACTAAAAAATGATTTTGAGCTTAACCAAGTTAAAACTCTTTTTCAAGTTTTAGATAATGAAGATTTGAAAAACGAATATATAAAAGAAGATTTTCCTCTTTCTGAAAAAGTAAAATATAAAACAAATATATTAAAATATCAAGCAGATTATTTTGCATATAAAGGTAATGAATATAACAACAAAATAAAAAATAAATTTAATGTTAAAGATAAAGAAACAAAAAAACAAAAAGGTATAGAAGAATACGCTTCTAAAGGCTATGTGTACTGTAATTATACTATGCTAGAAGATGAGTATGATAAAACTAACCAATTTAAAAATTTAGATGGCAAAGATTTTGAATTTTCTAACACACAAAAGGACTTTTTAATAAAAATAATTAACCTTTGTAAAGAAAATGACATAGAACTTATATTTGTTACAGCACCTATTGCAAATGTATCTTTAGATTATATACAAAACTATGATTTAATACACAACCAAATAGCAAATTTTGCAAAGGAAAACAATATATTTTATATAGATTATAATTTAATAAATAAAGAAGAAAACTTACTTACAAATGAAAATTTTAGAGATGATGCTCATCTTAATGATAGTGGTGTTAAGATAGTATCTAATCATTTTTTAGATGTCTTAAAAGAACATAATTTATTAAAGTAAAAATAGGAATACACTAATTAAATTAGTGTATTCCTATTTTAATGAACGTATTACCTTGCAAGGATTACCAACAGCTAGGCTATTTGGCGGTATATCTTTTGTAACAACACTTCCTGCTCCGATAACACAATTATCACCAATTGTTACTCCTGGAAGAACAATAACTCCTGTGCAAAGCCATACATTGTTTCCAATCTTTACAGGGTGTGAATATTCTAACCCTTTTATTCTTTCTTCTACAACCATAGAATGTTCTTCTGTTACAAGACATACGTTTGGAGCTATAAATACATTATCTCCAATGATAATTTTACCTGCGTCCATAAGCTTACAATCTGTATTTAAGAAAAAATTATCTCCAACCTCTATATTATATCCATAAGTGCAAAAAAATGGTTGTTCAATAATACAATTTTTACCAACTTTACCTAACAAGTCTTTTATTGCTATTTCTCTTTTTTCTGTATCTAAAGGATTAATGTTATTATATTCATATAATTTTTTTGTTTTTATATTTCTTTCTTCAATAAGTTCTTCAACATTAGGTTGGTATAAAACACCCTTATGAGATTTTTCTTTTTCTGTCATAAATTATCCTCCTTTTATATCTTATTTTCCCTTAATTATAGCATTTAAAATTTTCTATTACAATATCTTATTTATATATTATTATTATAGGTATAACAATAACTTATAAGCTATATGTAAAAAAACTATTGTTAAAATAATAATTTTTATTTACTAATCATTGCAAAGTTGATATAATATTTATATAATATATAAACTATGTAAATGTTTAAATATTAGCTTTTAAAATTAAGCTTTAATTATAAAAGGAGGACTTGAAAATGTCTAAAATTATGAAAACTATGGACGGTAACCAAGCTGCTGCAGAGGTTTCTTATCAATTTTCTGAAGTAGCTAATATCTTCCCTATTACACCATCATCTCCTATGGCAGAACACGTTGATGAATGGGCTGCTAAAGGCAAAAAAAATATGTTTGGTCAAACTGTTAAGGTTGTAGAAATGCAATCTGAAGGTGGTGCTGCTGGTGCTTTACACGGTGCTTTAGCTACAGGTGCTTTAGCTACTACATACACAGCATCTCAAGGCTTACTTCTTATGATACCTAATATGTATAAAATAGCAGGTGAGCTTTTACCTTGTGTAATCCACGTTAGTGCTCGTACTATTGCAGGTCACGCTCTTAGTATCTTTGGCGACCATTCAGACGTTATGGCTTGTCGTCAAACAGGCTTTGCTATGCTTGCATCTTCTAACGTACAAGAGGTTATGGATTTATCAACTGTTTCTCATTTATCTACATTAAAATCTAGAGTGCCTTTCTTAAATTTCTTTGATGGCTTTAGAACATCTCACGAAATTCAAAAAATCGAAGTTTTAGATTTTGATAAAGTTAAAGAGCTTGTTGATATGGACGCTATCAAACGTTTTAAAGATAACGCATTAAGCCCTCATAACCCTGTTACTAGAGGTACTGCTCAAAACTCTGATATCTTCTTCCAAGCTAAAGAAGCATCTAATCCTTTCTATAATAATGTTCCTGCTATTGTAGAAGAATATTTAGGTGAAATTAACAAATTAACAGGTAGAGATTATAAATTATTTAACTACTATGGTGACCCAGAAGCTGAAAAAGTTATTGTTGCTATTGGTTCTGTATGTGATACAATTTCAGAAACAATTGACTTTTTAAGAGCTAAAGGCGAAAAAGTTGGTTTAGTAAATGTACATTTATTTAGACCTTTTGTACCTGAAAAATTATTAGAGGCTATCCCTACTACTGCTAAAAAAATCGCTGTATTAGATAGAACAAAAGAACCTGGTGCTTTAGGCGAACCTTTATATCAAGATGTATGTACAGCATTCTTTAATTCTGATAGAAAAGCTACTATAGTTGGTGGTAGATATGGTCTTAGCTCAAAAGATACTACTCCTGCTCAAATTATAGCAGTTTATGAAAACCTTGACTTAGAACAACCTAAAAATGGATTTACTGTTGGTATTAACGATGATGTTACTCATTTATCATTAAAAGTTGGTAAAGAAGTAGATGTTACAGATGAAAATACTATCAGCTGTAAATTCTGGGGCTTAGGTGCTGACGGTACTGTTGGTGCTAACAAAAACTCTATCAAAATTATCGGTGACCACACAGATATGTATGCACAAGCATATTTTGCTTATGACTCTAAAAAATCTGGTGGTTTAACAACATCTCATTTACGTTTTGGTAAAAAATTAATTCGTGCACCATATCTTGTTACTACAGCAGATTTTATAGCTTGTCACCAACCTTCATACCTTGATAAATATGATATTTTAGAAGGCTTAAAAGAAGGTGGTAGCTTCTTATTAAACTGTAAATGGAATGATGCAGAATTAGATGAAAACTTACCTGCTAACATTAAAAGATATATTGCAGAGAACAAAATTAATTTCTACACAATAGACGCTGTTGCTATTGCTAAAGAAATCGGTCTTGGTAAACGTTTTAATGCTGTTTTACAATCTGCTTTCTTTAAAATTGCAAACATTATCCCTGCTGAAGAAGCTATCAAATATATGAAAGAAGCTATTGTTAAAGCTTATGGTAAAAAAGGCGAAAAAGTTGTTGCTATGAACCAACAAGCAGTTGAAAAAGGTATGGAGCTTGTTAAAAAAGTTGAAGTTCCTGCTAGCTGGGCTAACGCAGAAGATGTTGCTAAAGTTGAAACTAGCATTCATAAACCTGAATTTATTACAAAAATATTAGAACCTATCAATGCTATGAAAGGTGATAACTTACCTGTTTCTGCATTTGTAGGTTATGAAGATGGTACATTTGAAAATGGTACTGCTGCATTTGAAAAACGTGGTGTTGCTATTGAAGTGCCTGAATGGAACATTGATAACTGTATCCAATGTAACCAATGTTCTTATGTTTGTCCTCACGCAGTTATTAGACCATTCTTAGTAAATGAAGAAGAGGCTAAAAACGCTCCTGAAGGATTTGAAACTAAAAAAGCTATCGGTAAAGGCTTTGAAGATTACACTTACAGAATACAAGTTTCTGTTTTAGACTGTACAGGCTGTGGAAACTGTGTTGAAATTTGTCCTGCTAAAGAAAAAGCTATCGTTATGAAACCACTTGATACTCAAATGAACGAAGTTCCTAACTGGGAGTATGCTGTAGCTTTATCTCCAAAAGAAAACCCAATGGACAAAAAATCTATCAAAGGTAGCCAATTTGAACAACCATTATTCGAGTTCTCTGGTGCTTGTCCTGGTTGTGGTGAAACACCTTATGCTAAACTTATCACTCAATTATTCGGTGATAGAATGTATATAGCTAACGCTACAGGTTGTTCTTCTATCTGGGGTGGTTCTGCACCTAGCACACCTTATACTAAAAACCATAACGGACACGGTCCTGCTTGGGCAAACTCTTTATTTGAAGATAATGCTGAATTTGGTTTAGGTATGGCAATAAGTGTTTCTAAACAAAGAAATACATTAAAAGAAAAAGCAGAAGCTATCATTAGCTCTACATCTAATGCAAGCTTAAAAGATGCTTTACAAGCTTGGATTGATACAATGCACAAAGGTGAAGAATCTAAAGCTACATCTAAAGCAGTTGTAGAGGCTCTTGCTGGTGAAACAAGCGAAGAAGCTAAATATATATTAGAAAACCAAAAACACCTTGTTAAAAACTCTCAATGGATATTTGGTGGAGATGGTTGGGCTTATGACATCGGTTACGGCGGTTTAGACCACGCTCTTGCATCTGGCGAAGATATAAATGTATTTGTATTTGATACAGAAATATATTCTAACACAGGTGGTCAAGCATCTAAAGCTACTCCAACTGCTGCTATAGCTAAATTTGCTGCATCTGGTAAAAGAGTACGTAAAAAAGACCTTGGTATGATGGCTATGAGCTATGGTTATGTATATGTTGCTCAAGTTTCTATGGGTGCAGATAAAAACCAAGTTTTAAAAGCTATTGTTGAAGCTGAAAGCTATCCAGGTCCATCATTAATTATCGCTTATGCTCCTTGTATAAGCCACGGTATTAATATGACTTATTCTTTAGAAGAAGCTAAAAAAGCTGTAGAATGTGGCTACTGGCAATTATACAGATTTAACCCACTTCTTGAAGAAGAAGGCAAAAATCCATTTATCTTAGATTCTAAAGAACCTACAAGCTCATTTAGAGATTTCTTATCTGGCGAAGTTCGTTATACATCTTTACAACGTGCATTCCCAGAGCTTGCAGACCAATTATTCGATTTATGTGAAAAAGACGCTAAAAAACGTTTAGATACTTATAAAAAACTTGCAGACGCATAAGATAAAAAATAAAAAGTGAAGACAAAGTCTTCACTTTTTATTTTTAAATTCTTTAATTACTTCTATAATTTTTTCTGTCTCTTTATCATCTTTACCATTTAATATTATATCTTCATTATCTTTTAAATCTATAATTATAGCTTTATCTTTATTGTTTACATTAATAAATTTTTTATAAATATCTTGTTCTCCTTTAACATCTACCCTAAATTTACCAATAGCTTTATCTTCACTACTATAACCATTTAATCTATTGCCAATTTTTATCTCTTCATTAATTACATAAATATCTTTTATATCTTGTTTTTCTATTTCTGTACTATACATAGGAAATTTTATTTTTAGTATATTATTTTCTTCATAAACATTTATATCTGAAAATTCTAAAGGTAAAATAGAAAAAATAACAAAAAAAGTAATTATTATACCTAATATATTTAAGCTATAGTTTAATTTATAAGGCATATTGTAAATTAAACCAACGCCAATCCTTTTCTCAACAAATCTTTTTTTGCTATTTGGATTGTAATAAAACATACCATATTTCCAAAAATCATCTTCATCTACTAATATCGGAGCTTTGTCTAGCTGTAATATTTCTTTTTCTGTATTTTTTATTTTATTATTAAAATATAAAAATGTAATAGGTAATGATAAAGAAAATAGTCCCATTAAAATAAAATATATATTAGCATTATTCGGGTTATCTTTTAAAATGAATACACTTATTAAAGATAAAAATGTAAATATATAACTTATAATAATAATATTTTTTGTTATCAAATATTTTTTATATTTATTGAGCGTAATATTTATATCACTATTTTCACTATAAATCTTATTTTTTAAACTTTTTATTATTTTATAAAGCCATAACATTAATAAATTAAGTATAATATTGATTATAGCTAAGTATATTATTTCTGGTATATTTTTAAAATTTAAAAATCCTATTAAAAATGTCATTAGACTAAAGAAAAAAATAGGTATAAAAAATAATTTATTAACCACCATACTATCTTTTAAAAGAGTAAGTTTAGTATCTATAGATATTATGTGCTTTTCACCTATTGACCAATTATTTTCCTCTTTTAATTTTTTCATTTTTAAGTTATATTTTTTTATAATAAGAAAATTTATACCACAACCTATAAATATTAAACTTATATAACAAAGCATAGTTATAAAAAAGTATTTATATAAAATTATTATGATAAAACTTAGAAATATCTCAATTATTAAGTATTTTTTTAATTTAGATTTATATTCCGTTAAAATATTTAAAACTTGTGTATCTTTGACTTTATTAAGAGGCAATGTAACACCTAAAATAATATTATTATTTACACATTGTTTTGCATCAAAATAATATAAAAATATTATAAATAATAATGTTATAAATAATACTATACTTATAATAATCATATTAATCCCCTCCTATTTAATACTAAATAATATATCTTGAATATATTTTAAGATGTCATTTTTTTCAATACCTTTTAATATTAATTCACAAAGCAAAATTTCTAAATCACTTGTTAGCTTATCTTTTACTTTATCTGGTTCTTTTTTTACTTTTATTTTAGCTCCTTGTCTTCTATCTATTTCTATATAGCCTTCTTCTTTTAAAACATCATAAGCCTTTTTAACAGTAAGCATATTTATATCTGTATCTTCGGCTAATTGTCTTATACTAGGTATTTTTTCTCCTTCCTTTAAAACATCTTTTGCTATTGCTAATATTATTTGATTTCTAATTTGTAAATAAATAGGTATTTGGCTAGTTGTATCTATTTTTATAATCAAATAAATCACCTTCTTTGTTTTATTTGTTATACTATATATATAACATATAAAACAAAGAAGGTCAATATATATTTTATTTAATACTTTACATTTATATAAAATATTAATTGATACCTTTATTGTAATAGTCAATTTTTTGAACACTTTGTGTTCAAAAACAGCAACTCCTAAAATTTATTTAATTAAAATTTAATACAAAAAGCCGTATATAAATTTTAATAATTTAGCAATTTTATAAATTGCTAAAAATTAAGTCGTACCTTAATTGCAATAATAAAAAAGTACATAGCATTTTAAAATACTATGTACTTTTTCTTAAAAATTTATTTTATCTTACAAAACCTAAAGCTATTGTTATAATAAAGAATATAACCCCTAAAATAACAGTAGTTCTAGCTAATTTACTTTCTTTACTTCTACCTTTGTTTTGGCTCCAATAAGATTGGTTATCTCCGCTACCTACTATAGCACTAGATGTCATACCAGATGCCGATTTAGATTGTTGTAAAACAACAACAATAAGGAAAAATGCTACAACACATTGTAAAGCAGAAAGCCCTATAAAAGGAACACTCATAGTAGCTGGTGCTGGGTCTGCCTCAATTAAGCTAATAGATTCTGTTTCACCATCTATAGCTATTGTATCGCTTGATGTATCTACGCTTTCTTCTTCATTAGTAAATGTTTCATCAGGTAAAATCTCACCTTCAATACCAACTTGCTCTTGAACAGTTTGTTCTTCGCCCTCTACGCCTCTTGGCTCAATAGATAAAGTTTCTTGTTCTGTATCTTGCATAGTTGTTTCTTCTATGTTATTTTCAGTATTTTCGTTCATTTTTACCTCCTAAACCTAAAATAGATAACTAATTTAAGTTATGTTTACTTATTTTAAAATAAAATTTGTTTAAAATCACTTTTTTTATTTTATCATAATAAAAGCTATATGGCAACATTTTTTTATATTTTTATATATTATTTATTTTCAAATTTGTATCCAACGCCCCAAACAGTTTTTAAGCTCCAAACATCTTCATAAGGCATTTTTTCTCTAAGCCTTTTTACGTGTACATCAACTGTTCTTGTATCACCTATAAATTCATAGCCCCAAATTTTATCAAGAAGTTGCTCTCTTGTAAAAACTTGGTTAGGGTGTTGTGCTAAAAAGTTTAAAAGCTCAAATTCTTTTGGTGGTAGTTCTAGCTGTGTTCCGTGGTATGTTACTATATAAGTAGAAGGATTTATTGTCATATTAGGTACAACTATCTGGTTGCTAACATTAACATCTTCTTTGTTATCAAACCTTCTAAGCACAGCTTTTACCCTTGCAACTAACTCTTTGCTATCAAAAGGCTTAACAATATAATCATCTGCCCCTAGCTCAAGCCCTAAAACCTTGTCAAACACTTCCCCTTTAGCAGTAAGCATTATTATAGGCACTGAGCTTATTTTCCTAATCTCCCTACATATTTGATAACCATCTATCTCTGGTAACATTATATCAAGCAAAACTAAATGTGGAGAAAAGTTAGAAAATTCTTCAATAGCTTTTCTACCGCTATAAACTTCTTTTGTTTCATATCCTTCTTTATTAAGATATAAGCTTATAAGCTCTGCAATATGTTCATCATCATCTACAACTAATATTTTTAATTTGCTCATAAAATCTTTCCCCTTTTTAATTTATAAAGATTTTAACACCTAAATATTAAAAAATAATGAATATTTTTTTAATATTTTTAAATATTTGTTATTTATATTTAAAGTATAAGTTTAAACTATTATTTAAGCTCTACGATAGTAACACCTGCATCACCTTCCCCAAATTCGCCAAGGCGATATTTAGCTACCCTTCTATTACGTCTTAAATATTCGTGTATACCTGTTCTTAAAGCACCTGTTCCTTTACCGTGTATAAGACTTATTGTATCCATACCCGCCAAAAAGGCATCATCTATAAATTTATCTACCTTTTCTATTGCCTCATCTACATAAAGTCCTCTTAAATCTATTTCATAAGATACGTTCATAGCTTTTGTATTTTTAAAGCTAGCTGTCTTTTTAGGCTTTGGAGTTTCTTTTTTAGGCTCTACATAATTTGTGTCTATAGATAAATCTTTTAGGTTTGTTTTTATGCTCATAATACCTGCACTAACCATAACCTCACCTTTTTGGTTAGGTTCGCTAGTTACAACGCCAGATTGATTTAAAGAATGTATAAAAACTCTGTCCCCTTTTTTAAGGTCTTTAGGTGTAACTCGTTTTTGTGCATTTTTACTGTTAAATTTATCTAGCCTGCTATCCAGATTAGAAAGCTTGTCTTTAAGCTTTTGCCTTTGGCTGTTAATGTCATTTTGGTTAGCCTTTTCTTTAGCTAATTTTTGTATTTCTTTTACAATGTTATCTGCATCTATTTTAGCTTGTGCAACTATCCTTTTAGCATCTTCTGTAGCTTTAAATAATATTTTTTCCTTTTGCTCTCTTGTTTTTTGCTTTTGAGCCTCTACATCTTTTTTAAGCCTTTCTGCCTCTAACCTGTAGCTTTCTGCTCTTTCTTTTTCTATCATTAAAGATTTTTTGTTTATTTCTAAATCTGTAATAACATCTTCAAATTTAGTATCTTCTTTGCTTAATAAATTTTTAGCATCTTCTATAATATAATCAGGAAGCCCTAACCTTTTAGATATGGCAAAAGCATTACTTTTACCAGGCACACCTATTAAAAGACGATATGTTGGGCGAAGTGTTTTAACATCAAATTCGCAAGATGCATTAGATACACCTTTTGTTGATATAGCAAAAACTTTAAGCTCGCTATAATGAGTTGTAACTGCCGTTCTTATTTGTCTATCGTGTAAATATTGTATAATAGCCATTGCAAGACAAGCTCCTTCTGTAGGGTCTGTACCTGCTCCTAGCTCATCTAAAAGCACTAAAGAGTTATCTGTAACTTCTCCTAATATAGAAACTATGTTTGTCATATGAGCAGAGAAAGTACTAAGGCTTTGCTCTATGCTTTGCTCATCACCTATATCGGAAAATACATTGTCAAAAACAGCAAGCTCTGATTTATCAAAAGCAGATATATGAAGCCCAGCTTGCCCCATTAATGTAAATAAGCCTATGGTTTTTAAAGATACAGTTTTACCACCTGTGTTAGGTCCTGTTATTAAAAGGGTTGTAAATTCATCACCTAAATAAATATCTGTAGGTACAACGCTTGTAGGTTCTAAAAGAGGGTGCCTTGCTTTTTTAATATTTATATATCCTTTTTCGTTAAAAATAGGCTCTGTCCCATTAATCTTTATAGAATATTCCCCTTTGGCAAATATAAAATCTATCTCTGTTAAAATAATTAAATTGCTTATTAAAATATCCCTATTTTCATTTACCATTTCGGATAATTTTTTAAGTATCCTGTTTATTTCTTGCATTTCTTCTGCGTGTAGCTCTTTTATTTTGTTATTAAGCATAACAACGCTTGTAGGCTCCATAAAAACAGTTGCCCCTGTTGCCGATTGGTCGTGAACCATACCAGAAAAAGAGTTTTTATATTCTGCCTTAACAGGTATACAATATCTATCGCTTTTAACAGTTATTACAGGGTCTTGTAACATATTTTTATATGTGCTAGATTGTATTATCTTATTAAGCTCAAGCCTTACCCTATCGTTAGTAAGCTTTATCTCTCTTCTTATTTCCCTAAGCTTTGAGCTTGCATCGTCAGACATTTCTGTATCTGATATAATACACCTTGTTATTTCTTTATCTAAGCTTTCTATAGGTTCTATTATTTCAAATTTAGGTTCTAATGCATCGTATACATCATATTTGTTTTCACTTTTTGCATAGTCTTTTGCTCTTTTACAAGCACTTAAAAAATCGGCAACATTTAAAAGTTCTTCAAAATTTAAGCTACCACCAACAGCCGTTCTTTGTAAAAATGGATTTATATCTCTAAGCCCTCCTATTTTTAAAGAACCTTTTTTAAGGATCATACTAACTGCTTGTGATGTTTCTTTTTGCCAAGTTTTTATTTCATTTATATCAATGCTAGGTTTTAAAGCTCTTACCTTTTCTTTGCCAACTAAAGAGCTTGCAAAGCTAGCAACTTTTTCTAAAATTTTATCAAATTCTAAAGTTTTTAAAGCTTTTTCGTTCATTTTTACCTCTACTTTTCTATATAACTAACATAAATTAATTAATATTATTAGCATAAATTAATAGTTGAATTTTTTCTTATTTTATATTACAATTAAGATATATACTTATGAAAATATAATGAAGGGAGCTTATTATGAATATTAATGTAAATAGCATCTATAACGAAATTATTTCAAATATAGAATCTAAAATACCTATCCCTATTACAAACAAAACATATCAATATAATAATACCACAGATAATGTAAAAAGTAAATCAGAAGAAAAATCTTTTTCTGAAATTTTAAATAATTACGAAGAAAACGGAATACCAGAAGAGCAGGTTTCAGATGCAATAAAAGAGGCAATAAAAGAAGCCTCTTTAAAATATGGCATAGAAGAAAGCTTAATTGCTGCTGTTATAAGACAAGAAAGCAACTTTGACCCAAACGCAACATCATCATCAGGTGCTATGGGGCTTATGCAACTTATGCCTAACACGGCAAGTAGCCTTGGGGTTACCAACGCTTATGATATTGAGCAAAATATAGACGGTGGTACACAATATTTAAAAAAACAGCTTGATAGATTTGATAACAACACAGAGCTTGCCCTAGCTGCATATAATGCTGGCCCTGGCAATGTAATGAAATATGATGGCATACCACCTTTTGAAGAAACACAAAACTATGTGCCAAAAGTTTTAGATTATCAAAAAGAATATATGTTAAAACAATATAACCAAAATAAAACAATATAGATAAGCTATAAAAAGGACGAAAAAAATGGATTTACCTATAAAATATATAGAAAAAATGCAAAATCTTTTAAAAGAAGATTTTGATAAATATATAGAAAGCTTTAATGATAAAAACTATCAAGGGCTTAGAGCAAACACCTTGAAAATAAGCCCTAATGAGCTAAAAAACATATTAAACTTTGATTTAAAGCCTATCCCTTGGTGTGATACAGGCTTTTATTATGAAGATGAAAGGCCTGCTAAAAGCTATTATTATAACGCAGGCTTATTTTATATACAAGAGCCTAGTGCTATGTCTACAGGGGCAATGTTGCCTATTGAAAAAGGAGACAAGGTTTTAGATATGTGTGCTGCTCCTGGTGGCAAAAGCACCCAAATTGCAGGTAAGCTTAACGGCACAGGTGTTTTAGTTACAAACGATATTAGTGCTACAAGGTGTAAAGCTCTTCTTAAAAATATAGAAATAAATGGTGTTTATAACGCTATTGTAACTAACGAAACACCTAAAAATTTAGCTAAAAAATTTAAAGGCTATTTTAACAAAATAATTGTAGATGCTCCTTGTTCTGGCGAGGGTATGTTTAGAAAAGATAAAGAGGCTATAAAAAGCTGGGAAACCCATAAAACAGAGTTTTGTTGCAATCTACAACGAGAAATTTTATACTATGCAAAAGATATGTTAGCAAATGGTGGCATAATAGCCTATTCTACCTGTACATTTGCACCAGAAGAAAACGAAGAAATGATTAACGAATTTTTGCTCCAAAATGAAGATTTTGAGCTTATAGATTTTGATAAATCTTCTGGATTTGAAAATGGCAGAAAAGAATGGGTAAAAGCTGATAATATAGCAGAAGGCATAGAAAAAACAGGTAGGCTTATGCCTTATAAAATAAAAGGTGAAGGTCATTTTTTGGCCTTAATTAGAAAAAAAGGCACACCTAACGAAAGTAACATAGATAAAATAAAACAAATAAACAAAAAAGAAATAGCAGATATGGAAAGCTTTTTTAAAGAAAACCTAAACATACCAATGTATGATAACATTGAAATACATAAAACAAGCGTATTTTCTATACCAGATGGGATAGATTTAAGAGGGCTTAGGGTTGTACGTAGTGGTTTTTATTTAGGAGAGCTTAAAACAAAACGTTTTGAGCCATCACAGGCCTTTGCTATGGGGCTTAAAAAAGATGATGCTAAAAACACTATTTCTTTTAATATAAATGATGAAAATCTAACTAGATATTTAAAAGGTGAAAGCTTTGCTATAGATACAAAAAAAGAAGGTTATCATCTTGTTTGTATAGATAAATACCCTATTGGTTGGGGTAAGGTTCAAAAAGGCAGGCTTAAAAACAAATATTTATCTGGTTGGAGAATTTAAGGAGGTAAAGATGGATTTTTTACCAATTTGTAAAAAAGATATGGAAAAAAGAGGTTGGCAAGAGCTAGATTTTGTTCTTGTTACAGGCGATGCCTATGTAGACCACCCTTCTTTTGGTGCAGCTATTATAGCTAGGCTTTTAGAAAGCAAAGGGTTTAAAATAGGTATTATCGCTCAACCTAACTGGAAAACTACAGATGATTTTAAAAAGCTAGGTAAGCCAAAGCTTGCCTTTTTGGTAACAGGTGGTAACATAGATTCTATGGTTAATCACTATAGTGTTGCTAAAAAAAGACGTGAAAAAGATTTATATTCCCCTGGGGGAAAAGGCAATTTAAGGCCAGACAGAGCAACTATAGTTTACTGCCAAAAAATAAGAGAAGCCTATAAAAATATACCTATTATGATAGGTGGTATAGAGGCAAGCCTTCGTAGGCTTTCTCATTATGATTATTGGGATAACAAAGTACGCCGTTCTATCCTTTTAGATTCTCAAGCAGATATATTAATGTTTGGTATGGGTGAGCATCAAATAGTAGAGCTTGCAGAAAGCCTTGCAAGCGGTATACCTATTGACCAAATAACATATGTAAAAGGTACAGTTTATAAGGCAAAAAACCTTGATAATATATACGAAGATTATATAATGCTTCCTTCTTATAAAGAGGTATGTAGTGATAAAACAATATATGCTCAAAGCTTTTTAAAACAATATGAAAACACAGATGCAGTTGTATCTAAAATGCTTATAGAGCCTTATAACGATTGTTATGTAGTGCAAAACAAACCGTCTATGCCTCTTACAACTAGCGAATTTGATAATTCTTATAGCTTGCCATATATGAGAACATACCACCCTATTTATGAAAAAGACGGTGGCGTGCCTGCTATAGAAGAGGTTAAGTTTAGCCTTATATCAAACCGTGGTTGTTTTGGTGGTTGTAATTTTTGTGCTTTAACATTTCATCAAGGGCGTGTTGTGCAAGGGCGTAGCCATCAATCTATAATAAAAGAGGCAGAAAAACTTGTTTGGGAGCCAGATTTTAAAGGCTATATACACGATGTTGGAGGACCTACAGCAAACTTTAGAGGCCCTGCTTGTGATAAACAGTTTGATAAAGGCGCTTGCCCTCATAAACAATGTCTTTTTCCTGAGCCTTGCAAAAAGTTAAAAATTGACCATACAGATTATTTAAAACTTTTACAAAAATTAAGAAATATCCCAAAAGTTAAAAAAGTTTTTATACGTTCAGGCATTAGATACGATTACCTTATCCACGATAAAAATAACCATCAATTTTTTAAAGAACTTTGTGAGCATCACGTTAGTGGCCAGTTAAAAGTTGCTCCAGAGCATATATCAGATAAAGTTTTATCTAAAATGGGTAAACCTTCTAAAGATGTTTATGAAAAGTTTGTAAAAAAATATTATGATGTAAATAAAGAATTGGGCAAAGAGCAATATCTTGTACCTTATCTTATGAGTAGCCACCCTGGTAGCGATTTATCAGTGGCTATTGAGCTTGCTGAATATTTAAGAGATTTAGGCTATATGCCAGAGCAAGTGCAAGATTTTTACCCTACCCCTATGACTTTATCAACTTGTATGTATTATACAGAGCTAGACCCAAGGGATATGACCCCTGTTTATGTGCCTAAAAACCCTCACGAAAAAGCTATGCAAAGAGCATTAATGCAATATAAACTACCTAAAAACTATGATTTAGTACTAGAAGCATTAAAAAAAGCTAACCGTATGGACTTAGTAGGCTTTGATAAACATTGTCTTATACGCCCTAGAAAAAGTGCTAGTGAAAAAGAGTTTTTCAAAAAAACAAATAAAAATAACAAACCTAAAGAAACAAACAAAGATTTTAAAAAGAAAAAAACAATAAGAAATGTTCATAAAAAGAAAGGCAAATAAATGATAGCTAATTATTTTATTATAGATGATATTTTATTAAAGCAATTAGAAAAGCTAGATGCTAATAGCCTATATAAAAAAATAGATTATATGCTAGATAATGATGATTTATACCCTTGCTGTGATATAGATACTATATGGAACGGACTTTACTTTTTAATATCTTCAAAAGAAGAACCTGTATATGATAAATCTGTATTTGAAGATTATGCAAAAAGTGCTTTCATATTCGGTGATATAAATTTTAGCACAGAAGAATATATAGCTTATATAAAAAAAGATGAAATAGAAAAAATACTTAATGAAATAGAAAAAATAAATATTAATAATCTTTCTTTTGAGCCTAAAGCTTTTGATGAAGCTAAAATTTTTCCTAACAACTGGCTTAAAGAAGATAAGGAACTTTTAAAAGAAGAGCTTTTTATGGCTTTTGATGAATTAAAAGAATTTTTTAATATGGCAAAAGAAGAAAATAAAAATATATTAATTACTATTATGTAATACTAGGAGGATAAAAAAATGGAAAATTTACCAAACTGCCCAAAATGTAATTCAGAATATACTTATGAAGATGGAAATTTATTAGTATGCCCAGAATGTGCTTACGAATGGAACAAAGATGCTGTAGAAGAAGAAAACGTTATTAAAGATGCTAATGGCAACGTGTTACAAGACGGTGATAGCGTTATAGTTATAAAAGATTTAAAGGTAAAAGGTGCATCATCTTCTATAAAAGTTGGTACAAAAGTAAAAAATATAAGGCTTATATATGATGCTCCTGACGACCACGACATAGATTGTAAAATAGATGGTTTTGGTGCTATGAAGCTAAAATCTTCTGTAGTAAAAAAAGCTTAATTGGAGGTAAATAAATGTTAAGTGTTAATAATGTAACTTTAAGGCTTGGTAAAAGAGCTTTATTTGAAGATGTAAATATAAAATTTACACCTGGCAACTGTTACGGGCTTATAGGTGCTAACGGTGCTGGTAAATCTACATTTTTAAAAATTTTATCAGGACAAATAGAATCTACTTCAGGAGATGTTGTTGTATCTGATGGTGAACGTATTTCTTTCTTACAACAAGACCATTTTAAATACGACGAATTTATGGTGTTAGATACTGTAATTATGGGTAACAAACGTCTTTATGAAATAATGAAAGAAAAAGAAGCTATTTATGCAAAAGAAGATTTTTCTGAAGAAGACGGTATCAAAGCTAGCGAGCTAGAAGAAGAATTTGCCGATATGGACGGCTGGAACGCAGAGCCTGACGCTGCTAACCTTTTAAATGGTCTTGGTATTGCACCAGATTTACACTATAAATACCTAAAAGATTTAACAGGTCCTGAAAAAGTTAAAGTCCTTCTTGCACAAGCTCTTTTCGGTAAACCTGATATTTTATTACTAGATGAGCCTACCAACCATTTAGATTTAATGGCTATAAATTGGCTTGAAGAGTTTTTAATAAACTTTGAAAACACAACTATTGTAGTATCTCACGATAGATATTTCTTAAATAAAGTTTGTACACATATAGCAGATATAGACTACTCTAAAATACAGCTTTATGCTGGTAACTATGATTTCTGGTACGAATCTAGCCAGCTTTTAATAAGACAAATGAAAGATGCTAACCGTAAAAAAGAAGAAAAAATTAAAGAGTTACAAGAGTTTATACAACGTTTTAGTGCTAATGCCTCAAAATCTAAACAAGCAACATCTAGGAAAAAGGCTTTAGAAAAAATAGAGCTTGATGAAATAAGACCATCTAGCAGAAAATATCCTTATATAGACTTTAAACCTAACAGAGATATAGGTAACGAAGTTTTAACTGTTACCAACCTATCTAAAACTATAGATGGTGTAAAAGTTTTAGATAATATATCTTTTATGCTTTCTAGCGAAGATAAAGTTGCCTTTGTTGGCTCTAACGAAATAGCTAAAACTACCCTCTTTAAAATATTAGCAGGTGAGCTTGAGCCAGATGAAGGTGAGTTTAAATGGGGTATTACAACATCGTTTTCTTATTTCCCTAAAGACCATAACGATGAATTTGAAAGCGATTATTCTATAGTAGACTGGCTTATGCAATATTCTCCTGAAAAAGATACAACTTTTGTACGTGGATTTTTAGGCAGAATGTTATTTTCAGGTGAAGAAGCTCTTAAAAAGATAAACGTTTTATCTGGTGGAGAAAAAGTACGTTGTCTTTTCTCTAAAATGATGATGTCTGGTGCTAACATACTTATGTTTGATGAACCTACAAACCATTTAGATATGGAATCTATTACCGCTCTTAATAACGCTTTAATAAAATTCCCAGGGGTTATACTATTTTCATCACAAGACCACCAAATAGTCCAAACTACTGCTAACAGAATTATGGAATTTACAGAAAATGGTCTTATAGATAAGAAAACAACTTATGATGAATACCTAGAAGAAGATAAAGATGCTTTAAAACGTCAAGTTTATAATGTTGTATCAGATTAAATATTATTTTATACGAGATTGTCGACAAATGAACTGCACCAATTTATACAGACATCACAAAAAAGACTACCTAAGGTAGAAAATTAAATTTTAAGTAACAAAC
>CALWLD010000012.1 GCA_944381435.1 uncultured Clostridia bacterium
TTTTTAAAATAGCATATAGAGATTTTAAAAAAATTATAAAAAACAAAATAGCATTAGCAGTGGTGCTAGGAGCTTGTTTTATACCTGCTTTATATGCTTGGTTTAACATAGAAGCAAGCTGGGACCCTTATGGCAGTACTAACGGGCTGAAGGTGGCAGTTGCTAACAATGACAAAGGAACTAGCATATTAAATATAAATATTAACATAGGGGATAAAATAATAGAAGAGCTAGAAAAAAATAATGATATAGGCTGGGTTTTTGTAGATAAAGATAAGGCTATTGAAGGGGTAAAAAGCGGAGAATATTATGCTAGCGTTGTTATACCTGAAGATTTTAGCCAAAACTTTTCAAGTATTTTAACAGATGATATAAAAACGCCAAAGTTTGAATACTATGTAAACCAAAAGAAAAATGCTATAGCTCCTAAAATAACAGATAAAGGGGTATCTGTTATCCAACAGCAAATAAATGAAACATTTTTAAGTACATCTGGAAAAGTTTTTGAAGGTGGGTTAAAGGCTACTTATGAAAAATTAAATGATGAAGAAGAAAATGTATCAGATAAAATGATAAATACGTTAAATGAGGTTTCAAGCTCTTTAGAACAATATAAAAGCTTATCTAAAAGCTTTGATGAAAGCCTAAATGCCACAAAAAATCTTATAGATACTACAAAGCTTATTTTACCAGGGGGCAAATCTATTGCTCAAAACACAGAAGATATATCAAACGATATAAATGGGCTTATCCATTCATCTAGCCAAGTGTTTAACAGCGTGATAGATACTGGCGAAAACTTTTTGTTAACATCTGAAGAGCTAGCTAACGATATGTTAAGCACTTGGGAAGATATATCTAATATAAACCAAGATAACATAGATATTGTAAAAGCTCAAATAGATTTTATAAACAAAAGAGCAGATAAAATAATAAATATCAATAGCAATACTATAAAAATGTTAAACAGTATAAATGATAAATTGCCTATAAGGTTAAAGCTTGTAGATGATTTTGTTAGCAAATTAAAAAATATTAATACAAAGCTTGATAACATTAAATCTTTAGGGGAAAATATGATCCAAATAATAAATAACGGGGAAGATTTATCAGATAGCTTAAAAGATGATATGGAGGCTCAGTTAAACCAAGCTAAAGATGATATAACAAGCACAAAAGAGCTTTATAGAACAAACATAAAACCAAGCCTAGACTATGAGGCAGAAAAAATGTACAAAACACTTGTAGATTTTAACATATTATCTAAAAATATGGCAACTAACATATCTCAATTAGATAATATATTAGACGGTATATATAGCACTTTAGAGGCTAGCCAAAAGGCTATACAAAGCACAGCTACCGCTATACAATCAAGCCAAGATGACATTAAAAACTTACAAGATAAAATAATAAAAGCTAAAGCAGATGAAAAGCTTATAAACTTAGCAACTATGCTAAAAAATGACCCTCAGGTATTTGGTAAATTTATATCAGCCCCTGTTCAGCTAGATACTATTTCTTTTTATGAAATTGAAAATTATGGTTCGGCTATGACACCTTTTTATACAATCTTATCTTTCTGGGTGGGAGGTGTGTTGTTAGTATCTTTATTAAAAACTAGAGTTTATGAAGATGATAACATAAAAAATATAAAGCCATATGAGGCTTATTTTGGAAGATACGCTTTGTTTATGGTAATAGGTATTATACAAGCCCTTGTTGTTTGCCTTGGTGATTTGTTTATCTTAAAGATACAATGCATTAATCCAGTTTTATTTGTTTTAGCAGGCGTTGTGGCAAGCATTGTATTTATTAATATAATTTATACTTTGGTTGTATCTTTTGGAGATGTTGGCAAAGCTATATGTGTATTTTTACTTGTTATACAGGTTGCAGGGGCTGGGGGAACATTCCCTGTAGAAGTTACACCAGAATTTTTTCAAAAAATAAACCCTTACATACCTTTTACTTACGGTATAAATGCTATGCGAGAGACAATAGCAGGTATATACAAAGATGCATATTTAACAGATATAATAAAATTACTTTGCTTTCTACCATTTTCTTTAATTTTAGGGTTATTTTTAAGAAAGCCACTTATTAAATTAAATGAATTTTTTGAAGAAAAACTAGAAGAAACACATTTAATGTAACAAACTAACAAAAAGCATATTGAAAAATTTTCAATATGCTTTTTGTCTTCGCCTTTTTGTAATTTTAATATTTTAGAATAAAGGCAAGATAATAGAGATTATCTATTACCACCCAATCACCCTTGTTATAGGGCTTTGCCCTAGAAACCCTTTAATTACTTAAATATTTATCATACAATGCTTTTAATCAATATTTAATATTATTTTGTCTTCAATCTAAAAGGTTGTAGACAAAAAATCTACAACCTTTTAGTTAATTAAATAAATTTTAGGGTTACCTATTTTTTATATAAAGTTTAAAAAAATGCTTACATTAAAGTTTTACTTGTGTAGGATATACCCAGCTATCAAGCTCTTCTTGAGTAAATGCTTCTACATCTTTACCGTTATTTAAGCTTAAGCATCTATAGTAAAGCTCAGAAAGTTCTTCTATGTAAGATACTTTTAAAAATGCTTCATAAATATTACCTTTATCAATAGCAACTACGCCGTGTTTTTCTAATAAGAAACAATCTGCTTCTTTACAAGGCTCAATAACACTTTCTGCAAGAGCTGGTGTTCCTGGTCTGCCATAAGGAGCTACAGGGATTCTAGCTTTTGTAAGCCCAAGAGTTGCAACTTCGTATACAATAGCAGGTATAGGTTTATTAACAATTGCAAAAGATGTAGCAAATGCAGAATGGGTATGAGCGATAGAATGTACATCTTCTCTTGTTTTATAAATCATTAAGTGCATTAAAGTCTCGCTAGTAGGCTTTAAGTTAGATAAATTTTCTATTACATTTGCATCTATATCTATAACAACCATATCATCAGGCTTTAACAAATCTCTATCCATACCAGCAGGTGTTATAACGATATAGCCTGTTTCTTTATCTCTTGCACTAAAGTTACCAGATTTATGCTTACATAAGCCATCATGTTGTGCTCTTTTAGCAATATTACAAACTTCTTCTTTTAATTTCTCTAACATTTTAAATGCCTCCTTATATATTCATTATTTTACAAATAGTTTCTAAATCTTTTGCATTTCTTATTTTTTCAACAAGTTCATCTTGTTCTAATATTTCTATAAGCTGAAAAAAGCCGTTTAAGTGTATCTTTGTATCAGGAGTAGCCAAAACTATTAATATATCTATATCCATATAACCGTTAAAAGATATCTTTTCAGGAAAAACACTCATAGCAATGGCAGGGGCTTTAACGCCATCATCAACTCCAGCGTGGGCTATGGCAATGCCTTCTTTTATCATTATAAAAGGCTTTTCTTGCTCTATTATATCTATCATTTTTTTTACATAACGTGGATATATTTTATCTGTATATAGCAAAGGGAAAGAGGTTATCTCTATTGCTTCCTTATAATCCATTACAGAGCTTGATATATTAATATAGTCTTTTTTTAGTAAATCTTTTAATGATAGTTTATTCTCTTTATGTATTTCTTCAACAACATCGTTTTTTATATATACATTTTTAAGCTTTTCGATTAGCTCATCTGTAGATACCAAATCGCCATATTGTTGTATAATATCTACAATAAAATTAAATTGATTGTCATTAAATTTTTTAAATTCAATTTCATCTAAAACACGTTTTTTCAAAATCTCTTTAGAGCTATCATCTACAAAAGGCTCTACTATGAAAAGAGGTTTTTCTGTTTTTAATTTAACTGTTGAAAAAACAATATCATAGTCTTTTTTATATTCTTTAAAAGCTCTTATGCTAAGGCAATCTAAAAATTTTATTTGAGGGAATATATCCTTTAAATTAGATAATAAATAATTAGATATGGTTACGCCATTTGTGCAAACAACAATAGCTTTTTTATGGAATATAACGTTTTCAAGCCTACCTTCTTTTTTTAAGAAAGCTCCAAAAAGGGCAGTTATATATACAAGCTCTTCATCTTTTATAGTTTTTCCAAGAAGCTTTTCAAAAGGTTCTATAGCTTTTTTTACTATACGGTGCAAATCTATATATTGAGGTAATATCAAATCTATTATGCTATTTTCTAAATGATAGTTATATTTTATACGGTAAAATGCAGGTGCACAATGTTGCATAAGAAGCTGTAACAAATCTTTTTTATATTTAAAGGTGATACCTGCTAGGTGTTCAAAATTATCTATTACCTTTTTTGATAAATTTAATAAATCATAATTTTTATATAGACTTTCTGTAGAAAGATAGTAAATTTTTGAAATTTGTATTTGAGAGGCTAAAAATAAAGTTTCTCTTTCGTCATAAACATTGTATTTAGCCATAAAATCTTTTAATACTAAATATTCTTTTGTACCAAATATATGGTTAAATTCATCAGGTAGCTCGCTTAAAACTTTTCCAAGGTTTATCCTTATAAAAATTGCATAGATTATATAATTAAGCTCTTTTATTCTTTCTTCTATAAATTGTATATTAAGGTTATTTTCTAGACTTTCAATATCTTTTTGTATAGAGGCTAAAAGCTCTTTATCTATGTTAAAAATATCAAAAAATATTTTTTCGTATTTAGGTATAATTAATATATTTTTAATAGTATCAATCATAGCTTGTCTTTTTATATATTCGCTACCAGATATAAAATAGCCATCTTTTCTTGTATATAAAAGATATAAGCTGTATTTTTCTAAAAATTCTTTAACTTTTTTAAGGTCAGATAATAAAGTATTTTTGCTTATTTTTAGCTCGCTTGTAAAATGATTTACAGATATTTCTTTTTTTCTTGTAAATAACATTAAAAGGATTATGTATAGCCTTTCTTTATCGTTAAATACATAGAAATCTTTTTCTTTGTTATCTTCTACTATAAATTTTTCTATAACGCTATTAGGTACTATAAAATGGCCTGTATTTTCTCTTTTTATAGGTTCAAGATTAAGAGTTGTTAAATAATCATTTATTTTTGACATACTATAGCTTAGCTGTTTTCTAGAAATATTATAGGTTTTTTCTAGCTCTTTACCTGTTATAGTATTATGGTTTGAAACTATTTCTTGTAATAAAAAATAGCTCCTTTTGTCAATATATAAATTCATATTTAACAACTCCTTTAATTAATTTATAGTAAGAGCAGGGCAATAGCAAGGCATATCAAATAATTCTTTTAGCTTATCATCAACACGTAAAATGCTTAAGCAAGCTCCGTTCATATCTAAAGATGTTACATAGCTACCTATCAAAGCTTTATAAACTTTTACACCATAGCTAGATATTATTTTTTCTATTTCATCGTATAAAATATAAAGCTCCATAATAGGTGTTGAGCCTAGGTTAGATAAAATAACTATAAGCTCGTCATCTTTGTTACATTCTAAATCGTCTAAAACAGTTTTAGCCATTTCTTTAGCTATTTCACAAGCAGGTTTTAGCTCTTCTACCTTTATTCCTGTTTCTCCGTGATGCCCAACGCCAAATTCCATAGTGCCGTCTTCTATTGTAAAGTTAGGCTTGCCTACAGCGGGTATAACACAAGGAGATAAGCCAACACAAATGCTTCTTGTGTTATCTACAACCTGTTTAGCAGTTTCTATAACCTCATCTAAGCTAGCACCTTTAGATGCTTTAGCAGAGCATATTTTCCACATTAAAGGGCCACCAGCTATGCCGTGTCTTTTATGCTTTTCTTCTTTAGGAGCAGATGCAACATCATCTGTAGCTACAACATATTTTACCAAAACATCTTCATCTTCAGCCATATTTACAGCCATTTTAACGTTCATTGTATCACCAGCATAGTTACCAAAAAGACAAGCAACGCCTTTGCCACTGTCTACCTCTAAAAAGGCATCTAAAAAGGCTTTAGCAGGAGGTGATGAAAAAACCTCACCAACGGCAACAGCATCTAACATATTTTCACCTACATAACCTAGAAAAGCAGGTTCGTGGCCACTTCCACCACCTGTAACTATAGAAACTTTATCTTTTACAGGTGCATTTTTATATTTTACAACACGCTTGTTTTTGTTGCTATGTACTATTATATCACTATGTGCTTTAACAAAGCCTTTTATCATATCATCTACAACAAAATCAGGGTTATTTACAAATCTTTGCATAAAGCCTATTCTCCTTTCTGTAAAATTTCTAAAATGCTATCTTTAATGGCCTTAAGGATAATAAAGCAAGATGTAGCTCCAGCATCTTGATGCCCTAGGGAACGCTCCCCAAGCCTGCTTGCTCTTCCTAGCTTTGCAACCATATCTTTAGTTTTTAAAAGCCCTTTTTCTGCTTCTTCTATCATTTTTTCTAAAGCTATGTCCATATCATCTTTATCTATAGCAATTTTATAAGCCATAACAGCAGGGTCTAGCACATCTATTAATGTTTTATCCCCAACTTTTGCAACGCTTATGTCTTTTACGTTATCATAAGCTTTAAAAAGCATATCGCTTAAAACATATTTATCTATTTTTTCACATTTTTTAGAGGCAACGCTTAAACCTCTAAAAAATGCTCCATATAAAGGTCCCATAGAACCGCCTATATCATCTACCAAAACATAGCATATAGTTTTAAAGCCTTCGCTCATATTGTAGCTTGTGTTTTTAAGGTTTTCTTCAGCTATGCTAAACCCTTTGTTCATATTAATGCCGTGGTCACCATCGCCTATAGCACCATCTATTTCGCTTAAATAGTCTTTGTTATCTTTAATAGCTTTTATAACATTATCTACTATTTTAGCACCATTTTCATTAGTAAAATACATATTTAAGCCCCCTTATTCTTGTGCTACATTTCCTTCTGTGTTAGCCATATCTCTTTTTGCTTCTGAAAGTAAATCTTTTCTATACATTATAAAGCCTGCAATCCATAATACAAGAACAATAGCAGGTACAAAGTCGCCACTAAATACTTTAAATATATGAGAAATAGCGTAAGTAAATACAGGTGCATCTATAGAGCTGTTAGATATCATTTGACCTGCAGCAAGCTCAATAGCTCCTGTTTGGTTAGCTAAATCTGTCATAAATGGAGCAAAAGCAGTACCTATCCATAAAAATACAGGTGAGAAGATAGTACATAAAATAAACATTCTTAATATATTACCACTTGTTACTAAATAAGCAGGAACAGCAATAACTATGTTTATGATACCTGCAAAAGGTAAAATTTGGTTACCAGGTAAGAAAAGTGAAAAGATAAGGGTAACAGGTACAGTGTAGATGATAGCAAGCCAAATTTCGTTAGCACCACCTAAGAAAGGCCAGTCTAAACCTACAACTAATGTTCTATCTTTAAATTTGTTGTTCATATATTCGCTAACTGCATCTGATATAGGAGAAAGTGCTTGCATAAAGTATTTTGTGATAACAGGGAATAATGTTAAAGCTGTAGCACATTGAATACCAAGGGTTAATGTTGCACCTATTTCATATCTTGCAAGTAAACCAAAAATTATACCAAGGATAAAGCCTAAAACGTGGTTTTCTGCAAATATACCTAATTTTGCTTTTAAAGATTCTGCGTTAAATTGTTTGTTTAAAAAAGGTATTTTTCTTAAAAGTAAATCTACAGGGTACATTACTGCACCTAAAAATGTCATTCTGTGTGTACAAGTAACACCAGGTATACCTGATAATTTTTCAATTCTATGTTGATGATAATCAGCAGATTTTAGCTCAAGAACAATTTGTATAATAGCAACTAAAAATGCTAAAGGTACACTTTTTGTTATACCTACAACAGCAACAGCAGTAAAGATTTTGCCCCAAACGTTCCAAAGGTCTGCGTTAAATGTGTTAGTTTTTCTTAAAACAAGCATAATAATGTTTACTATAATTACTACAGGAAACATTAAGAAAGCATAAGGCCAAGACCAAGAGATAGTAGACATTGTTGTCCAGCCACCATCTAAGATAGGTAAAGATATACCTGTGTTTTTAAGCATAGCCTCTGCAGCAGGAGATATTGCTCCTGTCATAAAGTTAATTAACATTGTCATACCTGTAAAGGCAACCCCAAGGGTGATACCAGCAGATATGGCATCTTTTAATTTCATTCTAACTATTAAGCCAGCAATTATTATGATTATAGGTACAAAGATTGCTGCCCCTAAGCCTAATAAAAAATTTACCACATTAGATAAAATTTCCATATATAACCCCTCCTTTTAAAAGATACACTAAAACAAACTAAGCGTTATTGATAGCATCTATCAATTTTTGAAATTCTTTATCCATACCCACACCTGTTAAAAATGCAATACCGTTAATTACAGGGATAGGGTATTCTTTTGTAGTTTTTGTTATTGTGATGTAAGCAGCGCTAGAATCCATATATCTATATACAGATTTTAAATCTACTGCTTCAACTTGTGCATCAATATTTTTTTCTTTTAACATACGATTTACTTTACTAGCAACAGTTTGGCTTGTTGCAACACCACTACCACACGCTACGATTACTTTTTTCATAAAAATCTCCTCCTAACTAAATAGATACTTCTTCCATATCTAAAATAACATTTGCATAATCTTTTGCATTATCTGCGTTTAATAATTTTTCCATTGTTTCTTCTTTTTGGCAATTTTCTAATAAAGTTTGTAACAAAATAATGTGTTCGTTAGATTTTAAAAAGCCTAAAACAAAAATAAATTTTACATTATGCCAAGAATCGCTTGTAGCTATCTCGCACCATTTTATTGGGTTTTTAAGCCTTACAGGGAATATAAAAGGTTTTATTATATTTTCTGGGTCTACGTGAGGTATAGCTATAGGATAAGGCTCTATATTAAGGCAAGTAGGATAGTTTTTTTCTCTTTCCTTAATGGCTTTTAAAAAGCTTTCTTTAACAAATCCTTTTTCTAACAATATTTTATATACGGCTTCAAAAAATTGTTCTTGATTTTCTACGTCTAAGTCTAGCTGTATTAATTCTTCATAAATCATATCAGATTTCAATTTAACCACCTCTTTTGGCAATTATGCACATAAATTTTATATAATGTACAAGAAAATATTTTATTTTACAATATTTTTTATAAATCGATTTATATTTATATCTAAATTATACATTTAACTTCTTATTTTTTCAATATATATTGGGTACAATTAATGCATATACAGGTGTGCAAAAATAGGCTGAAGGTTTTTTTGCACAATATTGTATAAATTAAATACCTATAGTAAAAAAATAATATATATGTTATAATTAATAATAAAAGCATAAAAAGGTGGGATTATAATGGAAAAAACAAAAACCTACGAAACAAAAGAAATAGAAGAGAGAGTAGTTTTAATAGGGATAGATAACGAAAAAGACTTAATGAACATAGATGCTAGCTTAGATGAGCTAGAAGAACTTGTAGAAACAGCAGGTGCCAAAGCTATAGGCCGTATGATACAAAAAAGAGAGGGCATACATAAAGCCCATTATTTTGGCAAAGGCAAAATGGAAGAGCTAAAAGCTTATGTAGAAGAGCTTGGCGCAACAGGCATTGTATGCGATGATGAGCTTACCGCAAGCCAAATGAAAAATATGCAAAGTATGTTAAAAGTTAAAATATTAAACCGTACTTTAGTTATTTTAGATATATTTGCAAAGCGTGCAAGCTCGGCAGAAGGTAAGGTGCAGGTGGAGCTTGCCCAGCTTAGATATAAGCTTACCCACCTTGTAGGCCAAGGTAAAGATATGAGCCGTTTAGGAGGGGGCATAGGAACAAGAGGGCCTGGTGAAAAAAAGCTTGAGCTAGATAGAAGAAATATATCAGATAGGATAGCAGAGCTTAACAAAGAGCTTAAATATATAGAAAAGCATAGACAGGTTATGCGTGAAAAAAGGCTTAAAAACAGCCAACCTATAGTTGCCTTTGTAGGCTATACAAACGCAGGGAAATCTACCCTTATGAACACAGTTACAAAAGCAGATGTGCTAGCTATGGATAAGCTTTTTGCAACCTTAGATACCACAACAAGAAAGATTGAGCTACAATCAGGAAGAGAATATCTTTTTGTAGATACAGTAGGATTTATACAAAAGCTACCTCATAACCTTATAAAAGCCTTTAGGGCAACCCTTGAAGAAACAAAATATGCAGATATCCTAGTGCACGTTGTAGATAGCTCAAACCCTGCTCGTGAAGAGCAAATGAACATAGTTTATAAAACTTTAAAAGATTTAGATTGCTTAAACAAACCTATAATTACTGCGTATAATAAAATAGATAAAGATGATATAATAAAGCCTCTTCCTAAAGATGATTTTGCTATGCATACTATAGAAATATCAGCAAAAAAAGGCACAGGCCTTGAAAACCTTTTAAACACTATTGAAGAGGTTATAAAAAGCTTTAAAAAATCTATTAGCATATTAATACCTTATGAAAAATCTAACTATGTAGGTATGATACACGGTAGATGCGAAATAGTGCAAAGTGAAAACAGAGATGATGGTATGTTTTTTGAAATATATGCCGATGAAGAAATGGAAAATAGGCTTAAAGACTTTATAATTTAAACAAAAGAAGGTGATTTTATGAAAAAGAAAATATTAATAGCTTTAGTTTTTTCTCTTTTATTTACAGGCTGTGGCAAAAATGATTATAGCACAACAACAGAAACAACAACAGAAACAACAACCCAGACAACTACAGAAGATATAGAAGAAAAAGACCCATCTGATATTTCTATATTTACAAAAGATATAGAAATAAAATATGACAAAGTTTTTGATAAAGAGGGAAATTTTGAAGAAAATAAAGATTTTTTAAATTATTATGGAGAAGATGATAAAAAGCTAGTAACTATACCTAAAGATGAAAACATAAGGATAGAATTTAACCAAGGCTTACCTAAAGATGAAAATGTTAATATTACAAAAATGTATATTAAGCAAAATGCAAAAGCTGGCGTGCCAGATATTATTACAGAAGATATGTCTGTTGCTATAAACCAAAACAACGATGCAGATTTTAAGCATAGCTATGATGATAAAGATAAATATTTAATGGGTATTGTATATGAATTTAAAATAGATTTAGGATATACTTACGCTAAATATAGCTTTTATACAAAAATAAACAACAATGCTACAGAAAACAAAAAGCCTTATGTTATAACAGGGTATTTATCTTCAGATGAACAAAAAATATATGATAACTTTAAAAAGGATAAAAATTTAGATGTATTTAAAGATAAAGAGCCTAAAACAATGGTTAAGTTTTATACACAGGCTATAATGGAAAAAGAATACGACTTAGCATATAACCTTTTTAATGGTGAAATGTCAAAAGAAGATTATTTAAAAGCGTTAAAAAGCCTTAGCCAAGCATCATTAGATGATTATGTAATAAACTTAAAAGCTGCTGTAGATGGACAATTTAAAAAAGATAATGAAGAAAAAGGTTATATAGAATATGAGGTAACAAAAAACCATACTTTAGCTCTTGATATGATAAAAACCGATGGAGTTTGGAAAGTTACTTATGTTCCTATGGAAATAACAGGTTAAATGATAAATTAGAAATAAATATCTATCAAAAATTTAAGCCATAGCTCACGGGGTGCGGGTTTAGATAATTAGATTATAATTTATTTAAGCTAATCTTAATAAAATATGCCTATAAATTTCATATATAATTAAAAAATAATGGGCTAAAAATTAAGATTAGCTTTTTATGTACCTTAATAAATATAGGCTAAATAAATTATATATTTAAAATAGCTTTGCATTTTTATTAATATTAAGGTATAATTACATTAATTGACTATGTTACAAGGACAAATTTTTTGCATATAATAAAATATTTAATATAAAATAGAAAAGAGGGATAATATGGCTAAAAAAGTTGTGGCAGTTTTATTTGGTGGTATGTCTTCTGAGCACGAAATATCAAAAATATCTGCATCTACAATAATATCAAATTTATCAAGAGAAAAATATAGCATTTTACCTATATATATAACAAAAGATGGACAATGGAAGCTATACGATGGTCCTATAGAAAATATATGTAACACAGAATGGGAAAGTTATTCTACAAATGTTATCATAAGCCCAGATGTAGCTCATAAAGGCTTAATAAGAATTGTTGGAGATAAAATAAAATTTATGCCTATAGATGTTGTTATACCTGTATTACACGGTAAATGGGGAGAAGATGGCACAGTGCAAGGTTTATTGGAGCTTGCAAAAATACCTTATGTAGGTTGCAACGTTTTATCTTCTGCTGTTTCTATGGATAAAGCTTTTACAAAAATAATTGCTAACAGCATAGGCATTTTACAGGCTAAATATGAAATTTTATATAAATATGAAATAGAAAACATTAATTATAAAAAGCTTGAAAAAAGCATAGGTTATCCTTGTTTTGTAAAGCCTGCTAACGCAGGTTCTTCTAAAGGGGTATCTAAAGCATCTAACAAAGATGAGCTTATAGATGCTATAAACCAAGCCTTTTTACACGATGTAAAAATTGTTATAGAAGAAAACATAGAAGGTAGGGAGGTAGAATGTGCTGTTTTAGGTAACTATGATGTTAAAGCTACAGAGGTTGGCGAAGTTTTATCTGCTACAGATTTTTATGATTTTGACTCTAAATACAATAACAAAGAATCTAAAACAGTTATCCCTGCTAACATAGATGATAGCATATCAAAAGAAATACAAGAAAAAGCTATAAAAATATTTAAAGCTTTAGATGGTAGAGGCTTATCAAGGGTAGACTTTTTTATACAAAAAGATACAAACAAGGTTATATTTAACGAAATAAACACTTTCCCAGGCTTTACCCCTATAAGTATGTACCATATGTTATGGAAAGATAAAGGGATAGATTTACCTAAGCTTTTAGATAACCTTATAGACTTAGCTTTTGAAGATTTTAATAATAAAAATATGGAGTAAAAAAATGGATATTAGCAAAAGACCAATAGGCATATTTGATTCTGGCGTAGGAGGCCTTACCGTTACAAAGGAAGTTATAAACGTTTTACCTAAAGAAGACATAGTTTACTTTGGAGATACAGCACGTGTTCCTTATGGTTCAAAATCTAAAGAGCTTGTATATAAATTTTCTTGTGAAATAATAAATTTTTTAAAACAACAAAATGTAAAAGCTATTATTATTGCTTGTAATACTGTTAGCTCTAACTGCTATGAAGATTTAAAAAGTAAGTTTGACATACCAATAATAGAAGTTTTAAACCCTGGCGTAGCTAGCGCTATAAAGGTTACAAAAAACAAAAAGATAGGCATAATAGGCACAGAGGCAACTATAAGAAGCAACCAGTATGAAAAAAAAATAAAAGATAAGCTAAAAGATGCTAAAGTTTATTCTAAGGCTTGCCCTTTGTTTGTGCCTCTTGCAGAAGAAGGGCTTTTAGAAGATAAAATAACTATAGATGTAGCATCTATGTACCTAGAAGAGCTTAAAAAATATAACATAGATTCCTTAATATTAGGTTGCACACATTATCCTTTATTAAAAAACACTATAAAAAAGGTGATAGGTGAAGATGTAACCATTGTAGACCCTGCCTTTGAAACTGCTATACAAATGAAAAAATTTTTACAAGAAAAAGGTATAGAAAATAAAGATGGTGGAAACCATAAGTTTTATGTTAGCGATAAAAGCGATAAGTTTGATTTTATTTGCTCTTTAGTTTTAAAAGAAAACCATATAGCAGAAAAAGTTAGTATAGAAAAATAGTAAGAAATATATTGAAAAAAATTTTTTTATATAGTATAATTTGTTATATAAAAATAAATATTAAATAACGGAGGTTTTGTTATGGCTAAAATCTTAAACTCTAAAGAAGAATTTGAAAATGATATATTAAAATCTAATTTACCTTGTATGGTAGACTTTTTTGCAACTTGGTGTGGTCCTTGTAAAATGTTAAGCCCTGTTATAGATGAGGTTTCTAGCGAGCTAGAAGGCAAGGCTGTTGTTGCTAAAATAGATAGTGATAATTTAGGCGAGCTTTGCGTAGAATATGGCATAAGGTTATTACCAACGCTTGTGTTTTTTAAAGACGGTAAAGAGGTAGACAGAATAGTAGGTATGGCAGAAAAAGAAGATATCATAGCAAAATTAAATTCTTTATAATATTAGCTATTTGTAAAATTAAAAGCTAGGGTTATACTAGCTTTTAATTTTGCGAATAAAGATTAAAAAATAAAGAAGTATATAATTTTTACTTCGTAAAATAAAAGGAAGTATATAATTTTTACTTCATAAAATAAAAGGAAGTATATAATTTTTACTTCATAAAATAAAAGGAAGTATATAATTTTTACTTCGTAAAATAAAAGGAAGTATATAATTTTTACTTCGTAAAATAAAAGGAAGTATATAATTTTTACTTCGTAAAATAAAAGGAAGTATATAATTTTTACTTCGTAAAAATTAATACTTAATATTTTTAATATGTATCATATTTTAAATATTAAAAGAATATTATAAAATAAAACACATTAAAAATATTAAGGAGGTGTAATTATGGACGAATTTACTTCTACCCTTGTTTCTAAATTTAACTTTAAACCAAAATATATACGTAGAAAAAAATATATGTATATATGTAGCACAGACAAGGGCAATAAAGTAATAAGGCCTGTAAATCTTACAACGGATAAAATATTATTTGTACATAATATAAAACAACACCTTATAAACCAAGGGTTTAATCAAATAGATTTTTATTATTTATCAGATGAAAATTTGCCTTATGTAATAAACGAAGATATTACATATATTATGACAGATTATATAGATTTAGATGAATGGGATTTATCAGATAAACACCATATAAGAAAGGGCATAGAGCTAATAGCTAATTTTCATAAGCTAGCTCAAGGTTTTAAACATAGCATAGAAGATAACATAGAAAACATTGACATAAAAGAGGCATTTAACAAAAAGATAGAAAGTCTTTTAAGAATGAAAAAACAAGCTAGCAAGCAAAAGAAAATAACCGATTTTGAGCTTATGTTTTTAAAAACATTTGATTATTTTTATAAAAATGCTATAGAATCTATAGAGATTTTAGAAAAACATAAATATGAAAATATAAACAGGCTAGCAAGGAAAAATACAATGATATGTCATAACAAAATAAAAGAAGAAAATGTTTTAATAGGTCATAAATCTTATTTAACTCAGCTTGAAAATATTAGTATAAATCACTTTATATATGATATAGCTAGCTTTATTGCTAGATATATAAAAAAACACCCAGAAGACTATTTATTATTAGAAGATATTTTGATTACATACTCTAAAATAAACTACATAGATGGCAATATTTTGCCTATTTTGTATGCTCTTATAAAGTTTCCTAATAGATATATAGAAACTTGCCAAAGCTTTTTTGATAGAAGAAGAAACTTTACACCTATATCTATATCTAGTGATTTAAAAAATGTTTTAGATTTAAAAGATTTTCAAGAGCTTTATTTAGATAAAATTAAATGTTAAATAATATAAAAAAGCTTGTAGATACCATACAAGCTTTTTTATATTATAGATTATATAACATTTTTTATGTTTAAGTCTTTATCTAGGATAACAAGGTTAGCAAGCTTACCAACAGATATACTACCCATTTTATCAAATACATTTATGCTAACAGCAGGGTTTTTGGTGCAAGCTTTTATGGCAGATTCTAAAGGAATGCCAAAGGACACTGCTTTTCTCATACAATCAAAAAGGTTTGTTGCAGAGCCAGCTATAGTACCGTCTGCTAGGGTTGCTTTTTTATCTTTCATAGTAACTTTTTGACCACCAAGCTCATAAGAGCCGTTTTCCATACCTGTTGCCATCATAGCATCACTTATTAAAATAACTTTGTCATCTGTAAACATTTTAAAGGTTGCTCTAACCATACTAGGGTGGATATGGATACCATCAGATATAAGCTCAACAAAGGCGTTTTCGCTATCAAGAGCAGCTCCTACAACAGAAGGGTCTCTATGGTTAAAGGCAGGCATAGCGTTAAATAAATGAGTTGCCCTTGTAGCCCCAAGGTCGAAGGCTTGTTTTGCCATATCATAGTTTGCGGTTGTATGACCTAAAGAAATGCTCACTGTTTTAGACATTTCTTTTATAAATTCGAGCCCACCATCACATTCTGGTGCCATAGTAATAATTTTAATCATACCGTTACAAGCCTCGTTAAGCTCTTTAAACATATCTACCTGTGGCGTAACAATAAATGTAGCATCTTGAGCACCTTTTTTTTCTTTAGATAAGAAAGGACCTTCCATATGGATACCAACTATGTTAGCACAATCTTTAGGTAAATCTGTAGTGGCAGTGTTAAATATTTCTTTTAATAGCTCTTTTTTAAGTGTCATAGATGTAGGGCAAAAGGCAGTTATACCGTTAGATTTTAAATATTTTGCAATAGATATAAGCCCTTTAGCATCTTTGTCGCAAAAGTCGTGGCCTGTAGCACCGTGGATATGTGTGTCTATAAGCCCTGGTATAACGTAATTACCGCTTGCATCTATTTCTGTTTTATCAGTAACTTTTTCTATGCTATCAACAATTATGTTATTTTCTATATAAATATCTTTTTTTTCAAAAACACAATTTTCATTAAAAACTAAACCGTTTTTTATAATCATATATTCACCTTCTTTCTAGGCTAAAAAAACTTATTATAAAAGCCCCTTTTCTTTAATAATAGATAAAGCATCATCATCTGCAACTATCGTTACGTTGTTATGAAGCTGTAAGATAGAAGCAGGAACGCTAGGTACAATCTCACCATAGATAGCTTTATATAAAGCCTCTGCTTTAGATTTACCAGATGCAACTAATAATATGCTTTTAGCCTGCATAATGTTTTTTATGCCCATAGAATAAGCAAATTTAGGAACTAAATCTAAGCTTGCAAAAAACCTAGAGTTAGCTTTTATAGTATCATCTGTAAGTTTTACACAGTGAGTTTCTTTTTCAAAGGCTTCTCCAGGCTCGTTAAAGCCAATATGCCCGTTACCACCTATGCCTAAAAGCTGTAAATCTACCCCACCTAAAGATTTTATTACCTCATTATATCTAGCACATTCTTTTTTAGAATCTGCCTCTAAACCGTTTGGAATAAAAGTGTTGTTTAAATCTATGTTAACGTGGTCGAAAAGATGTTTTCTCATAAAATAAGCATAGCTTTGGTCGTTATCTTTAGATAAACCTTTGTATTCATCTAAGTTTACTGCTTTTACTTTTGAAAAGTCTAAATCACCTTTTTTATACCATTCTACAAGTTGTTTGTAAGTACCTTCTGGTGTTGAGCCTGTTGCAAGACCTAAAACACAATCAGGCTTAATGATAACTTGTGCTGATATAATGTTAGCAGCTTTTCTGCTCATATCGTTATAATCTTTAGCATTATATATAACCATTTTATTTACCTCCATAAATAAATTTTATAGCTTTATTATACATCTTTAAAATATAAATTTCAATAATTGTTTTGGTTTTAAAGATAAAAAAGCTATATTTTATAAAAATTTATTTAAAGGCTATTATTTTAGTTTAATATATGTTAAAATAATAAAATAATATTAAATTTTAGGAGGGTTTTATGAAAACAGATATACAAATAGCTAATGAAACAAAAATGGAAAATATAGAAAAAGTTTTACAACCATTTGGTATAGGCATTGATGATTTAGAGCTTTATGGTAAATATAAAGCAAAAGCATCTAAAAACCTTTATAACAAAGTTAAAGACAAAGAAAATGGTAAGCTAGTTTTAGTTACTGCAATAAACCCAACCCCTGCAGGTGAAGGCAAAACAACAACAACTATAGGGCTTTCTCAAGCTCTTAACAAAATAGGTGTAAAATCTTTAGTAGCTCTTAGAGAGCCATCTCTTGGACCTTGTATGGGAATAAAAGGTGGAGCTGCTGGTGGAGGATATTCACAAGTTGTGCCTATGGACGAAATAAACTTACACTTTACAGGAGATTTACACGCTATAACAACAGCTAACAACCTTCTTAGCGCTATGTTAGATAACCATATACATCAAGGAAATGAGCTTGATATAGATACAAGAAATATTACTTGGAAAAGAACTCTTGATATGAACGATAGAGCCCTTAGAAACATTACAATAGGCCTTGGTGGTAAAATAAACGGTGTACCACGAGAAGATGGCTTTATGATAACTGTTGCATCAGAAATAATGGCTATTTTATGTTTAGCAAATGATATAAACGATTTAAAAGAAAGGCTTGGTAAAATAATAGTAGGATATAACACAAAAGGTGAGCCTGTTACTGCTAAAGATTTAAAGGCAAACGGTGCTATGACTGTTTTATTAAAAGATGCTATTAAGCCTAATTTTGTACAAACATTAGAGCATACACCAGCTATTATACACGGTGGACCTTTTGCAAACATTGCTCACGGCTGTAACAGCGTACAAGCTACAAAGCTTGCTTTAAAGCTATCAGATGTGGCTATCACAGAAGCAGGCTTTGGGGCAGACTTAGGAGCAGAAAAGTTTTTTGATATTAAATGTCGTATGGCAGGCTTAAAGCCAGATGCTGTTGTTTTAGTTGCTACTATAAGAAGCTTAAAATTTAACGGTGGTGTTGAAAAACAAGATTTTAATACACCTAATGTAGAGGCAGTTAAAAAGGGCTTTGCTAACCTAGAAAAACATATTGAAAATGTTAAAAAATATAACTTACCTATCGTTGTAACCTTAAATTCTTTTACAACAGATACAAAAGAAGAAATAGACTTTGTAAAAGAAAAATGTAGCGAAATAGGCGTACGTTTTGCTTTATCTAATGTATGGGCAGAAGGTGGCGAAGGTGGCATAGAGCTTGCAAACCAAGTTTTAGAAGCTTTAAAAGAAGAGGCAGATTTTAAATGCTTATACGATGAAAAATTATCTATAGAAGAAAAGCTAAATATTATAGCAAAAGAAATATATGGAGCAGATAGCGTTAAAATCTTACCTAAGGCTAAAGCTGAAATTGCTCAGATAGAAAAAATAGGCCTTGATAAAATGCCTATTTGTGTTGCTAAAACACCAGCATCTTTTTCAGATAACCCTAATCTTTTAGGTAGACCAACAGGTTTTGATGTAACAATAAAAGAGGTAAGAGTTTCAGCAGGTGCAGGTTTTATAGTTGCATTAGCAGGTGATGTTATGGTTATGCCAGGCTTACCTAAAGTTCCTTCAGCAGAAAATTTAGATATAGATGAAGATGGAAATATAGTAGGGCTTTTCTAAAGTTAAAATAGTTATAAAAAAAGTGAAGATAAAAATCTTCACTTTTTTTATAACTATTAGATTTTTTGCTTTAAGGAAAGGTTTTTCAAATTATCCAAACCCACCCACCGCCCTTATGCGGGGACACCCCGCACCCCGTGAGCTATCAACTGAAATTTTTGATATGTATTTATTTTGTCTATAGTTTGAAGTGAAGATAAAAATCTGCACTTTTTTATTATTACAATTAAGGTACGACTTAATTAAATAAATTTTAGGAGAGCCTGTTTTTAAACACAAAGTGTTCAAAAAATTGATTACTTAATTATCTTATAACAATATAGCTTTTTATTTTGTCATATACATTGCTAGCATTGTTATTTTTGAAAAATTCTTCAACTTCTTCTAAAGAACCAAAGTTATCTTGTTCTCTATATTTTATTATGTTATCTACCAACAAGCTATTAATACCGTTATTTAATGATAAAAGCTCTGTTCTAGATGCAGTGTTTATATTTGTATATAAGCTAATTTTATTGTTAATGTGGCTTACATTTAAAGGAAGCTGGCTTGCATTTCTTATAGGCCTGTTGTTCATTAAATGATAAGTTTCGTTAGTAGGTATACCTTGAGCATACATTTGTTCTTTTGTTGCTGTGTTAATATTTACATATATATCTTCGTTTTTATTAACATAAATTGCATCTTTAACTTTATCATAATCGCTTAAGCTAATTATATCTTTTAAATCTGTTTTATTATATAATGTTTTATTTTTTATTTTTTCAGCTGTAGTTTTACCAAAAATAGCAGTAAGCTCGTTTAAGTTATCTGTGTTTAAATTTGTAAAAACATTAAGGTTATCTTCTAGGTAATGAATGTCTTGCTCTATTATGTTTCTTGAGCCAAGCTTTGAAAGCTCCATTAATGTTTTATATGTATATCCGTTTTTTCTATAAGATATTATATCATCAGCAAAATAGTAAGGCACATCAGCACCTGTAAGATAAGTTTTGTTAGATAAAGAAATGTTTGCTCTGCCAGATGATTTGCTTACATCTATGCTAGATTTATCTTCTACAGATATAAAATCAGATATTTTGTTATATTCATCACGAGATATAATATCTATAAGTTGCCCTGTATATGAAAAATCATTTTTGCTTCTTTTATTTAATATTTTTGTAATGTTAGCATCAGACATATTATTTAATGTTTTAAGCTCAAACTCGTTAGCAGTGTTAATGTTAGTGGAAACTGTTAATGCGTGTTTATTTTGGTCGTATATTTTTTTGGTAAAGCCATTAACGAATTTTATTTCTTGTATGTTAGAAAATGGGTTTTTCTCTCTATATTTTATGATTTCTCTTGCAAGCTCTGTAGATACACCTTTTAGATGTTTTTCTAGCTGGTCTCTAGTTGCAGTGTTAATGTTTATTTTATCGTTAGTTTGTAAAAGGTTGCTACCGCTAGAACCTGTAATGCTAGAATAATTTTTATCTTCAAAACGCCACATACCTAGCAAATCAGATTTAGCGTTGTTTTGAGATGCTAAAAGGCTGTTATATGTACCACCTTTGTTTTGCTTATTATCTATAACAGCATATCCGTTTTGTACCATTTCGTTGTTTATGTTTCTACCGTTAAGATATACAAGCATATAATTAAATTTACCACCGCTATAAGAGCTACCATCGTTTATAAGGGTTACATTTTGTCCTAAAAGGGCAGAAGTTAAATAATCATAGCTTGTATCAAAGCCTTTAGCATCAATGCCTTTTAGCTTAACATAAGCCGTATCTTTGTTAGGAAGCTCTACTTTTATAGTATCGCCATCTAAAACTTGTAACACTTTAGCAGATACGTTATTTTCTGTAATTTGATTAATCTCTTTAGAATATGTAGGGATATTAAACCCTAAAGTTATGCTTATAATCAGCATAAAAGAAAGTATTTTTTTATAAATATTCATAAATATCACCTTTTAATAAAATTTAT
Source organism: uncultured Clostridia bacterium (assembly GCA_944381435.1). Classification (GTDB taxonomy): domain Bacteria; phylum Bacillota; class Clostridia; order Lachnospirales; family CAG-274; genus Tyzzerella. The sequence goes on from CALWLD010000012.1 coordinate 21,333, forward strand.
TTATATATTATACCAAATTTAAAATATTTTTTCTATAGTAAATTAAATATTTTAAATTAAAATATGTAAAAAAAATTGAATTATAAAATATATTGTTATATAATGAAATAAAGATTTATTGTAAAAATAGGTGATATAATGAGGAAATATAGAAGAAGTAAGAAATATTACAGGTATAGAAGATATGCTTTTGTAACAATTTTTGTTTTAGCTTTTTTATATGCTAGCATAAAAATAATAAAATACATTAGCATAGATAAAGACTATGTTTTAAAGATAAACAATGAGTATATATATAAAGATGAATTTTTGTTATATTTATATGAGCAAGAGGACATTTTTGAAGAAATAGGTGGGGTTGATATATGGGAGACAGATTTTGACGGTGTTGCTGCTAGAGATGTTGCTAAAAACAACGCTATAAATTCTATTAGCATTTTAAAATCTGCTGTTTATCAGTCTGAAAACTTAGGGATATATATAACAGAAGAAGATGAAAATACATATAAAAAAGAGGCAGTTTACCTACAAGAATCTATTAAAAATGAAAAAAATATAGAAATACCTTTAGATATATGCGAAAAATTTGAAAAAGAAAAAATAATAGAACAAAAAGTATATGATTATATAACAAGTAGCTTTGTTGTAGACGATAAAGATTTTGAAAAATATTTTAACGACTATATAGATAAAAATAAAGATAAAACAAAAAATATAAACCTAGATTACATATTTATAAAAAACAATGAAAGCTTTGATGCTAAAGAAAGGGCTAACAATATAGCTAAAGAGGTTTCCTTTGAAACAGATTTTGATAAATTTAAAGAAGAGCCTAATATAGAAGTTTATAAAAATATAGATTTAAAAAATGGTATATTTGAGCCTAATATAGAAGAAAAGGTTTATAAGCTAAGCGAAGAAAGTGTTAGCAATGTAATAGAAGGCATAGATGGGTTTTACATATTTAAAATAAATGAAATATTAAATGCTAACATAGAAGAAATTGAAAATATTGTTAAAGAAGAATATATAAAAGGGAAAAAAGCCGAAATTTATACAAATGAGACAAAAAATTGGTTAAATAATACAAAAATAGAAAAAAATAATGAAATATTAGCAAACATATGATATAATTAAAAAATACTTTGGAGGTGATGTTTTGGAAGATAAAGAAGAATATTTAATAGAAGTTAAAAACCTTTCAAAAATTTACACAATGGGTAGCGAAAAGATAGTAGCCCTTGAAAACATTAACATAGGCTTTAAAAAGGGCAAAATATACTGCCTTTTAGGTACATCAGGTAGCGGTAAATCTACACTGCTAAATATGATAGCAGGCCTTGAAAGATGTACAAAAGGAAGTATTATATTTAAAGGTAAAAACATAGAAAAAATGAGCGAAGAAGGGCTTGCTATATTTAGGCAAAAATATTTAGGCTTTGTCTTTCAATCTTACAACCTTTTGCCAACCTTAACTGCTCTTGAAAACGTAACCTTACCCCTTGTATTTATGGGAGTTAACAAAAAGGTTAGAGAGAAAAGAGCTAAAGAAATGCTAAAGGCGGTAGGCCTTGAAAAAAGGTTAAAACATAAGCCTTCTGAAATGAGTGGTGGCCAGCAACAAAGGGTAAGTATAGCTAGAGCATTTGTAAACAACCCTCAAATAATATTTGCCGATGAACCTACAGGTAACCTAGACACCAAAACAACCTACGAAATGATGAACCTTATTACAAGCAAAGCAAGAGAATTTAACCAGACGCTTATTATTGTTACCCACGATTTAGAAATTGCAGAATATGCAGATGAAATAATTTATTTAAAAGACGGACATATTATAAAAACAGAAACTAACGAAAACCCAAAACACGAAGTAATATATAACCCAAATGAATAATTTAATTCTAACAATAAAAGGAGATTTAATATGAAATTTTTAAAAATATTTTTAATAGCTATTATCTTTATAAATAGTGGGTTATCTGTATCTTATGCTAACGATACAACAGAAGAAACCACTCAATCTACAAAGCCTTCTCTTAAAATGAGCGGTAACAATACATATAGCATAGAAGCAGGTAAAAGCACACAGGTTACAATACCTGTTGTAAACACATCAGCAGATATAGCACTTGATGTTCTTATACAGGCAAAAGCAGGAGGAGATAACAGCCCTCTTACCATAGGCTTTGTAAACAACTCAGACAGAACAAGCAAAATTTTAAGAGGTGGGAGCCATAATGTAGTTTTATCTATAGATGTAGATAAAAATGCTACAACAGGTAGATACCCTGTTACTTTAGAATATTCTTTTACAGGGCTTGATAAACAAACATTTACAGGAAGTGATACTTTCTATGTGAAAATAGATAATGGTAGCGTTGTACCTACAGTTGCTCTTAACAATTTAAAAGTATCTAAAGATAACGTAGCTTTAGGTGATGAATTTAGCATAAGTGCTACTTTAGAAAATGTTTCTGGTATGGAGGCTAACAATGTAAATGTGGAGCTTATAGGCCTTGAAGAAAACAATATGAGCGTTGTTGGAGGCACTAGCAATGCATTTTTCTCTAAAATGTCTGCTAACACTAGCCAACCTATATCTTTTAACCTAGCTACAACAAACCTTACAAAAGAAGGCTCTAACAAAATAACAATAAAAGTTACATATAACGATTTTTCAGGTAAAGAATATACAAAAGAATATTTTGCCTATGTAACAGCATCTAAAACAGGTAGCAACACAGGTAATGCCGATTTAAAAATAACAAGCCTTGTTGCTCCAACAGGTACATTTAATGTTGCACAAAGCGGTACCTTCAAATTAAAAATAAAAAATGAGGCAAATACAGAGGCAAAAGGGGTTAAAGTAACTGCTAAATTACCAGAAAACATAGTTCCTACATCGTCTAACATTGTGCTTATAGATAGCATAGGAGCAAAACAAGAAAAAGAAGTTAGCTTTAGCGTTGCACCTACTGCTAGTGCAGTTACACAAACTTATTCTATAGGGTTTTCAGTAGAATATGACACAGGCAGTAAAACAACAGGTACAGATGGTACTACAACATCTAACAACATAGTTATAGAACAATATGCAGGATTTAACGTAAACAACCCAACACCTAAAAAAGAAGGTGAAGAGGCTAAAACATCTGTTCCTAAAATAATTGTTAGCAGATACGAATCTAACCCTACTATCGTAGAGGCAGGCAAAAGCTTTGAGCTATCTATGAACTTTAAAAATACTCACGAATCTAAAACTGTAAAAAATATAAAAATATTTTTAACTGTAGAAGATAAAACAGAAGAAAAAGGTAATGTTTTTGCACCAGATAATTCTAGTACTACATATTTTATAGATAGCATAGCTCCTAAACAAGAGGTATCTCATACATTTAACCTTTTTGCTGTTCCTGATGCAAAGCCTCGCTCTTATACTGTAAATGTAAACCTAGAATATGAAGATGAGCAGGCAAACGAATATAAATCTGTTGAGCTTGTAGGGGTTAACGTTAAACAACAGGCAAGCCTAGAGCTTAGCGAAATAACAAAACAAGATATAGGAAACATTGGCACACCTATGAACATTAATTTTCAGCTTTATAACACAGGTAAGGTAACTTTATCTAACCTTATGATAAAGCTAGAAGGTGAAGGCTTTGATACATCTACAGCTACTAACTTTATAGGTAATTTTGAATCAGGGGCTACAGAATATTACGACGGTATGTTTACCCCTACAGAGTTAGGAGAGCAGACATTAAAGCTTATAATAACTTATAACGATACAGATGGAAAAGAAGTAGAAAAAATAGAAGAATTTAAAATAAATGTAGAAGAAATGGTTATGCCAGAAGATGATATGGGAATGATGGAGCCTATGCCTGAGCCTGAAAATAAATTTCCTGTAAAAACTATTGGCATAATATGTGCAGTTGTGTTTGTTATTGGTATTGGTATTTTTATAGGTGTTAAAAAAGCCAAAGCCAAAAAGGAGCTGGATTTTAATGACTAGTATTGATATTTTAAAAATGGCATTAAAAAATCTAACTAAAAGAAAATTAAGAACAGCCCTTACTATACTAAGCGTTGTTATAGGGGCAAGCTCCATTATAATAATGGTATCTTTAGGTGTTGCCTTAGATGAAAGCTTTGATAAACAGATACAATCAATGGGCAATATAACAAGTATAGATGTTAATGCTAATTATAACGGTAAAACAGGTATTACAACAGAAGATATAAACAAATTTAAAAACATAGAAGGTGTAAGCGCAGTAACTCCTGTCTTAAGGAGCGAGCTTAGAATGATGATAAATGGCGATAGATATGTAGGTTCTTTTACCGTAATGGGGGTAGACCCTGCTACCACAGATTTATTAGGTTACACAGCTATAGAAGGTAGAGGGCTAACAGAAGAAGATGCAGGCACATATAATATGGTTGTAAACCCTCTTATTGCCTATGGTTTTGATAAAAAGGGCAAAGGTGAGCCTTATCCTAGATGGATATATACAGAAGAAGAAGTTCCAGAAGGGGTTGAAAAGCACGAGCTTTTAAACCAAAAAGTAACTATAACTACAGATAGAAACTTTGGTGTTAATAAAAAATATTTAGGAAATGGCTCTGATGTAGACAAAACATTAAAGCATAAAACCTATAAAGCAAACATTGTAGGTGTTGTTAATAAGCCTGAAATGTATGGAGAAAATTATGTTATATTACCTATCGATACTTTAGAAAAAATAAGAAAAGATACAGAAAAAGTATATGGAAATAACAACGGACAAAATACAAGAAAAGGCTATGATAGGGTTATTGTTAAATGCCAAGATATAGAAGTTGTACAACAAGTTATGGACAATATAAAAGATTTAGGGGAATATAACGTATATTCTCCTATTGAATACATATCATCTGCTAAAAAGACTAACACTAGTATACAAGTGTTATTAGGTGCTATTGGAGGTATATCTTTATTTATAGCAGCTATTGGTATAACTAACACTATGGTTATGGCAATTTATGAAAGAACAAGAGAAATAGGGATAATGAAAGTTATTGGTGCTAAAATAACTGATATAAAAAGGCTATTTTTATTAGAGGCTATCCTTATTGGCTTTTTAGGCGGTGGGCTAGGTGTTTTATTTAGCCATTTAATTTCCTTTGCTTTAAATAAGCTATCACCTATCATAATGCAATTAATGGGAATGGGCGTAGCTATGGGAGGTATGGTTATGGGAGCAGAGGAAGAGGTTAGCAAGATATCTTCCATACCTTTATGGCTAAGCATTGCATCTTTAATATTTGCAAGCCTTATAGGGCTTATGGCAGGTTATTTCCCAGCAAGACGTGCTGTTAAAATAGAAGCTTTAAAAGCTATCAAATCAGAATAGCTATAAAACTTATAAACAAAATAAAATAATGCTATATATTTATATATAGCATTATTTTATTTTGTTTTGTTTATTTTAATATATCATTTGTAACATCTTTTGGAATAACAAATTCCACAGGTCCCATATATCCAGGAGCAACTTCATATTCATCAAAACATATAACTAGGTTATTTTCATTGTTAAAATAGAAGTTTTGGTCTTCTTTTATTTTTTCAAAATTACCTTCTGGTATATCAGCATCTACAAAATATATTTTGTTTTCATCGTTTGCCATTTGCTCTTTCATTTGTTCTTTTATGTTTTGGCTTAAAACATCTATATAGCTATCATCTTTAAATAAATCTTTAAGCTCTATTATGTTACCTGTGTTTTTATCTATATGATATATTTTAGAATACATATATCCACTAGCATTTGTTTCTAAAGTATTTATTCTTAAGCTAAAAAGTTTATCATTATCTGTTAGTATGTCATAGTCTATATCTAAGCTTTTATTATCTCCTTCGTTAAAATCTTCTTTAAATTTAGAAATTAAAGTATTTACATATTCATCTGTTGTTTTATTAAGCTCATCTAAAGCTTGGCTGTTTTTATCATCAGATACAACAGGTGCTTTAGCATTAATGTTTTTTGTTTCGTCTGTATAATCATTTATTGTAATAACTTCTACAATGCTTCCTATAACAGGTATTTTGCTCATTGCCATAGCGATAGATGGGCTTATGTTAGGCAAAGCTATAAAAACTGCTAAAAAAGATGCACAAGCAACAGATATATATTTTATTTTATTTTGTCTTTTGGCTTTTTCAATATTTTTTTTCATATAAAACACTCCTTCTTCACATACATTAATATTGTTATATTGTTCTTTTAATTTTTTTAATTTATCATTTTCTTTCATTTTATCCCTCCTCTATAATAATTTCTAGCTTTTTAAGGCTTCTATATAGCTTAGATTTTATTGTACTTATGTTTAAATCTAGCACCATAGCTATTTGCTCTAGCTTTAAATCTTCAAAAAATCTTAAAATAATAATTGCCTTTTCATCTGCATCTAGCTTATTTAGTGCATTTTTTAAGTCTATATTTTCGTATTTATCATTAAAAGGTAAATTTGCATTATCAATATCTTCTGCTATGTATTTATTTTTTGATAAAAATGTTTTACATTGGTTTATAACTATTTTATATATCCAAGTGTCTATAAATTTATCATCTTTTAATGTATGAATGTTTTTTATAGCCCTATAAGCACTTTCTTGGACTATGTCCATAGCATCAGCTTCGTTATTAACATAAGAAAATGCTAGCTTATAATATTTATTATAGTTTTTTAGGAGAGTTTGTTCTGCTAGGTATACCTTATCTTTCTTCAAGATTTTCACCTCCTATCTATTAGACTTATATTTTCATAATAAAGTTTCAATGTTATTAAAAAATTTATGTATATAATATAAATTTTTGTTAAAAATAATATTATTAACATAGCATTTAGGAGGAAATTATGGAAATATTAAAGGTTTCAGCTAGTTCAGAGCCAAAATCGGTTGCTGGTGCAATAGCAGCTATTGCAAGAAACAATAAAAAAATAGAAATAGAAACAATAGGAGCAGGTGCTGTTAACCAGACAGTGAAAAGCATTGCTATAGCAAGAGGTTATGTTGCTCCAAACGGTATAGAGCTTATATGCACACCTGCATTTTCTCAAATAGAAGTTGATGGGGAGCTAAAAACCTCAATAAAGTTTGTTGTAGAAAAAAGATAATATATAGATGTAGTTTTATAATTTTATATTAATTATAAGGCTACATCTATTTTTAAATATAAAAAACTATTGTAAAAAAAACTAGAATATAATATAATAAACTTAAAATGTATATTAAAATAAATAAAAGGAGCTTTTTATATGTCTTTTGATAAAAATAATAGCCTTAAGCTTTTTGATAAAGAAATAGATAAGCCAAAGCAAAAAGGCTTTTTATCGCGTTTTTTATCAAATTTTAAAAAAGAAGAAGTATTAACATCTAAGGAAACATTAAGCGATTATTCTTATGAATATTCTAAATTTAGAGAATATGTATTTTTGCTAGAAGATAGCGAAGATGATGAAAAGGTTTTAAAGGCAGTAGAGCTTTGTGATGATAGCTTAAAGCTAGATAGGCATCGTGCTTACCTAGATAAAAAAAGGCGAGAATGTGATGTTATTTTAGAAGATTTAAAATGCTATGATAACCTTTCTGAAGAAGATACAAAATATTTAAAAGATTTAATATCAAAATATGTACAGCTTAATAACGAAAGGAAAGGTATCCGTTATCAAATGGGAGATTTTTCAAGCTCTATAAATAAGCTAGAAGAGCTAGAAGAAGATGCAAACGACGCACTTTATCAAATAGAAGATGCCGAAAACTCTAAAAGGCTTTTAGCTAGAGATATAGATTTAATAAAAGATGAAAAAGAAAGAACTATGCTAGATAGAGAAAGGTTACAGTTTGCATATAATGTGCTTCATAAGTTTTCTTTTGCTATAGCTATAGTGCTTGGTATTTCTATAATTGTTTTAACGTTAATATCGGTTTCTTTAAACGAATCGGTGTTTTTATCTTTATCTATTTTATGTGTAACTCTTATATTTACTATTGTTCTTATATATGCTTTTAGGAAAAAGATAGTTTTTGAGCTAAAGCTAAATGAGAAAAAGCAAGCTAAGTTGGTTACATTATTAAATAAAAAAACAGTTGTTTATTCTTATTATATTAATTTTTTAAATTATACCTATAATAAATATAATGTAAAAAATTCACGTGCCTTAAGAGCTAACTTAAACGATTTTAACAACTATAAGCATATTGTATCTAGGTATGATAACCTAGGAAAGCTTGTATATGAGGTACAAGCTCAGCTTGAGGATTTTTTACGCCTTAAAAGGATAAACATATCAAACGGTTCTTTAGAATCTTTTGCTAAATCTATAAATATTGATAACCAAAAGGCTTATTTTAGAGAGATAGATAGCAAAAAGAAAAAGATAGAAGAAAGAATAAAAGAGATAGAAGAAGAGCATCAACAGTTAATGGAAAAAATAATTGCTCTTAATGTGGAAGATACATCTAAAGAAAAGGTTATAGAAAAAATTATTCAAGCTTATTTTAATGAAACAGAAAAGATTTTATCAGAGGAAGACGAAGAAGATATTAAAAAAATAGAAGATGATATTTAGCTTAAAATAAGGCTATAAAAATACCCTTGTAAATTTACAAGGGTATTTTTATAGCCTTTAAATATAGGGTATATACAAAATATTGGGAGAAGTAAAATTTCCTTGCAATAAAGGGTAAAGAGCCTTTTTAAATACTATTTATTATATTTTTAATAATATTGCTTAAAATAATTATTGATATAAAAATTTTTTATTATATAATTTTAAACATTATATTTTAAGGTGGGTTATATATGGATAAAAACTATCACCAAATTTTATTTTTTTTTGTAAAACTATCATCTTCTTGAGTTTATTTTATTAACTCACTTTAACTTGTATTTTGAGCTATTTAGTGGCATAAATTAGAAGAATATATTAACCCTTTGTGTTTGTTAGGATTAGCTCTATTTAAACTATCTATGTTAGGGTTATTTTCACATTCTATATACATTTTTGTAAATTCATAATTATTTTCATCAATCATAGGTAATGTAATTTTAAAAATGTTGATAATTCAGAGGATTTATCTAGCTTTACATTATATAAATAGCTAGGCAATACCTTTATAGCAGGTATAATAATAATTGTGCTGTATCCTATACTTTTCTATATGGCTATTAGAACAAAAGAGTTAAGAGCATATTTAGGATTGTCTAACTAACATATAACATCTAAACCGATTAAATGTAATAAATAATTTATAACCACCACAAAAAATAGTGAACAACCTATATTTAAAAAGTAGTTGTAAATAATATAGATAAAATTAATATAATTCTTATTTTATAAATAATATAAAAACTTTAGTATTTTTATATTATTTTATATTATTAATCTATTTTTGAATATAAGTAATAAAACAATTAGAAATTTAACTATTTACAATTCTCTTTTACTTTTTCAATAAATTTTACAAAAGCTTTTTGACCTTCTTCAGTTCTTTTAAAAACACCTGCGTCTTCTAAAACTTTTAAGAAAACTTTTCCTATTTCAATTTTTAAAATTTCATCTATATTACTTTTAGTAAATTTATAATTATGTTTAAAACTATTTACCCAATTTTTATGTTTTCTAATATTTTCATTGTTTTCAAGGTTTTTATTTTGTAAAATAAACTCTTTAATTAGCTCTATCTCTCCTTTTAACCTTGCTGGTAAAACTGCAAGTCCCATAACTTCTATAAGTCCAATATTTTCTTTTTTAATATTATGAAGTTCATTGTGAGGATGAAAAACTCCTAGTGGATGCTCTTTGCTTGTAATATTATTTCTTAATACTAAGTCTACTTGATAATTTCCATTACTTATTCTAACAATAGGTGTTATAGTGTTATGAGGAGTTTCTCCTGTAAAAGCATACACTCCCACTGTTTCATCTGTATATATTTTCCAAGTTTCTAGAATTTTTTCTGAAAGATTAATAAGTTCTTCAGAATCTTTCCCTTCAATTCTTAAAACAGACATAGGCCATTTTACAATACCTACTTTAATATTTTCAAAGTTTGGAATTTCAAAAACTTGTTCAAATGGAGATTTTGTAAGAGCAAATTCATACTTACCTGCTTGATAATGGTCGTGAGCTAAAATAGAACCTCCAACAATAGGCAAATCTGCATTAGAACCTATAAAATAATGTGGAAATATTTTAACAAAATCTAAAAGCTTTGAAAATGTATTTCTTTCAATTTTCATTGGTGTATGTTCAAAATTAAAAGCTATAGAATGTTCATTATAATAAACATATGGCGAATATTGAAATCCCCATTTTTCATTGTTAAGAGTTATAGGGATAATTCTATGATTTTGCCTTGCTGGATGATTAATTCTTCCTGCATATCCCTCGTTTTCTTTACAAAGTAAGCACTTAGGATACTCTGTAATAGAAATATTTTTTTGCAACATTATATCCTTAGGGTCTTTTTCCGGTTTGGATAAATTTATAGTAATATCTATTTCGCCATATTCTGTATTATATTTCCATTTTTCATCTTTTTCTATTCTATATTTTCTTATATAGTCTGTTGCTTGGCTAAAATTATAGTAATAATCTGTTGCTAGCTTTGGGTCTTTGTTGTACAATTTCCAAAACTTTTTGATAACTTGGCTTGGTTTAGGCGTAAGTAACCCCATTATTTTTGTATCAAATAAATCTCTGTTAGCTATAGTATTGCTCTTTAAAATTCCTTTTTCAAAAGCGTAGTCTAGCATAAATTTTAAAGTTTCTTCTAGTGTAAAATTTTCTTTACTTTCTTCAAATTTATAGTCATCTAATAAAAATAACTCTAAAAGACTATTTCTAGTGAAAATAATATCTTCTTTTTCAATTAATTCATTTTTTAGTGCATATTTTAATAAATTTTCTATTGCTATTTCAATATTCAATGTTATTCCCCCTAATCTTCAAAACCATTTGGATGTGACCTATGCCATTTCCAAGCAGAATTTATTATATCTTCAAGGCTATTAAATTTTGGCTTCCAACCTAAGACAGATTTTGCTTTTTCACTAGATGCAACTAAAACTGCTGGGTCTCCTGCTCTTCTTTCAGATATAACTGCTTTTATATGTTTGCCAGTGACCTTTTCAGCTGTTTCTATAACCTCTTTAACAGTAAACCCAACCCCATTTCCTAAATTAAAAATATTATTATCTCCACCATTTATTAGGTATTTAATAGCTAAAATATGAGCTTGAGCAAGGTCTGTAACGTGAATATAGTCTCTTATACAAGTTCCATCTTTAGTGTTATAATCATCACCAAAAATATTTATTTGCTCTCTTGTTCCATTAGCAACTTGTAAAACAATAGGGATTAAATGAGTTTCTGGATTATGGGCTTCTCCAATAGTTCCATCATAATAAGCACCACAGGCATTAAAATATCTTAAAGAAACATATTTTAAATTGTGAGCCTTACTAACCCATTTAAACATTTTTTCCATAGCAAGTTTTGTTTCGCCATAAGTATTTGTTGGCTCTGTTAAATCATCTTCTAATATAGGAATATTTTTAGGTTCTCCATAAGTTGCTGCGGTAGAAGAAAAAACAATATTTTTAATATTATTTTCTAACATAGCTTCAAGCAAAACTTTAGTACCAAGTAAATTATTATCGTAGTATTTAAGTGGATTTTGCATACTTTCTCCTACTAAGGAGTTTGCCGCAAAATGAATTATACCATCTATATTTTTTTCTTGTTTAAAAACATCATTTAAAAATTCTTTATTTCTTAAATCACCTTGATAAAATTTTGCATCTTTATGAATAGCTTGCTTATGTCCTGTTTCTAAATTGTCTATAATAACAACTTCAAAACCATCATTAATAAGTTCATAAACTGTGTGAGAGCCAATATATCCTGCTCCTCCTAAAACTAAAACTTTCATTATCTTATCCTCCCATATACTTAAACTATAACTTTCTAGAACCACTACCTACTTCAACTATATAAAAGCTAGGCTCATATCCTATTTTATTTTTATATTTTTTCCCTACATTTTCAATAAAACTAGGTATACATTTTTCTTCTACAAGACTAATAGTACAACCTCCAAATCCAGCACCTGTCATTCTTGAACCTAAAACACCTTTTTGTTTTAAGCTTATTTCCACAAGCGTGTCTAACTCAATACCTGTTACTTCATATAAATCTCTTAATGAGCTATGAGACTGATTTAAAAGCTCACCAAACTCTTTTAAGTTGTTTTTTTCAAGAGCTTCAACTGCTTTTTTAGTTCTTTCGTTTTCATAAACAACGTGAGTTGCTCTTTTAATGCAAGTTTCATCTTCTATCAAATTTTTTAGATTTTCAAATTCTGAGGAAGTAATTTCTGAAAGGTTATTAATATTTCTTTCTTTTTTTATATAATTAAGTGCTTTTTCACATTCACTTCTACGCTCATTATATTTAGATTCTGAAAGCTTTCTTTCTTTATTTGTGTTTGTAATAACAATTTTAACATTACCTAGATTTATAGGTACATATTTATAGTCTAACGTATCAGTATTTAAAAGAATTGCATTTTTTTCTTTACCCATAGCAATAGCAAATTGATCCATAATACCACAATTTACACCAATAAATTTATTTTCTGCTAACTGGCTTAAAACAGCTGCTTCTATCATATCAATATTTATATTAAACTCGTCTATTAAAATACGACTAACCAAAAGCTCTAAAGATGCAGAAGATGAAAGCCCAGAACCATTGGGTATATTACCAAAACATAAAAATTCAAAACCATTTTCTATTAATCCATATTTTTCACCAAAAGCCCAAATAACCGCTTTAACATAATTTGCCCAATCGTCTTTTTTATCATATGTAAAATTTTCTATATCAAATTCAATAATACCTTTATTTTCAAAATTCATTGAATAACATAATACTTTTTTATCTTGTCTTTTTCTAAACATTCCATAAGTGCCAATAGTTAAAGCACAAGGAAAAACACAGCCACCATTATAATCTATATGTTCACCAATTAAGTTTACTCTACCAGGAGAAAAAAACTCTTGTATACTATCTCCATTACCAAACTTTTCTATAAAAACTTTTCGCATCTTTTCTAACATATAATCACTCCTTTATATATAGTATGTAGGGAGCTAAGTTTTAACAATACAAGCATTTTCACTAACCAACCCTTTTTATTTTTCTTACTTAAAAGATATTCTTCTAAAATAAATATGTTTACATTAATATAGTATTTTTGTTTTATATTAGTTTTTTAGATATTATTAATTTATAATTTTTTTAACATAAAAATCTTACCCTAGTATTTATCCTAATAAAAAATCAAATTTTTAAACAAAAAAACATTTATAGAACTAGTCCATAAATGTTTTAATGTTTAATATTTCAGGATGTTTAAACTTATAATTTGTTTTTACATTAAAGCTTTTCCAAAAATAATAACCAAATTTCACCTCTAATAATACCTATGATATAAAAGTCATAATATTATTGGGTATCCCTTTATGGTGTTTTATAGTACTACAACCGTATTAAAATATCTAACGAAAACTATATTAAATTTTATATTATAAGTTCTTTGACTTCTTTAGTTTCTATATCATTATAACATATTTTAAAATCATAAGTTTCTAAATTGGCTATTAAATTAGCAAAATTATTATCTTTTTCCCATTTAATATCAATTATATTGCTTTCTACATCTTCATTTATTTTTATATTTCCATTAAAAGCGTCATAATTATTTCTAAATTTTAATAAATTTAAAAGTTTTTTAACAACTTCTCTTTCACATTCTTGTTTTATTTCATCTAAAGTATAATAATGCCTATTTATATTTCTACCAACTTTAGTTTCTTCTAATAATTCTATGTCGTTTTTACCAGCCAAAAGGCCTACATAATATATTTGAGGTATCCCTGGAGTAAAAATTTGTATTGCTCTTGATAATAAATATGATTTATCGTTATTTCCTAGGGCAGAATAATAAGTACAATTTATTTGATATATATCTAAGTTATTATACGCCATTGTGTTGTATATTCTTTTTATATTTGCTCCATTATCAAATAAATACTCTTTAGTAAACTCTATTTCTTCATCTGTCAAAATATCCTTTACATCTACTACTCCTATACCATCGTGTGTATCTAGTGTTGTAAATTGTTTTCTTGGGCATATTTTTAACCAGTTAATAAGTCTCTCGTTTTTACCAGAATATAGTGTGTATAAAAGTAACATAGGCAACACAAAATCATATACCCAATAACCTTTTTCTGCAAGTTTTAATTGTATTGTATAATGTTCGTGTATCTCTGGCAATATTTCTACATTATTTTTTTCTAATACTTCTTTACATTCATCTAATATATTATATACATCTGGTTCTACAAAAAAACAATTTGTTCCTTTCTTTTTAGTTGCATATGCAAAAGCATCTAGCCTAATTATACTTGCACCATTATTAGCTAAAAACATTAAGTTTTCTTTTGTAAATTTTTTTGTTGTCTCACTTTTTACATTCAAATCAACTTGTTCTTCATCAAATGTGCACCAAAGCTTTTCTTTTGTTCCATCTTTAAATTCTACCTCTATAAATGGGTCTCTAGGCTTTCTTTTATATACTTTTTCTAAATCGCTTTTTTGCTCTTCTTCATTATCCCAAAATTTATTATATCTTATAAATAAATCCTTATATTCTGATTCATCTTTATTTTCTTTAAAATCTTTAAAATACTCACTGCTTGCTGATATATGATTTATCATATAGTCATACATAAGGTAATAATCTTTTGCAATATCATTTATATCGTTCCAGTCTCCAAAGTCTTTTTCAACTTCTCTATAAGTCATAGGGGCAAAGCCTCTATCTGCTGATGATGGGAAAAAAGGCAGTATATGTACACCATTTATAGCTTCTTTAAAATATGTATCTAAAACATATTTTAAATCTTTTAAATTTTTTCCCAAGCTATCGGCATAAGTTATAATCATTGCTTTGTTTTCAAACTTCATATTTTATTCCTCCACTTCTTTTATATATATTTGGTATGCAGGAAATTCTCCAAAAGGATTTTTTAAAACTATACCACCATTCATAAGCATATCTCCCATATATATTTTATCATCATTTTGTATTTTATATTTTTTATTTTTATCAAGACCTTTTAATTTTATATTTAAATTTAATTTATTAGGGCCAACTTTTGTAACAACAACATTTAAAAGACTTTCTTTCAAATCTTCAGAAACAAATTGCCAAGCCGTATACCATTCTTCACTATTAGGTCTACTTAAACGATAGTATAAACCATTATGTATAATAGGTTGATATTTTATATAATCTCTAATTTGTTCTTTTACTTTTATTTTTTCTTCTTCACTTATTAGACCTAAGTCCATCTCATAACCAAAGCTTCCAGACATAGCAACAACTGCTCTTGTATCTATATTTGTTTTCCTACCTGTTTGATGATTAGGTATAGCCGAAACGTGAGACCCAACGGCAGATATAGGATATATAAATGACGTACCATATTGTATTTCTAGTCTTTCAATAGCATCTGTATTATCGCTACACCATATTTGTGGAGAGTAATATAACATACCAATATCAAATCTTCCGCCACCTCCACTGCAACCTTCTAATAAAATATTAGGATATTTTGTAATTATTCTTTCTAAAAGATTGTAAAGTCCTAAAATATATCTATGGTAAAACTCTCCTTGTCTATCTTTTGTAATATTTGCACTAAATGCATCACAAATGCTTCTATTCATATCCCATTTTATATATTCTATATTGGCACTATCTAGTATAGACGATATAGATTCAAATAAATATTCTCTAACATCATCTCTAGACATATCTAATACTAACTGATTTCTTGATTTATTAGGACTTCTATTTGGAACTTTCACAACCCAATCTGGATTTTTTTTAAACAGGTCACTATCTTCAGATATCATTTCTGGTTCAAACCATATACCAAATTTCATACCCATATTATTAATATTTTTAACTAGGGTAGGGAGGCCATTTTTTAGTTTATTTTTATTTACAAACCAATCTCCAAGCCCTGAATTATCATCATTTCTTTTACCAAACCAACCATCATCTAAAACAAACATCTCTATGCCTAAATCTGAGGCTTGCCTTGCAATATTTATTATCTTATCATCATCAAAATCAAAATAAGTAGCTTCCCAATTATTTATTAATATAGGACGTCTTTCTAATTTATATTTTCCTCTACAAATGTTATTTCTTATAGCTTTATGAAAATTGTGTGATAATTTTGATAAACCTTTATCACTAAATGTTATTAAAACTTGAGGAGTTTCAAAAATTTCATCTTTTTTTATTTCATATTGAAAATTTTCACAATTTATACCTATATTAGCCCTTATTTGTTCTAGCTGGTCTCTTTCAATTTCTATTAAAAAGTTACCACTGTATACTAAAGCCATACCATAACAATTTCCATAGTCTTCCGTTGTATTTTTTTCACATAAAATTAAAGCAGGATTATGTTGATGGCTTGATGTACCCCTTTTACTACTAATAGAAGTTATTCCATGTGGTAAAGTTGTTCTTTCAGTTAGTCTTTCCATAGCGTGTCTACCATAAAAATGCATAATTTCTAAATCTTTATAGTAAAAATCTAAGCAAGAAGACATAATTTTATTTAATTTTATTGTGTTATTACTACTATTTTTTAATGTAGCAGACCTTGCAATAATGTCCATTTCATAGAAAATAGTATAGTTTAAAGTAATTTCTATATTTGTTATTTTATCTTTTAGATAAATTTCTAATGTTTTAGGGTTATCTCCATTATCGTATATATAAGGCATTCCTTCTATTTTCTTAACACCATCTTTTATTTTATATCCAGTATATTTAGGCTGAAATACATTACAACCATTTTCTTCATTTAAACTTATACTACTAATTCTATAATCACCAATACCAACACTAGAATATTCTTGTGGTAAAACATCTAAAGAAAATGTTCTATCTTTTGCTTCAAAGGGATTTCCGGAAAAAGAAATATCTGTTTTAGTAATTAAATATTCCATATCTCCTTGTTCTATTTTTTCACCATAATATATATGTGCTAAAAAATCAAACTCATCAACTTTCATTTGATATGTAGAATTTTTTGTTTGTAAAGTAAACATATTTTTTTGTTCATTAAAAAATATACACATATTTTAACCTCCTATTTATAATTTACCACCAGATGTAGCAATACCTTCTATAAATTGTTTTTGGAATATTACATATATTACTATCATAGGTACACAGGCTAATAAAGAAGCCGCCATAAGTTGTGGGTAATTATTGCTGTATTGTCCTTGCATTTTTGCTAAAGCAGATGCTAAAGGCATAACACTTTTATTTACTATAAGTGGCCACATCAAGTCTTTATATGCAAAAAGTGCTGTAAATATACCTAATGCTATCATAGCAGACCTTGTTAAAGGAGACATTATGTATAAAAATGTTTGAGGTATATTGCAACCATCTAAAAGGGCAGCTTCTTCTAGTTCTTTAGGTAACGACATATAAGCTTGCCTTAATAAAAATGTTCCAAAAGCACTAACAAGCCCTGGAAAAACTAAAGCAAAAATAGTATTAAGCATATTCATTTTACTTACCATTACATATTGAGGAATTATAAATATTTGTGATGGTATCATCATCTGAAAAAGAACCAAAGAAAATAAAAAATTTTTATACTTAAAATTTAACCTTGCAAAAGCATATCCTGCCATAGTTGATGTTAAAACAGCACATAAAACTCTACCAGCAATCATCAAAATTGTATTTAAGTATAATTTTAAAAAGTCCATATTTTTTATAACAACTTTAAAATTATCTAATCTAAACTCTTTTGGGAAAATAACAAAAGGGTCTACAGAAGTTGACTCACTCACTGTTTTAAAAGATGTTAACATCATCCATACAAACGGTACAAGCATAGTTATAGAAACTATTATTAAAAAAACATTTATTACTATACTATTTACTTTATTTGACTTATCCATAACATACCTCCTATACTAATTGTAATGTACCCATTTTTTCTGTGCTTTCATTTGCACTAATGTTATAACCATTATTATCATTATAAGTAAAACAACAATAGCAGAGCCAACACCTCTATTGTTTTCTACAAAAGAGTATTGATAAAATAAATATACCAAAGATTGTGTTTTAACTAATGCTGGGTTTGTCTTATCTATAATCATAAATATTAAATCAAATACTTGCAATGCTCCTATAACTCTTGTTATGGCAACAAAAAATATTGTTGGTGATAATAATGGGATTGTTATTTTAAAAAATTGTTTTATAGGAGATGCACCATCTATACTTGAAGCCTCATAATAATCTTTTGGAATTTCTTGTAATCCAGATAAAAACAGTATCATATTATATCCTATTATAGACCAGATACCTACTAATGCAAGGGAATAAATAGCTATATCAGGATTTGATATCCAATTTATATTTAAATTAAACATATTGTTTAATAACCCAAATTCTGAATTGAAAAGCCATTTCCAAACCATAGCAATGGCAGCTGGAGCAGCAACCATAGGCAAGAACATAATTGTCCTATATATAGATATTCCCTTTACTTTTCTATTTAACAAAACTGCCAAAATTAAAGATATAATAATAGATACAGGAACTTCTATTATTGTGTACTTAAAAGTATTTATAATAGCTTGCCAAATATTTGGGTCAGATAAAATTGTCTTATAGTTATCAAGCCCCACAAAAGTATTGCCTTTGCCAAAATCTCCCACCTTAAAAAAACTTTGATATATTGTACTTATAGCTGGTATTATGTTTAAAATAAATAGCCCTAGTATTGTAGGAAAAACAAAAGCTAATCCCCATACATTCTCCATCTTTCGTCTTTTTGACATTTTTGACCTATTTTTCATAATCTATCCTCCTTTTTGAGATTAAATATAACAAGATTAGTTTAAAACTAACCTTGTTATATTACTAAAAGTTATAAAAAATTTATTTATTAGTTTTTATTGTTCATTTTTTAACATTTCATTCATTTTTTCTGCAATTATATTACAATTTTCTTCCATACTTATATTACCACTCCAGCTTTCTTTAAGTTGTTGTTGCATCATATTCATCCAAGCTAAAGTATCTTTTGAAAAAGGTCTTATAACAAGCTCTGCATTGTTTTCATCTAAAACATCTAAATATGCTTGTAAATTAAATGGTGCTGAATTAACCCAATTGTCAGAAACACCTTCATATGCTGACATTGTAATACCTAAATCTGCTTGCTTTCTTTGCATATCTTCACTGCCTAACCATTCTGCAAGCTTTAAAGCTCCTTCTGGATTTTTAGTATTTGCAGAAACTGCCCAACCAAGACCATTAAATAAAGAAACTCTTTTACCATCACTATTTTTAGGAATAATAGCAACATCACAGTTTTGTACAATATATTCATTTTCTTTAAATGGAGCAACCATCCAAGAACCTTGTGTAAGCATAGCAATTTTTCCAGAGCTTAATAAAGTATCTGTTCCTGTTTCTGCCATTACATTTACTGGAGGCATAACAGTTTTTACCATTTCATCAACAAAATTCATCGCTTTTATTGTATTTTCATTATTAAATTCTGATTTGCTTTTATCATCGGATATTACACTACCACCCATAGAATAAATAACATTATAATATCCATCTTGGTCATTTGTTGGGTTCATTGCTAAGCCATATTGGCTTCCATCTTCTTTTGTAAGTTTTTTTGCTGCATCATAAAATGTTTCCCAAGTCCATGTTTCATCTGGATAAGGTATATTAGCTTCATCAAACATAGTTTTATTATACCATAATGCAATAGTATCTATATCTTTTGGTATGGCATATATTTTCCCATCATATGTATACATGTCTAAAATATCTTCATTAAATTTATCTAGATTTAAAATGCTACTTTCGTCTGCCAAAGTTGTTAAATCAAATAATATACCATTTTTCATATATTTTGTAGCTTGATTTGAATGCATCCAAAATACATCTGGCATATCTCCACCAGAAGCACCTGCTTCTAATAGTGTCCAATAGCTATCCCAAGTTATAACTTGTAGTTCTGTTTTTATTCCTGTTTCTTTTGTAAATTCATCTAATATTTGTTTTAACCCTGGCTCTTGCCCTTGATCCCAAATGGCTATTGTTAGGTTATCTGAACTTTTACTTCCACATCCTGTTATAGATAACATTGTGATTACAAAAATTAAAATAAATGATAAAATTTTCTTCATAAAAACCACCCTTTTTGTTATTTTTTTACTATTTTTTTGATTTTTTTGAGACTTTTGATGTATTTATATTACAATTTATTATGTATATATAATACATTATTGTTCAATTTTTTGAAATATATATATACTATTAAAATATGTATTATTTACATTTTTTATAAAATATAGTAAAATCAACTAGAATTTATACATATAATGTATTATAATTTATTATATATAAAGGAGGATATAATTTTGAACGATTTATTTTTCCACGTATTTAATGATGCTAATTTTATAGATATTAAAATTTATCAATATGGTTATGAAAAGTGTAAACCTGCTCATTCTTTTGGGCCTGCACTTAGACAACATTATTTATTTCATTATATAATTTCTGGTAAAGGTAAACTTGTTTTAGAAAATTCTAATAATACTAACAATATGTATAATTTATCTTCTGGTGAAGGATTTCTAATATCTCCAAATAAATGTTGCCATTATATAGCTGATGAGCAATACCCTTGGGAGTACATATGGATTGAATTTAGTGGTTTAAAAATTGATGAATTTATAAAAATTAGCGGTTTATCTTGTGATAACCCTATTTATAAATCTGATAATAAATCAAGTATACAATTAAAGAATAAAATGTTTGATATTTTAAATTCTAATAAAGATGACCCTCTAGAGGCAATGGGTCATTTATATTTATTTTTATTTTTATTAAAAAATTCTAATCAAGGTAGAATGAAACCTACCTGTGGAGACTTAAAAAATTTTTATGTTAGAGAGGCTATAAACTATATAGAAAATAATTATCAAAATAATATAACTATAGAAGAAATTTCTGCTTTTTTAGGACTTAATAAAAGTTATTTTGGTAAAATATTTAAAGAAGTTATTAATAGTAATCCTCAAGAATTTTTAATAAAATATAGAATGTCTAAAGCTTGCCAATTATTAAAAACTTCTAATTTTTCCATTAAAGAAGTTGGAGAAAAGGTTGGTTATATAAACCCGCTACATTTTTCTAAAATATTTAAAAATACATTTAATATATCTCCTAGAGAATGGAAGGTTAAAAACCAATATAAAAATTAAAGTTGTTATCTATGTTTTAAAACATAGATAACAACTTTAATTTTTTGCCTAACAGGCTTTATATAAACCACCAGCTATAAAGAGCACCCCAAATGTTAGACTAAAATAACATTTGGGGCGCACTTCATCAACGGGTGGTTTTGATTTGAATATTTGTTTTTTATTTTTTATCCTTATCTTTATCTTTATCTTCTGTACTATTGATATCTTCTTTTTCTATATTATTTTTATCTTCGTTATTTTTATTTATTTTTTTTATAACCTCACCCATACTAGAAAAGTTTTTACCTTCTATCTTTAAGATTTTATCTTCTAAATCTAACAACTGGGCTTGCTTTTTCTTAACTATATGAGAATAACCTCTAGACATATCATTTTTTATTTCTATGTCTAGTGAAGTTTTATCTCTTTCAAGGTTTGCCTTTAATTGCCTGTTATCTCTAATTCCGTCTAAGGTTAAAGATATATCAACAGTGTTTTTTATTTCTTCTTTTTCTATATCTTCTTTAGTTTTTTGTTTTTCTGCTTTTTCCTTTTTTTCTTCTTGTTCTTTTTTTAGTTTTTCAAGCTCTTCTTTTCTTTCGCTAGCTTCTATTTCGGCAATCTTTTTATCTATAGAGGCAAGTTGCTCTTCATAAATACCTAATTGTAATTCTATCTCATCATCATCTAAGCCTTTATCTCTAGCCATTTTAAGATAAGCTTCTTTAAGCTCTTGTATTGTGCTTTTTTGTTTGTTAAGGTTTTCTATAAGCTTGTTTTTTCTAGCATCTTTAGAAATAGCAAGGTTATTTCCCGCTTGTTGCTCTTGTTCATTTTTATTTTTTATATTGTTTTTATTTTGTTTACCCTTATAGCTTAAACCTAAAAGGTTATTTTGCATTAAAGCACTATTATTTATCCTCATTTTATCCCTCTTTTCGATAACTATTTTATCATATATTTATTACATAAAGCGTTAAAATCTTCTGTATTTTTAAAGTTATCAAAAGTTATGTTTTTAGCGTCTAGATTTTTATAAACTTCTTCTAAAAAGCTTGGAATATCTTTTGCTAAAATATCACACACAGGCTTACCAAGCTTTGTATCTTCACCTTTAAAGCAACCATCTATGGTAAGCTCATAAGCATCAACTATAACTTTATCTACCATTTTTCTTTTACCTGAAAAGCCTATGTTAGCTACCTGATGTCTACCGCAAGAGTTAGGGCAACCAGATATATGCATTTTAGGTAATAAATCTTTATTAAGGTTATTTTCTTTAAAGTGTGTTATTATGTTATTTAACAAGCTTTGGCTTTCAGCAAGACCTATCTGACAAACAGGAACACCTATACAGCTTATACTTTGAGCTAGTTTTGTAGTTTGGTTAAAGTTTTTACAAATATCTAAAATTTTATTAACTTCTTTAGCGTTAAGGTTAGTTATATAAAAGCTTTCTTCCATACTAGCTATGAGATTAATATATTCTTTGCTATCTGTGTTTTGTATAAAATCTATAATAGAATTAAAATCTTCAGATGATATAATACCACCTATAGGTTTTATAATAACAGTGTATCTACCATTTTGTTTTTGAGCTATAACGTTGTTGTTTTCTTGAACGACACCTTCGTTAGCTTCAGGGACAACAACTTCTGTAGGCTCTTTTACATCTAAATCTTTTTCTTTAGATTTTTTTATATAGCTATCATATAAATTTAAAAATTCCTCATTGCCTTTTTCTTGTAAAATATATCTTATTCTAGCTTTATTTTTGTTTTCATAGTTACCGTGATCTTTAAAAAGCTCTACCAAAGCATCTATATAATATAAAACATCTTTAGGCTCTATTAAGCTAGGAAGCTCAAGCCCTGTTTGTGGGTTTTTGCCAAGGCCACCTGCAACAAAAACTTTAAAATATTTTTTATTATCTTTTATAGTGGCTAAGAAACCTAAATCGGTTAATGTGGCATTAGCTAAATTGCTTTTACTGTTAGAAAAGCCAACTTTTACCTTACGAGGTAAGTTATAAGTATCCATTCTTTGTAAGAAATAATCTGTAGCATAGTTTGCATAAGGTGTAACATCAAAAGCTTCATCTTTTTCTATGCTAGAAAGAGGGGAAGATGTTACATTACGAGGAAAATTACCTCCGCAACCATAGCCTATTAAGTCGTTATCTACGCATTCTTTAAAAATATCTAAAACAGTATCTAAAGATAGCCTATGAAGCTGTATGGCTTGTCTTGTTGTAGGGTGTATTTCTTTTATGTTATATTTTCTTATAAACCCTTGTAAAAGGCTAATAGATTTATTGGTAAAAACACCAGAAGGTATTTTTATACGCACCATAAAGCTTTCTCCACCACGCTCTGCATATATACCAAACTTACCTGATGCTTTTTTAAAATCGTGCATAGTGATTTCTCTTTGTAAAAATTTATTGCCTTGTTCTCTTAATACTTCAATTTGCTCATATAAAAATTTTTTTAAATCTGCCATAACTTTCTCCTTTACAACCCTTTATTTTTATTATAACATTAGCATTTTAAAAGTCAAGCTATAATAAGTATAACCATAAATTAGCGTTTAAAATCTATATGTTTTATAAGTAATTTATGTTAGTGTTTTTAAATTTTTTAGGACATATAATATAGGAAAATAAACTCAGACTATAGCTAAGATAGTATTTAAAGGTTAATCAAGAAATTTGAGGAAAGTTTAAGAGGGTAGAGGGTTTAGATAATTAAAAAAGGTTGCAGATTTATCTACAACCTTATAAATTTAAAATTATGATAATTAAATATTTTTAAAGCTTAAAAGCTTATCCTGTTTTTATAATTAATAAACATATTTAATTTTATATTGTTTTTATCTTAAATACAAAATAATAATATTTAAATAAATCTATACATAATAACATTATTTTTAAATATATTATATCTACTATAAATATGGAAAACATAATCATAACAGAAGATAAGCACATTAAATATATTTTAGTTTTAAGTTTCATTTCTCTATTTTTTACAAAATCTTCTAAATTGTTTTTATATAGCTTGGTATTTAAAAACCAATTGTGAAATCTATCTGAACCTTTAGCAAAACAAAGAGATGATAAAAGCAAAAATGGCGTTGTTGGTAAAACTGGTAGAACAACACCTATGCCTCCTATAGCAAGGGTAGTAAATCCTATAATTATATATATATATTTCAATAAAATCACCTATTTCATATTTTTTTAGTATACATTATAAATTAATTTCTTAATCTTGTCAATTATAATTTAGTTTGTTTTTTAATTAAAATTTATATACGGTTTTTTGTATTAAATTTTAATTTAGCCTTATATTAACCTAATAGATTATACCATATATATTTACATTTATAACATTTTTTACTTAATATTTATATATAAGCATAAAAACCTATATTATTATATTTTTTTAAAACATATTGACAAATTTATATTATATATATAAAATATTTGTATAAATAAATGCTATGAAAAAGAGGAGTAAATATCAACAGGCAAAAGAGAGAGCTATCCATAGGCTGAAAGGTAGCTTTGCAAACGTAATATTGAAGGTAGCTTTGGAGCAGATGATGAGAACTTTAGTAACATCATACGGTTAGCTTACGTTAAAAGCTTTGAGTGCTTGCATTTTTGCTTGAAATAAGGTGGTACCACGATGCTTTCGTCCTTTGTTGATGAGGGCTTTTTTTATTTTAAATAATTAAAATATATATTTTAATATTTTTAATATAAAATGGTTAAAAAGTTATTTATTATCTAATTTAAAGTAGGTGATATTATTAAAATACTAGCTTTAATATTTATATTAATAGGTATAATCATATTGCTAAAATACCTTTTTGCTAGCAAAACAAAAATAGATAAATCTTTCCTAGAAGAAGATGATGATGCTATGAAAGAGAAAGAAGAAAAAGATGATATTTCGGAAATGTTTGCTCAAAAGGGAAGCATTTTATTAATGATAGGTTTATTTTTAATTTTTATAGCAATTATAATATATATAGCTTTAGGAGGTTTCATTAAATGAAAAAAGAACTAGAAAAAAACTATAATCCTGCTATAGAAGAAAGGATTTATAAAAACTGGCTTGAAAAAAAATATTTTCACGCTAAAGTGGATAAAAACAAAGAACCATATACAATAGTTATTCCGCCGCCAAACATTACAGGGCATCTTCATATGGGACACGCCCTAGATAATACTTTACAAGATGTGCTTATAAGATGGAAAAGAATGCAAGGATATTCAGCTCTTTGGCTTCCTGGAACAGACCACGCAAGCATATCTACAGAGGTTAAAATAATAGATAAGCTGGCAAGCGAAGGTATAACAAAAGAAGATTTAGGAAGAGAAAAGTTTTTAGAAAGAGCTTGGCAGTGGAAAGAAGAATACGGTGGTACAATAGTAAACCAGCTTAAAAAACTTGGAAACTCTTGCGATTGGGACAGAGAGCGTTTTACAATGGACGAAGGCTTATCTAAAGCAGTTATTGAAGTTTTTATACGTCTTTATGAAAAAGGATATATATATAAAGGTGAAAAGCTTATTAACTGGTGCCCTAACTGTCAAACGACTATTTCTGATGCAGAGGTAGACCACGAAGATAAAAACGGCTTTTTCTATCACATAAAATATCCTATTAAAGATACAGATAAGTTTTTACAGTTTGCAACAACAAGGCCAGAAACAATGCTTGGAGATACTGCAATAGCGGTAAACCCTAACGATGATAGATATAAAGAATTTATAGGTAAAACTTGCGTTATACCTTTTGTAAACAGAGAAATACCTATCATAGCAGATGATTATGTAGATATGGAATTGGGGACAGGGGTTGTTAAAATAACACCAGCTCACGACCCTAACGACTTTGAGGTAGGGCAAAGACACAACTTACCTAAAATAAATATTTTAAATGATGATGGCACAATAAATGAAAACGGTGGACAATTTAACGGCTTATATAGATATGATGCAAGAAAAGAAATTATTAAAGAACTTGAAAAGTTAGGACTTTTTGTAAAACAAGAGCCTATAAACCACGCTGTTGGTACTCACGAACGTTGCTCTCACGTTATAGAGCCACTTATAAAAAGCCAGTGGTTTGTTAAAATGGAAGAGCTTGCAAAACCTGCACTAGATGCTTATTACAACAATGAGCTTCGCTTTATACCAGATAGATTTGGAAAAATTTATACACATTGGCTTGAAAACATAAAAGACTGGTGCATATCTCGTCAGCTTTGGTGGGGACATAGAATACCTGCTTATTACTGTGAAAAATGTGGCAATATAGAAGTTGCTAGAGAAATGCCAAAAGCTTGCTCTAAATGTAATCATACAGTGCTTGTGCAAGATGAAGATACATTAGATACTTGGTTTAGCTCTGCTTTATGGCCGTTTTCAACTTTAGGCTGGCCTGATAAAACAGAAGATTTAGAATATTTCTATCCTACAAACGTACTTGTTACAGGATATGATATTATTTTCTTCTGGGTTGTACGTATGGTATTTTCAGGGCTTGAGCAAATGAAGGAGCTACCTTTTAAAGATGTTTTAATCCACGGTCTTGTTAGAGACTCAGAAGGTAGAAAGATGAGCAAATCTTTAGGAAATGGTATAGACCCTCTTGAAGTTATAGAAAAATACGGTGCTGATGCTTTAAGGCTTATGCTTACATCTGGTAATTCTGCTGGAAACGATTTAAGATTTTATTTTGAAAAAATAGAGGCTAACAGAAACTTCTTAAATAAAATATGGAATGCAACTCGTTTTATATTAATGAACATAGAAGATGAAGATTTATCTAACGTTTCTTTAGATAGCCTTACAGATGCAGATAAATGGATATTATCTAAATGTAACACTCTTGCTAAAGAGGTAACTCAAAACCTAGAAAGCTATGATTTAGGGGTTGCTTTATCTAAAATATATGATTTTATGTGGGACGAATATTGTGATTGGTATATAGAAATGGTTAAGCCTCGTCTTTATAACAAAGAAGATGAAACAAGAAAAGCAGCTTTATATACATTAAAAACTGTGCTTATAAACGGGCTTAAATTATTACACCCATTTGCACCTTTTGTTACAGAAGAAATCTTTACATCAATACAAGATGAAGAAGAAACAATAATGCTTTCTAGCTGGCCTAAATTTGATGAAAAGCTAAACTTTAAAGCAGAAGAAGAAAAGGTAGAGCTTATAAAAACAGCAGTAAAAGGTATAAGAAACATACGTTCAGAAATGAATGTTCCTAACAGCAAAAAAGCTCAGGTTATTATATCTTCAAACAATGATTTAGTTAATGATACATTTAAAACAAGTGAAGTGTTCTTTAAAACATTAGCTTTTGCAAGTGAAATTATAATAAAAGAACATAAAGATGCTCCAGAGGGAGCGGTATCTGTTGTTATACCAAACGGTGTTATATATATGCCTTTTGATGAGCTTGTAGACATAGAAAAAGAGCTTGACAGGCTTAAAAAAGAAGAAGAAAAGCTTATAAAAGAAGTAGAGCGTGTTGAGAAAAAGCTATCTAACGAAGGTTTTGTTGCTAAAGCACCAGAAAAAGTTATAGCAGAAGAAAAAGAAAAAATGGCAAAATATAAAGATATGTTAGAAAAGGTTAAAGAGCAAATAAAAGCTTTAAAAAAATAAATATAATAAAAAGATATAGGTGATAAAACCTATAGCTTTTTTATTAATTACAATTAAGGTACCACTTGATTTATTTAATTAAAATTTATATACGGTTTTTTGTATTAAATTTTAATTAAATAAATTTTAGGAGTGCCTGTTTTTTAATACAAAGTATTCAAAAAATTGATTTATTACAATTAAGGTTATCCTATTATTTTTTAAAACCAAAATTATAAACTTATTTATCCTTTAAAATATAAAAAGAATTATTTTTTTAATGTATTTTTCTTAACCATAAAAAGCACAAATAAAGCTAATGATACTATAATACCTGTAATGTTAGATATATTAGATGCTAGCTTAAAGCCTTCTTCAGCTTGCATTATATAAGATACACATACATAAGACATCATAGTTGCAGGTAATACAGCTATAAAGTAATTTTTGTTATTTTTATAAAGATACACACCAGCAGTCCATAAAAAGATAGTTGCTAATGTTTGGTTAGACCAAGCAAAATATCTCCATATAATATTAAAATCTACTGTAGTTAGGAATATACAAATAACAAATAAAGGTATAGCTATAAGAAACCTTTTAGCTATTGGTTTTTGGTTAATTTTAAAAGCATCAGCTATAGTAAGCCTAGCACTTCTAAATGCTGTATCACCAGATGTGATAGGGCAAGCTACAACACCTAACACAGCTAATATAGCACCAACTGTACCTAAAAGCTCTTTAGATATTAAATTTACAACACCAGATGGGCCACCATAAGTTTTTAACCCTTCAGAGATAGCCTCTATTGAGCCAAAGAAAGAAATGGTAACAGCACACCATATTAAAGCTACAACACCTTCTACAACCATTGCACCATAAAAAACTGCTTTTGTTTCTTTAGCGTTTCTTACGCAACGAGCCATCATAGGAGATTGTGTAGCGTGGAAACCTGATAAAGCACCACAAGCTATAGTAACAAATAAAAATGGAAAAACATTTAAGCCATCTGGATGTAAGCTTGTAGAAAATGTTTCCTTGTTAAGCTCCATCATAGGTGCAGTGCCGTTAAAATGATTTATAAACATACCACCGCATAAGCCTATTGCCATTAATATAAGACAAATACCAAATAATGGATATATTTTACCGATTATTTTATCAACAGGTAAAACCGTTGCAAGTATGTAATAAACAATGATTATACCAACTAATAATGTTTGGTTTAAACCTGTTAAGTTGGTTAAAAGCCCAGCAGGTGATGTAACAAAAACCGTACCTACTAAAATTAATAAAACAACAGAAAATACACGCATAACATTTTTCATAGTTTTACCTAAATAGATACCTACGATTTCAGATACTGATATACCATTATGCTTTAAAGATGTTACACCAGATAAAAAATCGTGGACAGCACCTGCAAATATTGTGCCTAATGTTATCCATAAAAACGCAACAGGACCAAAGCAAGCACCTAGTATAGCACCAAAGATAGGGCCTGTGCCTGCTATGTTTAAAAACTGAATTAATAAAACCTTATATAAAGGCATAGGGATATAGTCTACCCCATCTTCCATAGTTACAGCTGGTGTTTTATAGTTTTCATCTATATTGCCTTGTTTATAAACATAGCTACCATAGATAAAATAACCTCCTATTAACACAGCTAAACATACTAAAAAAGTTATCATATTATCTCTCCTTTTATTTTTGATACTATAATATTATATATAAGCTACATATAAATTTCAATTATTTTATATAAAAAGTTACATTAAAATACAAAAAATATAAGGATATTAATTATAATTCCTCATATTTTTTAATAATTAACTTTGCTATATCAATAGATTTTTTGCCTGTGTCCATACTTTTTTTCTGGATATATTTATGAGCGTTAATTTCTGTAAAGTTATTATTTAACATAAGTAGCTCTTTTGCTTTGTTAATAATTTTATTATTTTTTTCTCTAATGTTTTCGCTGTTTTTATAAAAAGCTAAATCTAAAGCGTTTATAATATCTTCTTGCTTAACAGGTGTAACAAGCTTATAAACTATGTTGTTATCATATAGGTTTAGCTTATCTATATTACCTATTATTAAAAATATAAAATCTTTATAAAAATCTTGAACTATGTTATATGTAGGTTCATCTATAAAGCTTGTTTGGCACAGTATAATGCCGTTTTCATAATAAGAACAGCTTTTCCTAAGGCTTGCACCTGTTTTGCAAATACAATCATAGCTTATACCGTTTTTATTTAAGATGTTTATTATATTACTACATATTTTATCAGAAGAAAAACCGATTATAATATTATTTTTAACCATAAAAATCCTCTTTTTATATAATTTAAAAACTATGTATTTTTATAAATTATAACAAACTATATGTTAAATGTAAACAAATTAAGCTTTCTCTTATAGTAAACTCTATAACTTTAATACATAGCATATACTTAAATTATGTAAGCTTAATAAATAAATTATGTTTTAAATAATTTAACAATACCTATTTATATATTTTTTTTATTATGGTTATTATTATAAAAAATAAAAGAGGGTTAAAAGGCTAGGGGATACAGAACATAGAGGAAACTGCACAAAAGTTAAAACGTATAGAGGAAAATAAACTCTTATAATTAGTCAGATTTTACAAATAATATAAAAAAATATTAAATATATTGACATTAATGTATATATATGTTAAATTTAATGTATTAAAATATATTCAATTTAACGGAGGGGATAAAATGAAAAAATTTATTGCTATATTATTAGCTTCTACAAGTGTTTTTGCTTCAAGCACAAGCGCGTTTGCAGAGGAAACTAAATCTATAGACATAACAAAGGCTGTTTCTATTAAAGAGGCTAAAAAGAACAAAATAGAAATACCTGCTAACCTTACATTAGATAAAAGACAAAATCTTGTTATAAATGGTGAAAAAGTAGACCTTAAAGAAGGTGCTATTGTATATCAAGATAGATTATTTTTACCTGTTAGAGAGCTAGGAGATGCTTTAGATGTGGAAGTTGGCTATGTTGCTGAACAAAAAATAGTTGCTTTAGATAATGGTAGTATTCAATTACCTGTTGGAGAAAACAAAGCAGTTGTAAATGGGGAAATTGTAGCTATTGATAAAAATAATGATAAAGTTGGTACATTAGTTGTAAATGGAAAAACTTATTTACCTGTAAGTTTTGTAGCAAGTAGCTTAAAAACAAAAGTTTCAGACTTATTTTATCATCCAGAAACAAAAACAACAGCTATAAATACTTTTGATTACAAAGGTAGCTCTACACAAACAACAGAAACTGCACAAAAATTAAGCAAAGAAGATGCAGTAAAAGCATATAGTGACATAATAAAAGCATCTAACGAAATGAAAAATGCTACTTCTCATTCAAAAAGTGAGATAAAATTTAAAATATCTGATGGTACAACAGCTGTAGATATGAATATGGTTACAGATGGTTCTGTATATATGGATGTAAAAGATAAGGTTAATATGTATGCAGAGCAAAAAAGCACTGTTGAACTTATCGGAGAAAAACAAACTGTAGAGCAAAAAATGTTTTATAAAGATGGAAAAGTTTATGTAAGCCAAAAAATGGATGATGAAGAGCTTAAATATACTTTAGATTTAAACCTTGAAGAATTTATGAAATTATCTAACAGCTTAAACTTAAATGAAACATTTACAGAAAGTATGGTTTTAGAAGGTGAAGTTAAAAATATTACAGATAAAAACCAAAAACAATACACATTTACAATGGATATGTCTAAAGCTGTAGATTTAGTTTCACAATTTACAGAAGAGCTTACTTTAGCTAAAGAAGATTTAGAAGCTTTAGATAGCTTAAAACTTGATAATGTTAAATATACTATAGTTGTAAACGATAAAAACCAACCTATATCTCAAGATATGAAATTTGATATGAGCTTAAAATCAGAAGGTTTTTATGTAGATGCTAACGTTTATGTATATAATACTTATGAAAATATAGGTACTACAGTTGTTAAAACTCCTAACGAAGATTTATCTACATATGAAAGCTTTGAAGATGTAGTTGAAAATGCAAAATAATGAATTTTTAAATATAGAAATGGTGTAGACTTTGTCTACACCATTTCTATATTTTATCATAATATTTGCATATACTAATAAAAATATTTATTATTAAATTGCTTTTATTATAGATTTACTTTGAATTAAATAAACTGATACTTAAATATTAAACATAATGATTGATAAAAACACCATACAATAATTTTACAATAATTTTACAATAATATAATAGAAAATAGATAAGACTCACCTTAAAATATAAACGAAGTTAATTTAATTGACAAAATTTAACTATATCTAAACGAGGAGAGAATTAATGAAATTTAATTTAATTAAAAATTTTACAAAACTTAGAAAAAATATTATTATAATGTCAACAATTTTAGCTAGTATGACAAGCAGTTTAACAATGGTTAAGGCAAGTGATTTAAGCACTGGCAAATGGATGACGGGAGAGTATCACCTACATACAATACAATCAAATGATGCATCAGAGCAATTTATGAATATTGAAAACCTATTAAATGTTGCCTTTAGAGAAGATATGGATACTTTATCTAGAGAAACAAAAACAGATAACATAAAATATGGTGGTAGCTTTGATTACATTATGTTTGCAGACCATCTACGTAATTCACCAAGAAGTGTATATGGAGAAGAAGAACTTACTGCAAGATGGGAAGCTATATATAATCAACAAAAAGAAATAGAAAATCTTAAAAAACAAGGAAAATATGAAGATAAAATAGTATATTCTGGTTTTGAATGGGATATGATGGGCTTAGACCACGCAAGCGTTGCTATCATTGGTGAAGATAGCCAAGTACCATATGAAGGTATCCATCAGTTTGAATGGCTATTTAGCTATGACACAAAAGATGAAGTTTTTAATGATAATGAAAAAAGTAAATATGGTGAAAGACAAAACGATAAAAACAGCGTAGAAGACTCATATAATGCTATACAATGGTTATCTGAAAATTATCCTAACAGTTTTGTTTTACCTAACCACCCATCTAGGCATAATAACGGAGATGACGTTGTAGATTTGGGAGAAGTAACAATAGAACATTTACGTAAACTTAACGATATTGATGAAAATATTGTTTTTGGTTTTGAAGGTATGCCAGGAAACCAGATGGCAGGTGAAGGTTCTTGTGAGTTACCACAAGATGATATAAGAGCTGGTGGAGATGAGATGATTTCTGTAACAGGTGGCGTTTGGGATTCTTTACTTAGCGAAGGACGTCGCTTTTATAACTTTGCAAACTCAGATTTCCACTTTAAAATTAGTAGCAACAAGGAATATGCTAGCGGATACTGGCCAAGTGAATTTTCTAAAAATTACACTTGGGTAGAAAAAGGCGAAAATGGCATTTATGATTTTACTGATGTTGTAGAAGGAATGCGTTCAGGAAATAGCTATTCAGTTAATGGTGAGCTAATAACAGACTTACAATTTACTGTTAAACAAGGTGATAACAGCGTTACTATGGGTGAAGAGATAAAAGTTGACAAAGATTCTCAAGTAGAAATAAATATAAGATTTAAAATTCCTAACAAAAATAACTATCAATCTATCTATAACAACTTTACAGGCTTAGGAGCAAAAAATACTCCAAAGCTAGACCACGTAGATATAATTATGGGACACGTTACAGGCAAGGTAGATGAAGCAGACTATGCTTCTACCAATAACACAGATGCTGAAATAGTAAGAACTTTTGATATGAGTAAGCAAGAGGTAGATAGCGAAGGATACTATAATTTAAGCTATAAAACTAAAGTTGATGGAGATATGTATTTTAGAATACGTGGTACATCATCTAATTTAGTTGATGAAAATGGTGACCCATTAACACACGAAAGAGAACTTGCTATTAATACACAGTTTAGACACGACCAAATAAACGACTATAATTATACAAATTTAAGTTTTTATGCTAATCCTATTTGGGTAAGTGTAAAATAGCTATAAATTAATACTAAAATAACTAAAAAAATAAAAGGTTAGATATATTCTAATCTTTTATTTTTTAGTTTTGTAAGCTTATATTTAGAACAAAGGCTATCAAATTGTTTATTTATGTTTAACCAATATTTTTTATCATTTATAGTATTTAAAATGTTATTTATATGTAAATAGTTTTCATACATATCAAGCACAAAATGCTTAATGCTACCGTCTATGTTTATAGGTTCAGAAAATATAAAATCTATTTTATCGTATAAAAGGCTAAATAATTTATCATAGTCTGTTATAAATGGCAAATATGGCGATATTAAAGCACCACATTTTATGTTATTTTCCTTTAATATAGATAAAGTTTTTATACGTTTTGTAGGGCTAGATGCTAAAGGCTCTATTATTTTTGCTATTTTGTCATCATCTGTGCATATACTAATAAAAATATTTATATTATTAAATTGTTTTAATAAATCAATATCTCTTAAGATAAGCTCATTTTTTGTAATAATAGATATTTTAAAATCATCATTAAATATGGAAAGTTGCCTTTGTTCTTTTAATAATATTTCTAAAATTTGCCTTGTTATTTTTTCTTTTTTCTCTATAGGTTGATAAGCATCTGTAACACTGCCTATAACTATGTTACCTTTTAAATTATTTTTCTTTAAATAATCTTTTAATAAATCTATGCTATTTTCTTTTATATCTACAAAGCTTCCCCATTTTTCAAAACTATGGTCAGTATATCCTGCCATATACATAGCATAGCAATACTTACAGCTATGCATACAACCAACATATGGGTTTATACATAAATCAGAAAAGGGGATATTGCTTTTATTTATTATAGATTTACTTTGTATTTTATTAATGTTCATATTATTTAAATTTTATAGCAGTTCCATAGCATAAAATTTCTGAAGCACCTTGTATAATTGCACTGGAAGAATAATAAATGCCAATAACAGCATCTGCTCCTATCGCTTTTGCTTGCTCTATAATACGTTCTGTAGCTTGTTTTCTAGCTTCTTCTAACATTTCTGTGTAACCTTTAAGCTCTCCGCCAACAATGCCTTTAAAAGCAGCACCAAAATCTTTACCAATGTGTTTAGATTGTACTGTGCTACCTTCTACCAAGCCTAAAACTTCATAATCTTTGTTTGGTAATGTGTGTAATGTAGATAATAACATAAATATGCCCCCTTTAAAATAAATTAAAAATAATCTTTAAGCAGTTTATATATAGTAGGTTCTATATTAAAATTATACATCAAGTTTTTAAAATCTTCAATATTTTTGTTGTTTTTGCTAAAATTTTTGTTTTTTATAGCTTTAATCATTATATTTTTTGGTGTATGCTCCATATCTATAAACTCTATTATATTTGTCTTATATCCACAAAGCTTTAAAGCATCTGCTCTTAAGCTATCTGTTAAAAGAGATGAAAAACGTTCTTTTAATATGCCATAGCTAAGCATAGAAGATAGGGTTTCGTTTTTTATTTGTTTAAAAAGCTCGTGTTGACAACAAGGAACACTTAGGATAACATCACAATTTAGCTTTACACCAAAATATATTGCATAATCTGTTGCTGTGTCGCAAGCGTGGAGAGATATTATCATATTTATTTTTTCGTCTTTATCTATATTTTGTATATCTTCATTAAAAAATTGTAGGTTTGTAAAGTTAAATTCCTTTGCCAGCTTGTTACAGTTATCTACCACATCTTTTTTTAAATCATAGCCGTTTATGGTTACATTTTTTCCTTTAACTATGTTAAAATAATGATACATTGCAAAAGTTAAATAGCTTTTGCTACAACCCATATCTATTATTTTAGCATTTTTAGGTAAATTTTCTTCTACATCTTTAAGCATTTCTAAAAATTTGTTTATTTGTCTAAACTTTTTTTGTTTATGGCTTACTACAATGCCGTTTTTATCCATTACACCGAGCTTAAAAAGCCAATCTACATATTCACCATCTTTTAAAATATAGTTTTTTTCTTTGTTATGAGCTTTAGGAGCGTTGTCTACATTTGTAGCTTTTTTTATGCCTGTTATTTTAAAGTTTTCTTTTTTATTCATTAATAACGTAAGGCTATTGTTAGCTAATATAT
The DNA here is from genome assembly GCA_944381435.1 of uncultured Clostridia bacterium. Taxonomy (GTDB): domain Bacteria; phylum Bacillota; class Clostridia; order Lachnospirales; family CAG-274; genus Tyzzerella. The sequence continues at coordinate 57,629 of CALWLD010000012.1, forward strand.
CACATTGTTTAAAATTTGTAGTCATTAAGTTTATTATTTTTTCAAGTATCACCTTATCATCTTCTATATTTTCGTGGATAACCTTTTTATCTATATAATAAGCAAATTGAAAACAAGGCTTATTTTTTAACATAATTTTTTTTATGTCTATTTTTTTAGGCAAATCTTCACCTTTTTTTATAGGGTTACTTATAACTGCTTTTACAAAATAATCTATATTTATAAGTTCTTTTAGTTTTTCTAAAACATTATCTTTTGTAAGCATATATTACCTCCTTGCACATTCTTTTAAAACACAATCAACATCAACATCTACTAATATAATATCATCGCCTATTCTTTTTATATCGCCCCAGCTAATAATATACTCGCTATCACGGCCAAAAAGCCCAAAAACTTTGCAAGGCCCTGCCACAATTATGTTTATAACACAGCCAGTTTTTATGTTAATATCTACATCAGATACAAAGCCAAGCCTTGCCCCATCTTTTATATTAATAACTTCTTTTTGAGTTAAATCTTCTAAACGTGCCATAAAAATCACCATTACCTTTTTAATAAATTGTATGTAAAAAAGTAATGGTGTATGTTAAATAATGTTAATTAAGATACAACCTAATTTAATAAAATATATGGAAGTATCTAGTTTTGGCAAAGTTAGTTAAGCTCTATTTGATGGAATACTTTTTTGCCTTTTTGAATTAATAGTTTGTTATCTGTAAAATCATTTAATGTTAAGCTATGGTTAATATCATCTATTTTAACATCGTTTACCTTAACACCACCTTGTGTTACAAGCCTTCTAGCCTCACTTTTAGAAGGAGCAAGCTTTAAGCTAACTAAAGCATCTAATATATTAAGTCCGTTTTCAAAGCTATCTTTATCCATATTTGTAGTAGGGATAGAACCACCAGATGCACCACCTGCAAATAATGCTCTTGAGGCTTCCTGTACTTTTTTAGCTTCTTCTTCGCCGTGTACAATGTTTGTAACTTCATAAGCTAAAATTTCTTTTGCTTTGTTTATTTCGCTACCTTCTAAAGCACCTAAAGCTCTAACTTCTTCCATAGGTAAAAACGTTAAAAGGCTTAAGCATTTTTCTACATCGCTATCAGCAACGTTTCTCCAGTATTGGTAAAATTCGTAAGGGCTAGTTTTTTTAGGGTCAAGCCATACAGCACCTTTTTGTGTTTTACCCATTTTTACACCATCGCTTGTTGTAAGAAGCTTAAACGTAAGCCCATAAGCATCTTTTTGGTCCATACGTCTTATAAGCTCAACACCGCCTATAATGTTAGACCATTGGTCGCTACCACCTAACTGCATTTTACAGCCGTATCTTCTGTTAAGCTCTAAAAAGTCATAGCTTTGCATAATCATATAGTTAAATTCAAAAAAGGATAAACCTTTTTCCATTCTGCTTTTAAAGCATTCGGCAGTAAGCATTCGGTTTACAGAAAAATGTACACCAACTTCTCTAATAAAATCTATATAGTTTAACTTTCTAAGCCAATCTGCATTATTAACAATAAGAGCTTTATCTTCCCCAAATTCTATAAAACGAGATAATTGCTCTTTAAAACAATTTACATTATGCTCTATTGTGTCCATAGTCATCATTTGTCGCATATCTGTTCTATGAGAAGGGTCACCAACCATACCTGTGCCACCACCAACAAGAGCGATAGGTCTATGCCCAGCCTTTTGTAAATGGCTCATTGCCATAACTGTTAAAAAATGACCTGCAGTTAAGCTATCTGCTGTTGGGTCGAAACCTATATAAAATGTAACCTTTTCTTCCCCTAAAAGCTTTCTTACCTCTTCTTCATTTGTAGCTTGTTCAATAAAGCCTCTTTCTTTTAAAATATCGTATACATTAGACATAATAAACTTCCTTTCTAAAAATAAAATTAAAAAACGGATATCCAAGCCCAAAGGACGAGAATACCCGTGTTACCACCTTAATTTATAATGCAAAAGCATTACCTCAAAAGCTTATAAAGGAGCAACCCTTAAATACTCAAAAGGTGTAGGTTCTTTTATTTGTGCTGTTAGCCTTGCACCAACCGGCTAACTCTCTATGTTGTAACCAAATAAAGCTTTATCCTTTATCATTGTATTTATAAATTTTAAAATATTTTAACATATAAAATTTATAATTGCAAGATATATTTTAAATATTTATAAAATATATACAAAGCATAATATTATATAAATTATTAAGCAACTATAATAACAAAACTATAAAAAGGTTGTATATTTTATTTATAATTTTAAATATCCGTTGCAATATTTATTATAGTTTCTACCGCCTTAACCATAGATTCTACACAAACATATTCGTAAGGCCCGTGGTAGTTATGTCCACCTGTAAAAAGGTTAGGGCAAGGAAGGTTCATAAAAGATAACCTAGCACCATCTGTACCACCTCTTATAGGTTTGGTATAAGGAACAAGCCCTGCCTTTGTTATAGCTTTTTTAGCTTTTTCTATAATTTCTTCTTTGTCTTTTAATATATTATACATATTAAAGTAGCTATCTTTTAGATTAAGCTCTAAAAGGTTGTTATATTTTTTATTTAATTCATCAACTATATTTTTAATAGTTTGTTTTTTGTTTTCAAATTCATCTTTATCAAAGGCACGTATAATAAAATGTAATGTTGTTTTTTCTACATTTCCGTTTATATCTGTAAGATGATAAAATCCCTCATAATCTTTTGTATTTGCAGGGGTTTCGTCAGGTAACATAGATAAAAGCTCATTAGCAACCATAGCTGAATTTATCATAATATTAGTAGCTTGCCCTGGGTGCACATTTTTGCCTAAAATATTAATGGTAGCGTTTGCTGCGTTAAAGTTTTCATAGTTTATTTCACCTTGACCACCACCATCTATAGTATAGGCAAAGTCACAATCAAAGTCTTTAACGTTGAAGTATTTAACACCGCTTCCAACCTCCTCATCAGGTGTAAAAGCTAATTTTATTTCACCGTGTTTTATATGTGGGTTATTTTTTAAATAGCAAAAAGCGGTTAAAATCTCTGCAATGCCTGCTTTGTCATCTGCACCTAGAAGGGTGGTGCCATCTGTTGTTATAAGCTTTTTACCTATATATTTGTTTAAAGAAGGAAATTCCTTTGGAGAAAGCACAATGTTTTTAAGCACAATGTCTTTGCCGTCGTAGCTTTCTATAATATTAGGTTTTATATCTTTACCAGAAAAATCTGGGTTTGTATCCATATGTGCTATAAAACCTATTTTATCTATATCTTTATCTATATTAGATTTTAATGTAGCCATTACATAACCATTTTCATCTATTTTTACATTTTCAAGCCCTATTTCTTCACACTTTTTAGCTAAAACTTTAGCAAATTCTCTTTGGCTATCTGTAGAAGGATAGGTAGATGAATAATGATCTGATGTAGTATCAAATTTTATTAAATCACAAAAAGTTTCTATTAATGTTTTTTCAATGTCCATTTTAGTACCTCCTAGTATTAATTTTTACGAAGTAAAAATTATATACTTCCATAATAAAAAATTACGAAGTAAAAATTATATACTTTAATAATAAAAAATTACGAAGTAAAAATTAATAAGTAAATATTTTATAATTATATCATTTTATAAAAATTTTGTCTATTTATTAAAAAAATATATAAAAAGGGCTATAGTAAATAAAGATAGAAAGCCTAATATCATATTTTTTAATGTTTTAGAATAACCTTTTGGTGTGATTTTACCTAGTTCATCTAAATTTTTAATTATAGGGTGGAGCTTAATAAAGTATGTAGATATGGACAAAATCATAAAAATTACAGTAAATAATTTTGTAAGCTCACTACCTGTGAAAACTATGACCATAAGCAAAAAAATAAAAATTAGCTTTACACCAGCAACCCAATAAATTAGGTAATGTATAAATAGATTTAAAGGGGTATCATTTTTGATATCTTCTAAAATATTAAATACACCAACACCATTACCTATTTTAGAAGTAGGTTTAAAATATAAAATAATAACATTTAAACTTTCTAAAATGCAAAATATAATAATTGAGATAGATAATATATCCATAAAATGCTCCTTTGTTAAATATTATTTTAATTATAACACCATATTATTCATATTACAATTTTAAAAAAATAAAAAAATTTTTAAAAAAATTAAAAAAAATATATAAAAAATAGATGTATTATATAGGAAGGAAAATTTTTAATAAAAAAATGAAAAAAAGTGTTGACAATTTAAAATGTTTAATATATAATAAATATTGTCCTTGAGGGACAGCAAATAAACAAACCTTTAATATGGAGGATTACCCAAGTGGTTGAAGGGTCCGGTCTTGAAAACCGGCAGGTCGTGAGAGCGGCGCCAGGGTTCGAATCCCTGATCCTCCGTTATTTTTTTGCCTTGACTTGGCTTTGGGGAGAAGTACCCAAGTGGCTGAAGGGGCTCCCCTGGAAAGGGAGTAGATCGTTAATAGCGGTGCGTGGGTTCAAATCCCACCTTCTCCGTTTTAACAAACAACTAAATAAAAATTTTGTAAAAAAATGAAAAAAGTTGTTGACAAGGTTAAAAAAATATGATATTATAATCTAGTCGTTAAACGACAGGTTAAAAACAAAACTTGAACATTGAAA
>CALWLD010000013.1 GCA_944381435.1 uncultured Clostridia bacterium
AAACCTCCTATGATAGTTTAATTCTACCACAGGAGGTCTCTTTTTTCTATTGTCCATTTTTTACGGACTTGTTCAAATTTACAGCCTTTTATTTACTTCCAATTAATGTATAAACTTAGTTTGTTTAATTAAAATTTGCATACGTTTTTTGTATTAAATTTTAGTTAAATAGCCTGTTTTTAAACACAAAGTGTTAAAAAATTGATTTTTATTTTTTCATAGGGCTTATTCTTATTTGGTCAACGCTAGCTCCTGTTTTTCTTTTTATAATATCTTCTATCTGTGCAATTTCTGCCTCGCTAAGCTCTGTTTTGTTAACAACAACATCTACAGTTTCATCATCTATTCTAACATAAACTTCTTTAAAACCTTTAGCTTCAATCATAGCCTCTGATGCTGTTTCTTTTTCAATTCTTTCTTGAATTTTAAGCATTTCATCGGCAGCAGTAGCCTTTTTATCTTGTTCGATATTTTCGTTATTAATCATTTCTGTTAAAATATCTTTTTGTTTAGCCCTTGCTTGCTCTCTTTCTAGCTTAGCCTGAACAAAATAAGATGTATCGTTACTGCTGTTTACAAACACCGCTTTGCCTGCCTCGTCATCTTCATCGTTAGATGCAACAGCCTCTGCCTCTACATTTTCGTTGTTTTCTTCATTATGTACTACCTCTTCACCATATAGGTCATAATCTGGCACAAGCCCTGTTATATCCTCGTCATCTGTTAAAACTACTTCTGCTGTTTCTGTGCTATTTCCTACATAGTTTAAATATCCAGCAGCACCTACCATAACCACTAAAGCTGTTATTATAATTTGATTTCTCTTAAATGCAAACATATTTTGCCTCCTTAATAAAATTTTTTAAAGATACTGAAATAATTTAAGTATTACTAAAATATAATTTTAGCATTAATAAAATTATTTCATTTCTAATACTTCTATTTTATGCATTTCAACACCTAATAATGCATTAGTTGCTTCAATTAATGTATTTTTTATTTCAACATTACCTCCTCCTTGTGCTACAATTAAAACACCTGATATTTTAGGACTTAACTCTTTTAAAACAAGAGGCTCATCACCTGATATTTTAACAGTGCTAGATTGAGATTTGTCTGTTGTTATCTGTCTTTTATCTCCGTTTAAAGCCTCTTCATTTGTTGTGCCGTTTTCTTTTATGTTATCATCTTTAGTTACAATTTCTTTGCCACTTTCTAAAACAATCATAACATCTACGTTGCCAACACCTTGCACTTTAGATAAAATTTCTTCTAGCCTTTTTTCTAGTTGTTTTTCGTAGCTATCTTCTGTTATATCTGTGTTTAAAGATTGTCCTTTATAGTCTATGCTTTTATCTTCTTTTTTATTACTATCAAAGATACCACTTATTATAAGTAGCATTATCCCTAAAAAAATAACAAATAAAATATTATAGTAATTTTTTTTATCTTTAAATATGTTTCTAAATATGCTCATTTTTTTCTCCTTTACTGGTTTTATAACACGGTTTAAATGAAGTTTATAACCACATTTTCTTCTTTTATACCATATAAATTAGCAATATCTTTTTTTATGTTATTTATTTCTTTGTTTTTTAAGCTTTCATCTTCATTAAAAGGCTTTACATATATTTTGTTGTTATTTTCTGTTAATGTAATATAAATTTTATCAATAGTTAGCTCTAAGTATTTATTTTCATATATTTCTAGCTCTATATCTTTTATTATGTATTTATCCTTTAATACAGTTTTTATTTGGCTTTTTATGTTCTCTTTAAATGCATTTTTTACCATCTCGTTTTGTATGTTTTCATACTTTTTAATATCTATATTAGCATTTTCTTTAAAATCTTCTTCATTAAAAATAGTTAAAGCTTCCACATTTTTTACGCTATCAAATATTAATCCTAAAGGCTTAATCATTACAAAGATAAGCATCATACCAAAAACTAAATTTATGTAAGAACGGTATTTGTTAGTAGGCAAAATAACCTGTATAAAAGACATAAATATTAAAAATAAAATAATATTTTTTATATAGTCATAAAAATAATTTATCATAAAAAGCCTCCTTTATCCTGTTACGGTAAGCATAATAGCTATAAAAAATATAAAAAGTATTAAAAATATAACAAGAGCAGATAAAATAAGCTTTGTATATTCTCCCATTGTGTCAACGCAAGTTGTTATTCTTCTATCTGCTATAGGTTCTATTAATATAGCAGTTATTTTATATATAAGTATTATAGCTATAAGCTTTATTAAAGGCACAATGGAACAAATAATAATAGTTATTACTATGCCTATAAAAACACCACTTTTTAAAATACTTACAAAATACATAATGCTATCTACAGCCCCTGTTATGGCATCACCTACAACAGGCACAAAGCTAACAAAAGTTTTTGCCGTTTTGTTTACCACCCCATTTAAGATAGGAGCCCCTATCCTTTGCATTGATATTATAAATCCTAATATAACTGCAAGACTTCTTAAAGAAAAATTAACAAGCCATTTTAAAAAATCTATAAGCTTATTTAAAACATCTTTAGGGGTAATATAGTTTATAATATTAAGTATCGCCGTTGCTGATAATAAAGGTACAAACATATTTTGCATAAAAAATGAAAGCACATTTAAAGATAACAATATAAAGCTACTAAAGATAGCCCCACTGCTAGTTGCTCCAGACATAAATAAAAGCCCAACAAGCATAGGCATTATACCGCTTATAATGTTAGATACGCTATGTATGGTATCATATAAAATAGAAATAGCTAAGTTAAAGCTTGTGGCAAGAAGCATAGCTATAACCATATATGTAGTGTAAAAACCTATTTCAGATACACCTTGGCTTTTAAAATTTTCTGTTAATATTTTAAAAAAAGCAGATAAAAAAGCTATTAATATTACATTTTTTATTATGCTAGAATTTATTACTATTTCTTCAAAAATAGCTTGTACTATGTAATTTAATATTTTAGATATGCTAAAATCTAACCCTTTGCCAGATATAATATCCTTTACCATCTTAGAAAATTTAAAATCACTTTTATAAATATTTTCATTTATCAAGGTGTCATATTGCTCTATATCAAGGCTATTAAGCCCTTCTTGTAAATAATCACTTGCATAAACCTTATTATAAAAAACAAAAACAAAAAGTATAGCAATTAAAATCTTTTTCATATAGTACCCCCTAAGGCATAAGGCTTGTTATCAAGCTTAATAACCTTGTAATTATAGGTATAGATATAAACATAATAAGCACCTTTCCTGCTAGCTCTATTTTAGATGCAATAGCACCCTCTCCAGCATCTATACAAATCTGGGAAGAAAATTCACATATATAAGATATACCTATTATTTTTAATATAACACCTATATGCTCTATACCTATATCTAGCATAGACACTATATCTAGTATAGAGTTTAAAACTTCTTCTAATGTAGGCATAATAAGCATAAACATTATTACCCCTGTAACAATAGCTATCATAACAGACATATTAGCCATTTGTGGCTTTACAATCAAAATAGCTATTACACCTATAATTGCTATTATGCATATTTTTAAAATATCCATTTTCCACCTCCTAAAAGGCTAAAGGCTAAAAAGGGTTTGTACCGTTTCAAAAAGCTCACTTATGTACTGTATAACCCAAAATAAAACTACAACCAAGCCTGCTAAAGTTGTTAGCATAGCTTGCTCTTCTCTGCCCGCTCTTATAAGCACCTGATTTAAAACAGATACCAAAATACCAACTGCTGCTATTTGAAAAATAACTGTAACGTCCATAATCCACCTCTAAATCAATAATATTATTATCATTAGTCCTGACAAGAAACCTAAACTTTGATACATTTTAAAAGTTTTACTTTTTTCTATATTTATATTTTTTACTGCATTATCTATATAATCTATAACTAGGTTTAAACCTTCTATGTTAAAGCTTCTGTCTATTGAGCCAATTATTTTACCAACAAGAGCTATGTTTTCTATATCTTCTTTTATAAGATAAGTATCTAGGCTATCATTTTTTATAGCATCTTCCCATAAGATAGCTAGCTCTTCTCCCCTTCTTTCTTCTAAATTTTTTCTAAATTTTATAAATATATTTTTTATAGGCTTGTCTAAATTTTTTTCAATATTTAACAAAGCCTCATTTAAGCTAGAGAAAAATTTTATTTCAGAAGCTAGAGAAAGTATTGCTCTTTTTATTTCTAAAAGGTCGTTTTTTCTATAAACAGGCTTATAAGCATAGTAAAATCCTATTGTAGAAAAACCTATTAAAATAATAACACTTGCAAATATTTTTATATACATTTATATAACCTCTTTATATATATTTATTAAATTTTCGTTGTATATTTTATCTATACTACATATATCTTTCTTTCTATTTAATATTATATAGCGTTCAAAAATTTTCTTATTTAATATATTTTTTATGTTTTCCTTCTGTTTTATATCTTCTATGTTGTAAGCGTGTATAGTGCATATAATTTTAACACCGCTATTAGCTATTTTTTCAATAGCCTCTATATCTTCTTTACTGCCTATTTCATCAACAGCTATAACGCTAGGCGACATACTTCTTAAAACCATAAGCATACCTTCATATTTTGGGCATCTATCTAAAACATCTGTTCTTTTGCCAACATCTAGCTGTATTTTCCCCATATATGTACCTGCAATTTCAGAACGTTCATCTATTAAGGCTACGTTTTCTTTTAAATCGCTAATATTTCTTATAATATCTCTTAAAAGGGTTGTTTTGCCACAATTAGGCGGTGATATTATCATTGTAGATTTTATACTTTCACAATTTATGTAATGCAAAATATGGTTAGAGCAACCTTTTACCTCTCTTGCTATTCTTATATTTATAGAAGATATGTTTCTTATGGTTTTTATTTTATTATCCTCTATGATAGCCTTTCCTGTTATGCCTACCCTAAATCCTCCTTTTAATGTTAAAAATCCGTTTTTAAGCTCTTGCTCTAAAGCATATATAGAGTAATCTCCCATAGTTTCTATAGTTTGAGATATATCTTCCATAGTGGGCTTATATACATTTTCTAAAAATACACTTGATAAAGTTTTATCTTTTAAAACAATGTATTCCTTATCAAAGGTTTTAAAAATAATGCTTCTATCTAGCCTTATTCTTATTTCTTCTGCCTCTTCAAAATATTTACTATCTATATCTTTTAACACCTGCTTTAAGTTTTTCCCAAAATAGTTTATAAGCTTGTCCTTTATAACCATTTTTCATTCCTCCTTTGTCTATAAAAATATATATGTTTTTTAAAAAATAAATATTACTTTTTTTTATTATTTTTTATTGTAAAATTATTGAAAAAAATGTAAATTTATTATAAAATATAAATTGATGTGTCTTAAACTTATTAAAAGGGGTTGATTTTATAAAAGCTTCAAAAAACACACTTATTTTTGTGCTAACTGTTATATCTGGTTTAATCATTGGTTGTTTTATAGGTGATATGGTAAAAGATATAAAATATTTAAATTGGTTAAGCTATGGCAAAACTATAGGCTTAACATCACCTTTAGCAATAAATTTAGAAATAATAGCTATACAGTTTTCCTTTACAATAAAATTTACTTTAGCTGGTATTATAGGTATGATAATATCTATATTAATATATAAAAAGTTATCTTAAAGGTGGTTTGGTATGAAAAAAATTATATTGGCATCGTCTTCTCCTAGAAGATGTGCTTTGTTAAACCAAATGGGTATACAGTTTGATATAATCCCTAGTGATATAGATGAAGATAAATTTAATCATTTAAAGGGTAGTGAGCTTGTAAAAACCCTTTCTTTAGAAAAAGCTAAAAATATTTTTAATAAAATAAAAAAAGAAAATAATGTTTGTGTAATAGGTTGCGACACAATAGTTTCTATAAACGATAAAATACTTGGAAAGCCAAAAGATAAAAATGAAGCCCTTGATATGCTTTTAGAGCTAAACAACAATATGCATACAGTTTTTACAGGTCTTACTGTCATAGGCTTTTCTAACAGCTCTTACTTTGAAGAGACAATTTGCTCTTCTTCAAATGTATATTTTTCTGATTTTTCTAAAGATGAGCTTTTATCTTATGTAAATACTTTAGAGCCTATGGATAAGGCAGGAGCTTATGGCATACAAGGAAAAGGTGGTTTTTTAGTATCTAAAATAGACGGTGATTTTTATTCTATTATGGGGCTACCTATAAATAAGCTTTATAACTTATTAAATAAATACAGTTTTTTACATAACTAATCAATTTTTTGAACACTTTGTGTTCAAAAACAGGTACTCCTAAAATTTTTCAATTAAAATTTAATACAAAAACCGTATATAATTTTTAATTAAAAAATAAGTCGTACCTTAATTGTAATAATCAATTTTTTGAATGCTTAGTATTCAAAAACAGGTACTCCTAAAATTTTTTAATTAAAATTTAATACAAAAACACGTATATAATTTTTAATTAAAAAATAAGTCGTACCTTAATTGTAATAATCAATTTTTATGATATAAATTTTTATGACATAAATATTATTATGTCATAAAAATTTTACAAATTAGATTTTGTTTTTCCTTGATATATGTTTAAAAACATTGTATTATATAATAATATAGTATTTATTTAACAAATTAATATATATTTGCAATTTTATGCAAAATATATATTTTCAATTTTATACATAATTTATATAAATTTTACCCTTTGTATTACTTTTTTAAATTTTTGGATATAATATAGATAATTATTTTTTAGGAGGATATATATGTTATCGATGACAAAAGATATGGGAATAGATTTAGGTACTGCTAATACGCTAGTTTTTGTTAGAGGCAAAGGTATAATAGTAAATGAGCCTTCTGTTGTTGCTATAAACACATTAACAAGACAAGTTTTAGCAGTTGGTGATGAAGCTAAAAAAATGATAGGTCGTACACCTGGCTCTATACAAGCTATAAGACCTATGAAAGATGGCGTTATAGCCGATTTTGAAGTTACACAAGAAATGTTAAAATATTTTATAGGAAAAGCATACAATAAATCTTTATTTTCTAGCAAGCCACGTATAGTTATATGTGTACCTTCTGGTGTTACAGAGGTTGAAAAACGTGCTGTTATAGAAGCTGCTATGGCTGCTGGTGCTAAAGAAAAAAATGCTTACCTTATAGAAGAGCCTATGGCTGCTGCTATTGGTGCTGGCCTTCCTGTTGGTGAGCCTTCTGGTAATATGGTTGTAGATATTGGTGGTGGTACAAGCGAAGTTGCTGTTATATCTCTTGGTGGTATCGTTACTAGCAAGTCTATAAGAGTAGCAGGTGATGTTTTCGATGCTTCTATAGTAAACTATATAAAGAAAGAATATAACCTAGCTATTGGTGATAGAAGCGCTGAAAACATTAAAGTGACTATTGGCTGTGCATATCTTGGAGATGAGCAAACAAAAATGGATATAAGAGGTAGAGATTTAGTTACAGGTTTACCTAAAACTATCACTATCACTGCTAAAGAAATACAAGATGCATTAAACGAACCTGTTTATACTATGATAGATGCCATTAAATCTACATTAGAAAAAACTCCACCAGAGCTTGCCTCAGACATTATGGAAACAGGTATTTATTTAACAGGTGGTGGTGCTCTTCTTCGTGGCCTTGATATATTAATTTCAGAAGAAACAGGTATGCCTGTTCACATAGCAGATTCTCCTTTAGATTGTGTTGCTTTAGGTACAGGTATGGTTTTAGAGCAAATTGACACTTTAAAAAATGTTCTTATATCTTCACAACGATTAAGAATGAGCTAAGGAGCGTTTTAATTGAAGGTTATTATAAAAAATAAAAAATTATTTATTGGCTTATTTATTGTATTTTCCATAGTTTTAGGCTTGTTCTCTTTTAACAGAATTAGCCCAACTTTATTTGAACGTACCTTTGGCTTTGTTCTCACACCTATCCAAAAAGGGATAACAACCTCCGTTAAATGGATAGACCAAAAAGTTAATGCTTTTACTAATATAAACCAGCTGGAGAAAGAAAATGAAGAGCTTAAGATAGAGCTTGAGCTAAAAAACCAAGAAATAAAACGTTTAAAACAGCTAGAGAGCGAAAACCAAAAGCTTTCAGAGCTTTTAGATGCCTCATCTAGGTATGGAGAGTATAACACAATTACCTCCAATATAATAGCTAGAGACCCTGGAAATTGGTATGAAACTTTTACGATAGATAAAGGTTCAAAGGACGGTATAGAAAAAAATATGGTTGTTTTAGCTTATGGCGGGCTTGTAGGTAAAGTTGAAGAAGTAGGCTCTAACTATGCAAAAGTTAGCTCTATAATAAACGGGACATATTCTGTAAGTGCTAAAACTTTAAGAACAGATGATGAGGGCTTTGTTAAAGGAGATATTGCAAACAAAGGCACGCTTAAAATGGAATATATAGATAAAGATGCTGAAATTAAAGAAGGAGATGAAATAGTTACATCTCATCTAAGTGATATATATCCTGCTGGTATAACAATAGGCTATGTTACCAGTGTATCTTTAGATAGCAACAACAAGCTATCTAAAACTGCAACTATAAAACCTGCTGTTGATTTTAAACATCTTGAAAAGGTGTTAATTATCGACAAAGATTCTAATTAATATATGTTAGGAGGTTTTTAATTGCGTTATTTTACTTACATTGTTTTGATAATAATAAACTTTATTTTACAAACAACAGTATTTAACTATATAGAAATAATAGGCATTAAACCAAACACAATGCTTATTTTAATAGTTTCTTTTGCCTTTATGCGAGGAGAGATAGAAGGTGGGCTTATTGGCTTTGTATCTGGACTTTTGGTAGACTCTTTATATGGGCAAGTGCTTGGTTTAAATGCTTTTATAGGGCTTGTTGTAGGCTTTTTATGCGGAAGGATATTTAATGAATTTTATAAAGATAGCTTTTTTATACCTTTCTTTTTAACATTTGCTTTTAATATACTTCACGGGTTTTTATTTTTCTTTTTTAATGCATTTTTAAGGGGTTACCCTAATGTCTTTCATTTTTTAAAAACTATAATTATACCAGAGGCTTTATACACCTCTATTATATCTTTCTTTCTATACAGAATTTTGTTTTTAATAAACAAAAAGTTAGAAAAATTTGACAGAAAAAAGAAAAATTTATTTAAACAGTAATCCTAATATCTTAGGAGGTAATATATGAAATTAGGCTCAAGAAAACATTATCCTAACAACATAAGGCTTTTAATAATATTTATAGGCGTAAGTGTCTTGTTTTTTATATTAATTGCAAAGCTTTATACATTACAAATAGTTCAAGGTGAGTTTTTAAAAAATGAAGTTTTAGGTACAATTTCAAAACCTATTAATTTAGATGCCCCTCGTGGCAATATATATGATAAATTTGGGCGTCCTCTTGCTACAAATGAATCTTCTTTTACAGTTAATATAGACCCTAGCATTAGTATAGATGAAAAAATAACAGGATTTACATTAAATGATGTAATTTTAAAAACTATGAAATTACTTGATGAAAACAATGAGCAGATAGTAGATGAATTTCCTATTTCTAAAGAAAAACCTTACACTTTTTTATTTAATGGTAGCGAATCTTTGGAAAAAACTTGGAAGTCTGATATGAATTTAGAAAAAAATTCATTTGATTTACCTGTAGAAGAACTAACAGCCGAACAATGCTTTATTTCTTTAAGAGAAAAATTTGAAATAGATAAAGATTTATCCGATGAAGATGCAAGAAAAATATTAATGGTTAGAGCAGAGCTTCATAAAAAACGTTTTTCTAAGTTTATCCCTGTAACATTAGCTTATGATGTAAGCCAAAAAACAATATCTACAATAGAAGAAAATTCTTCAGAATATCTAAGCGTTTATATAGATGTTGAGGCAAAAAGAGTATACCCTGGAGGAGAGTCTTTTTCTCACACCCTAGGATATATAAGAAGTATAAACACTGAAGAACTAGAATACTATCAAAGCCAAGGGTTTACCGAATATACAAATAACGATATTGTAGGAAAAGAAGGTATAGAAAAAGCCTTCGAAACATCTTTAAATGGTGTAGATGGTACTGCTTATTATGAAGTAGATAACCTTGGTAGAAAAATCAAAAAAAATGAAGAATTATCTATAGAACCTATCCCTGGAGATGATGTATTTTTAACTTTAGATGCTAACTTAAACCAAGTTGTATATGATGCTGTAGAATCTACACTAAGTGAAGTTATTGTAAACAGGCTTTTAGGTAAAAACTCTGCAGGTCCTAACTTAGCATCTAAAGATATATTTGCATCTATGGTAAAAGCTAATACATTAGATATGAAAAAAATATCAGAATCTAATAATAGTAGTTATTCTTATGAGCTAAAAAAATATATCCTTTCAAAAGATGCTAACGCTTTTAACGATTTAAATAATGCAAGAGAAATTTTATCAAATGGTATAAAAGATAATTTAGTATCACAAAGAAATGTTGTTTTAGCTTTATATGAGCAAGGTGTTGTTGTAGATGATGAAAAGTATGTAAACCGTATAAAATCTGGCAATTTATCTCCTTTACAGTTTTTAATAGATAAATTGCAATCTTTACAAATAACCCCTCATATGACAGGTATGTTACAAGCTCCTGCCTCTGCCTCTGTAATAGTTACAGACATACAATCTGGAGCTATATTGTCTAGCGTTTCTTATCCATCTTATGATAACAACAGGTTTGTTAATAACTTTGATAACGATTATTATAGACAACTTAGCAATGACCCTACATCTCCTATGAACAATAGGCCTTTTACAGAGCCTAGAGCTCCTGGCTCTACCTTTAAACCTATAACGGCAATAGCAGCTTTAGAAACAGGGCTTATAACACCTTATACAACAATTTATGACAAAGATGTTTATACAGAAGCTGGTAGACCTTATGCTCAATGTTGGATATCTGGTAGCCACGGCCACGTAGATGTGGAAGAATCTTTAGAGGTATCTTGTAACTATTTTTATTATGATATATCTCATAGAATGGGCATAGAAACATTAAATAAATATATGGACGAATTTGGCTTAAATGAGCGTTCTGGTGTTGAAATTTATGAGCTATACGATTCTTCGTCTTTACAAAAATACCCATCTAAAATATCTTCACCAGAATATAAAAGATATGTAGAATCATCTAGAAATCCTGATGCTAATGAAAGTGATTTAAAATGGTCTGCAGGTGATACAATAAGAACTGCTATAGGTCAAGCTTATAATAACTATACAGCATCTATAATGGCTAAATATACAGCAACTCTTGCTAATGGTGGATATAGATATTCTTTACATTTCCTTGATAAAATATCTGATGCTACAGGAGATGTTATAGAAGAGTATGAACCTATCTTAGAGCATAAAATAGACATAAAGCCAGAAACCTTACAGGCTGTTCACGAAGGTATGTATCGTGTTACAACAGGTGATCACGGTACACTTAGAAATGCATTTAGAGATTTTCCTGTTAAGGTAGCAGCAAAATCTGGTACTGCTCAAGAAAATAAAAATTATAACAACCATAATGTTTATATAGGTTTTGCTCCTTATGATGACCCTCAAATAGCAATAACTGTATTTATACCTTATGGTGATGATAGCTATTCTCCTGCCCCAAAAATTACTGTAAAAATATTAGAAGAATATTTATGCCTTAATAAAGAACCAGAAAAAAGATATACAAATAGTCTTACAAAATAAGATGTAAGGAGGTAAAAGTTTTGAATAAAAATATTGTTATTTTTAAAGGTACTGAAGATGGTATTTTAATTATGTTAGATGAAAAAGCTTCTTTTAGCCAAATAGAAATTGCTCTTTTAGAAAAAGTAAAAAATGCTAAATCTTTTTTTCAAGATGCTAACATCTGCATTACCTTTAAAGGTAGAGCTTTAACAGAAGATGAAGAAAATTCTCTTTTAAGCATTATTTCAAAAGAAACAAACCTAGATATATCTTTCGTAAATAATGCAAAAGTTATCAACTATTCAGAAGAAGAGGAAAAGCCTCTCTCTTCTGATGTAAATGAAACACCACCAAATATAAACCTAAACAATATAGGCAATCAAACTTATTTTCATAAAGGGTCTTTACGTAGCGGCCAAAAAATAGAATTTAACGGCAGTGTTGTTCTAACAGGTGATGTAAACCCTGGTGGACAAATAATCGCCGAAGGAAATGTAATTGTGCTTGGCAAGTTAAAAGGTGTAGTTCACGCTGGTTGCCTTGGAGATAAAAATTGCTTTATATCTGCCCTTTATATGATGCCAAGCCAGCTTATAATAGGCGATTGTCTAGCATATTTTCCTAACGATATAAAAAGAGATATTGTTCCAGAATATGCTTATGTAAAAGATAATCAAATATTTGTAGAGCAATTAGTTAAATAATTTATATGATTTTATAAATTGATAATATATGTAAAAATATTAAGTGATACCTTAATTGTATTAATTAATTTTTAATACTTTTTGCTTAAATATAGATATAGATTAATCGTACTAATATTGTATTTTTTTGTTAATATTTGCTAAAAAAAATTAGTGCAATTTTTATAAAATTCTGTTAATATATATTTATGTTAGAAATTTTATATTTTTATTTTACATTCAGGAGGAGTTTTAATGAGTGAAGTTATAGTTATTACATCTGGTAAAGGTGGTGTTGGTAAAACAACAACATCTGCAAATTTAGGCACAGGGCTTGCTCTTGCAGGCAAAAAAGTTGCTATGATAGATGCTGATATCGGTCTTCGTAACCTAGATGTTATTATGGGTCTTGAAAACAGAATTGTATACGACCTTATAGATGTTGTAGAAGGCAATTGTAGGTTAAAACAAGCCCTTATCAAAGATAAAAGATATGATAATTTATTCTTATTACCTGCTGCTCAAACAAGAGATAAAGATGCTGTTAGCCCAGAGCAAATGCAAAAATTATGTGATACATTAAAAGAAGAATTTGACTACATAATTATAGACTGCCCTGCTGGTATTGAGCAAGGCTTTAAAAACGCAATAGCAGGTGCTGATAGAGCAATAGTTGTTACAACACCAGAAGTTTCTGCTGTTCGTGATGCCGATAGAATAATAGGTCTTTTAGAGGCAAATGAACTTAACAACCCTATGCTTATATTAAACCGTATAAGAGTTGATATGGTTAAAAAAGGTGATATGATGGCTATGGAAGATGTAACAGAAATCTTAGCTATTGATATATTAGGTATTGTACCTGATGATGAAAGCATCGTTGTATCTGCTAACAAAGGTGAACCTGCTGTTACAGATAGTAACTCTAAAGCAGGACAAGCCTATAGAAACATTGCTCAAAGAATTATGGGCAATGAAGTTCCTCTTATGGAATTATCTAGTAATGCTTCTTTGCTAGATAAATTTAGAAGCTTATTTAATAAAAAAGCTTAATATAATATTATCTCATTAAAGGAGGGTTTGGATTGTTAGACATATTTAATAACCTATTTGGTAAAAAGTCATCTTCAAAAGATGTGGCAAAAGATAGATTAAAGCTTGTTTTAATTCACGATAGAGCAAATTGTTCAACCCAAGTTTTAGAAATGCTAAAAACAGATATTATTCGTGTTATATCTAACTATATGGAAATTGATGAAGAAGAGCTAGATATACAAATTACAAAAACAGAAACAGACGATAAAGAAAATAGTGTTCCTATGCTTTATGCAAACATACCTATTAAAAGTATGCACAAAAATCAAGGATAATACAATTTGTGTTTAAATTATAAATAAATTATGTTAAGATAGCAAAAGGCAGGGTTTTTATGCTTTTTGCTATTAATTTTTATAGAAAGGATTTTTCTATGCTTAAAAAAAAGCTACTTTATTTTGATTATTTTTTAGTTTTTTTAGTTTTTTGTATGGCCATTATAGGTATAACTGCCATAGGTAGTGCTAGCAGGATAAATAATTTAGAAATAGGCTTTAATAAAGAATTTTTATCTTCTGAATTTATGAGCCAAATTATATGGTTTTTATTAGGGTTTATAGCTATGCTATTTGCGGCTTTTACAGATTATCGTTTTATATCTAAATTTTATATACCTATATATATTTTTAATATTATATTATTACTGCTTGTGCTATCTCCTTTAGGTAAAAGCATTAATAACGTTAAAAGATGGATTTTTGGTATACAACCTTCTGAATTTTGTAAAATATTTATGATTATATTTATTGCAACGTTCATAGATAAAAACAAAGACACTATAAACGAATTTAAAACTCTTTTTATTTTAGTAGTATTAACACTAATACCTGTAGTTTTAATAAAAGCTCAACCTTCCTTATCTGCATCTTTAGTTATATTAGCTATTTTAGCTTTTCAAATATTTGCAGGAAATTTAGATTCTAAATATATTAAAGTTATTTTAATGATTTTAATACCTATAGTTATAGTTTTAGCTATTGATATTATTAGCGGTAAATATTTTATCTTAAGTAAAATATTAAAAGATTATCAGTTAGATAGGGTTATAGGTATGGTATCTTTCGATTTAAACACAAATGATAGCTCCCTATATCAAACTAAAAACTCAGCTTGGGCTATAGGTTCTGGTCAGCTTACAGGAAAAGGTCTTTTTAACGGAAGTATGAACCAGTTAAACTATATCCCCTACTCTCATAACGACTTTATCTTTGCAGTTATAGGCGAGGAGTTTGGATTTATCGGCTGTTGTGTTGTTATTTTACTTGCTCTTCTCATAATAGGAAAATGCCTTTTGGTAGCTAACAAAGCTGTAGATATGCTTGGTATGCTTATTGTTGTTGGTGTTGTTGGTATGCTAGCTTTTCAAATATTTGTAAATATTGGCGTTGCAAGCAGTTTACTGCCTAACACAGGTATGCCTTTTCCTTTTCTAAGTGCAGGTGGTAGCTCTATGCTTGTAAATATGGCTTGTATTGGTTTAGTTTTAAACGTAGGTATGGTTAAACCTAAAAATTTATTTGAAAAATAAACAAAATTTTATTTGTTTTTTTATTATTTTTTGTGGTATAATATAATAAGTTCAAAAATTTAAGGGGTGATTGTTATGAATATTGCTTTAGTTGCACACGATAATAAAAAAATTCTTATGGAAAATTTATGTATTGCCTATAGACATATATTAAATAAGCATACTTTATTTGCTACAGGCTCTACAGGTACTTTAATAGAAGAAACTGCTAATTTACAAGTAAATAAATATTTAGCAGGTCATCTAGGTGGAGAGCAACAGCTAGGTTCACAAATTATAAATAACGATATAGATTTACTTATTTTTTTAAGAGACCCTTCTTATGCTAAAGATTATGAAGACGATATCAACAGCATAATGAGGTTATGTGATATGCACAATATACCATTAGCAAGTAACCTTGCTACAGCTGAAGCTCTTCTCTTAACTCTTGATAGAGGTGATTTAGATTGGAGAGAAATTATGAAGCAATAGTTTATATTGGCTTATATTATATAATTATAAATTTTCTATTATTTTTATTTATATTTGTTGATAAAAGAAAAGCTATAAAAAATAAATGGCGTATTAAAGAAAGCACCTTATTTAAGTTATTTCTTTTAGGTGGCTTTTTAGGTGGCTTTCTATCTATGAAACTCTTTAATCATAAAACTAAAAAGAAAAAGTTTTATTTTATAGGTGTTTTTTCTTTATTGCTCCATTTATCTATAATTTTTTTATTAATAAAATTTATTTGAGAGGTATCTATGACAACAATTTATTTTGTAAGGCACGCTTTACCAGATTTTACCATAAAATCAGATAGAGAAAGACCTTTAACAGATGAAGGCAAAAAAGCTTCTTTTAAAGTTTTAGAATATTTAAAAGATAAAAATATAGATATATTACTATCAAGCCCTTATAAAAGGGCTATCGATACAATTAAGCCTTTTGCAGATTCTATAAATAAAGATATAATATTAATAGAAGATTTTAGAGAACGAAAAATAGATAGCTGTTGGATTGAAGACTTTGAAACCTTCTCTAAAAATCAATGGCAAGATTTTAGCTATAAACTTACAGATGGGGAAAGCTTAAAAGAAGTACAAGATAGAAATATAAATGCTTTAAAAAATATATTAAATACATATAATAACAAAAATATAGTAATAGGTACTCACGGTACTGCCCTATCTACTATTATTAATTTTTATGACCCAAGCTTTAACTATGAAAAATTTGTATCAATAAAAAATATTATGCCTTTAATAGTTAAATTTACCTTTAATAACAAAGAATTAACAAATATATCTATTTTAAATAATATTTTATGTCAATAAAAACCTACTACAATATAAAGTAGGTTTTTATTGACTTTTTTTATGTTTTAATGTAAAATTCTATTAATATTTAATATTATTATATAAGGAGTTGTTTTTATGAAATGTCCTAGATGTGGTGGAGATTGTCACCCTATTACAGAAATTCATACCACTGGTAAAGATTTTTCTGCTAGCAAAGCTTGTTGTGGTTTTATATGCTTTAACTGGATAGGATTATTATGTGGGCTTTGTGGTGAAGGTAAGCAAACTCATAGCAATACATATTGGCTATGTAACCAATGTGGCAATAAGTTTAAGGTGTAATCTATGGATAGGAAGACAAAAATATGGATAAATCTTATGAATTTATTTGAACCTTGTTGTCATCAAATGCCAGAAAGAAGTTTTTTTATAAAAGGATATCAAATGCCTGTATGTGCAAGATGTGTAGGTGTATTTATATCATCTATTATTGCTATATTTATATTCTTTAAAAAGAAAATATCATTTATATCTAGCTTTTTAATGTCTGCTGTAATGCTTATAGATTGGTTATTACAATTTTTTAAAATAAAACAATCAACCAATATAAGAAGACTTATAACTGGTCTTATAGGTGGCTTTGGCTGGACTATGTTAAACCTTAAATTTTTTAAATGGTTGTTAAATAAAAGCAAAATAAATTAATAAATAATCAATTTTTTAAATACTTCGTATTCAAAAACAGGTACTCCTAAAATTTATTTAATTAAAATTTAATACAAAAACCCGTATATAATTTTTAACTAAATAAATTAAGTCGTACCTTAACTGTAATAAATAAAAAGGTTGTAGAAATAAATTCTACAACCTTTTTATTATTTATATTCTTCTATAACTATACTTTCTATAATAACATCTTCTACAGGTTTATCATTTTCATCTTTTTCTACTTTAGCTATTTTTTCTACAACGTCCATACCTTCATAAACTTGACCAAAAACAGTGTGTTGTCCATCAAGCCAAGGTGTACCACCAACTTCTATATATTTTTCACATACATTAGCAGGAAAAACATCTTTTACTTTAACACCGTTTTGCTCTTCTTCTTGGTTATCTATAAAATATTCTAACTCACTTTTAAAAGAGCTATCTATTTTATCATTTTGTACTATGAAAAATTGACTTCCGTTAGTATCAGGCCCACTGTTAGCCATACTTAAAGCACCTTTAAAATGTCTTAAATTAGATAAACTTATTTCGTTTTCAAAAGGTTCGCCATATATACTCTCGCCACCCATTCCTGTACCTGTAGGGTCGCCACCTTGTATCATAAAATCTTCTATAACTCTATGGAAAGTAAGCCCGTCATAATATCCTTCTTTAGCGTGTGTTATAAAGTTTTCAACAGCTTTAGGAGCTTGCTCTTTAAAAAACCTTATTTTTATATCACCATAGTTAGTTTTTAAAATAGCTATTTCTTCACCTTGTTTTATTTCAGAAAACTGTAAAAGCTCGTTAGATACTTGTGCACTTGCATCTTGGCTGTTAGTTTCTTCTTTTGATGTATCTTCTATAGTAGATTCTGTTGTACTTTCTGTTGTAGATTCTGTTGTAGTTGTGCTTTCTTCTTTTTTACTACAAGCAACATTTAGCATCATAGAACCTAGAACTAAAAATATTAATAACTTCTTTTTCATAAAATATGCCTCCGTATATCATTCTTTCTATATATATTTTATACAAAATTATAGATTTGTCAATAAAATCATAAAATGTTCACATAATATTAAAAATTAATATCTAATATTTTTAATATTAGCAATGTTACTAAAAATATTACTAATATTATATGTAAATATCTAGTTGTTTTTAATATATACATTTGATATACTGTATTAAATAATATTTTAAGGAGGTATTTTTTTGAAAGATAACATCATTTTAATAACTACAGACCAACAACGTTTCGATACAATACAAGCCCTTGGTAATAATAGCATATTTACGCCTCATCTTAATTACTTAGTATCTCAAGGTATATCTTTTACAAGATGTTATGCAGATTGCCCTATATGCGTACCATCTAGAACTACAATTATGACAGGTAAAAAAGGCTTTGAAAGCAAGGTTATATCTAATGCTAACCATCAGTCATTTATGGAAGAAACTACAAATAAAAAAGAAACTTTGCCTGGCATCTTAACTCACAATGGATATCAAACAAAAGCAATGGGAAAAATGCATTTTGAGCCTGCTAGAGCTTGCTATGGTTTTGAAAGTATGCGTTTACCTTTAGATTATATGCGTGAATATGATAAAAAAGATAGCATAAGACCAAAAGCTCACGGTATAGGAGAATGTGAGCTTGAGCCTGTTATATCAACAGTTGATGTTAAAGATAGCATAACAACCTGGACTATAGATGGTTCAATAGACTTTATAGAAACAAGAGACCCTCTAAGACCTTTCTTTTTGTGGACTAGCTTTACAAAGCCTCATCCACCTTTTGACCCTTGCAAAGATTTTTGGGATTTATATGAAAATATACCTATGCCCGATGCCATATATGGCGATTGGTCTAAAAATATAGAAGATGTGCCTATGGGCTTTTTAGAAGGTTCTTTTGAAAACACTAATGTACATTTATTTAGTAAAGAGCAATTGAGAGCTAGCAGACGAGCATATTATGCTTGCATTAGCCAGATAGATTATTCTCTTGGACTGTTGTTTGGCTGTTTAAGAGAAAATAACCTTTTTGAAAATACTTGGATAATATTTACATCAGACCACGGAGAAATGTTAGGCGACCATCACCTAGGTCAAAAAAATTTATTTTTTGAAGGTTCATCTCATATACCACTTATAATAGTACCTCCTAAAAACAGTAACTATGAGATAAACAAAACTATAGATTATCTTGCAGAAATAAACGATATATACCCTACTATCCTTTCAATAGCAGGTATAGATATGCCTAAAGGTATTACAGGTAAAAACCTTTTAGAGCTAAACGAAGAAAGAATATTTTATGGTAATAGCTTAAACAAGCATTTTTGTGTTATGAAAGATAATATAAAGCTTATTTATTGCTCAAGAGGAGATAACAAGCTTTTGTTTGACCTTAACAAAGATAAAATGGAAACAAAAAATCTTATTAACGATGAAAACTATAAAGATATAAAAAATGAGCTATGGAATTTACTTATAGAAAATACTAAAAAATATAACAAAGAACTTTTAAAAGATGGTTATTTTATAACATCTAACCCACCTAAAAATATTAATGAAATAAAAAATCGTTGGTTTGGTTTTCATTTTAAAGATTATAGCGTAGATACGTTCCATTAAAATAAAGGAAGAAGGATTTTATGAAAAAATAATACTTGTTATGCATAACTTTAATTTTTATAATTATAAAAACAAAAATATATTAAAATAGAAAATGTAGGTTTTTAAAAACCTACATTTTCTATTTTAAGTTTTAAACAATATTTATCATATAAATTGGCAAATTATCATCTTCTGAAAACTTATTTGTAAAAGAATAACCTAGCTTTTTATACAAACTTAAAGCCTTTTCATTAGGTGTAATTTCTATAAATTTACCACCTAATTTTTTAAGGTTATTATAGATTATATTATGTACATTTAAGCCTATCCCTTTATTTCTATATTCAGGATAAATGTAAAAATTGCCTATAATACATTTGCCCTTTTCATCTAAATAACAAACATAGTCTATAAATCCTATTAAGTCATTATCTTTTATTATTTTCATTATATAAAATTTATTTTCTTTTCTATTTGCAAGGGTTAATATATTTTGCTTATACTCATTACTTTCTAGGTAATTTAATAACTCTAAATAATTTTTATCTTCAAAATATATTTCTTTTATATAGCTAATAAAAATATTAATATATGACAAATATTGTTTATCTTCATATAAATTAAATTCATCTAAAACAATATTCATTTTATAAATTTTCAAAAACGTGAACCATATCTAGTTTTTCCCAAGGTAAATCTAAATCATCTCTACCAAAATGTCCATAAGCTGCTGTTTGTTTATAAATAGGTCTTTTTAAATCAAATTTATCAATGATAGCAGATGGTCTTAAGTCAAAGTTTTCTTTTACAATTTCTGCTATTTTATCATCAGATATTTTACCTGTGCCGTGAGTATTAACTAATACAGATAAAGGCTTAGCAACGCCAATAGCGTAAGCTATTTCTATTTCACATTTTTTAGCAATTTTGCTTGCAACAATATTTTTAGCAACATATCTAGCAGCATAAGCACCGGAGCGGTCTACTTTTGTAGGGTCTTTACCAGAGAAAGCACCGCCACCGTGGCTAGCATATCCACCGTAAGTATCTACTATTATTTTTCTACCTGTAAGACCACAGTCTCCTTGAGGTCCACCTATAACAAATCTACCTGTTGGGTTTATGTAATATTTAGTATCTTCATCTAAAAGCTCTTTTGGTATAACAGCTTCTATAACGTGTTTTTTAATATCTTCGCATATTTGTTTATGACTAACTGCCTCGTTATGTTGGCTAGATATAACAACAGAATCTATCCTAACAACTTTATCATCATCATATTCTACAGTAACTTGTCCTTTACCATCTGGTCTTAAATAAGATAATGTGCCGTTTTTTCTAACTTCTGATAAACGTCTTGTTAATTTATGAGCAAGATATATAGGCATAGGCATATAGCTTTCTGTTTCATCACAAGCAAAGCCAAACATCATACCTTGGTCGCCTGCTCCTGTATCTTGTTCATCGTCTTCTCTAGTTTCAAAAGCACTATCAACGCCTTGTGCTATATCTGGAGATTGCCCTTTTAAAGATGTCATAACAGCACAAGTATCGCAGTCAAAGCCATATTTAGCTCTGTCATATCCTATGCCACGAACAGTTTCTCTAGCTATAGTATCAATATCTACATAACAATTTGTTGTTATTTCCCCTGCTACCATAATAAGCCCTGTTGTAGCTAACGTTTCACAGGCAACCCTTGCATTTGGGTCTTTTTTTAATATTTCATCTAAAATAGCATCTGATATTTGGTCACAAATTTTATCTGGATGACCTTCTGTAACAGATTCTGATGTAAATAATCTTCTCATTTGTTTTCCTCCTAAAAATAAAATTAAAGGCTATATTTTATTAACATTTGTATTATCTTGTATTTTAGTAATAAAAAAAAGCCGTTATGGCTTATACAAAAAAATCCTCATCTTCCGTAAAAACGGGGGATTTAGCACCAATGCTAAAAAGCTGGTTGCCGGGTATCATAGGGCCCTTATCCCTCCACCACTCTTGATAAGACATATATTACAAAAATAATATATCATACCCTTTTAAAAAAGTCAAGATAATATTTTTATTATTATAATTATAAATTTTTAAACATAAGCTTAAGAGCTGTAGATAAAATCTACAGCTCTTTAACATTATTTTAAGCTTCATCTAAAAATACTCTGTAACCTTTAACAGCTTCATATATATCCGCTTTACTTGTTATTTCCCAAGGAGCGTGCATACATAACACAGCAACGCCACTATCAATAACTTGCATACCATAGTTAGCAAGGATATAAGCTATTGTTCCACCACCGCCAAGGTCTACCTTACCAAGCTCTGCAGTTTGGTAAGCAATATCATTTTTATCCATAATATTTCTTAAATGAGCAATATATTCTGGGTTAGCATCGTTAGAGCCACCTTTACCGCCAGAACCTGTAAATTTATTAAATACAAGCCCTTTTGCAAAATATGCAGAGTTTTTCTTTTCGTAAGCACTAGCATATAATGGGTCATAAGCTGCACTAACATCTGATGATAACATTTTGCAGTTTTCTAAAGCACGTCTAAGCTTAAGCTCAGAATATTCTCCCATTCTGTCCATAAGCTCTGCTAAGCTATTTTCAAAAAATTTACCGTGCATACCTGTAGCACCAACGCTACCTATTTCTTCTTTATCAACTAAGATACAGCAAGAAGTTCTTTTAACCTTTTTATCTTCTAACATAGCCATTAAAGATGTAAAAGCACAAACCCTATCATCTTGTCCATAAGCCATTATCATACTTTTATCTAAGCCACATTCTCTAGCTTTACCAGCAGGTACAATTTCTAGCTCAGCAGATAAAAAGTCTTCTTCTTCTATATCATAAGTATCTTTTAAAAGTTTTAAAACATTAGCTTTAACAGCATCTTTTTCTTCACCTTTTAATGGTTTGTTACCTATTAAAAGGTCTAGGTTTTCACCTTCTACAACAGTTCTTGCATTTTTATCCATTTGCTCTCTTGAAAGATGAGCTAATAAATCTGTAATAACAAAAACAGGGTCTTCTTCTTTTTCACCTATGTTTATAGTAACTTTTGTGCCATCTTTTTTAATGATTACGCCGTGAAGTGCAAGAGGTGTTGCAACCCATTGATATTTTTTAATACCGCCATAATAATGTGTATCAAAAAATGCAAGTTCGCTATCTTCATAAAGAGGGTTTTGCTTAACATCTATACGAGGAGAATCTATGTGAGCACCTAATATGTTCATACCATTTTCAATAGGCTCTTCACCTATTTGATATAAAATGATAGCTTTTTCCATACAAGTTACATAAACTTTGTCCCCTGTTTTTAAAGTGCCACAGTTTTTAACAACTTCTTTTAAATCTTTATAGCCTGCTTTTTTAGCTAAATCTATAGTTAGCTCAACACATTCTCTTTCTGTTTTGCCTAAATCAAGCATTTCTCTGTACTGAGCGTTAATTTTTTCAAGTTCTTTTAATTGTTCATCGTTATAAACTTTCCAACGGTTTTCTCTTTTCACTAAAATCACACACCTTTTTATATAAATTATATTTCTATAATTTTAACAACAAAACTAGAATATGTCAACTAATAATGTTAAGGTATAATACATCGATAACAAAAAATAAAAAGATTGAACGTAAACATAGGAAGGACAAAGAAAGATTTTACAAACATTTAAAAATCTTTGATTTTGCAGACAGCCTAAAACCATTATCTAAATATAAATTAAAATCAAATAATTATATAAAAACTTATTTAGGGATTATAACATAACAAATTATTAGAACAATATTTATTTGCATTTTAAAATATATAAATTTATTATATTAACACAAAATAAAAATAAGATAATATTATTTATTCTTATCTTTGTTAAAAATCTTTTAAGTGTAACCTATGTTTGACACTTTAACAAAATAAAATTTTATTTCATTGATTTATATATTGACAAAAATATATGATAATGGTATAATATTCATTGTTTGCCGCACAGAGAGGTTTAAGCTTAGCACCGTATCTGGCGAGTTATTTTTAAGGAGGTGTACTAATGTACGCAATTATCGAAACTGGTGGAAAACAATATAAAGTTTCTGAAGGAGATATCATCAAAGTTGAAAAATTAGAGGTAGCAGCTGGTGCTTCTTACACTTTTGACAAAGTTTTAACTGTAGCTAACGGTGATGATGTTAAATTTGGTGCTCCTGTTGTTTCTGGTGCAACTGTTAATGCATCTGTTATAGGTGATGGTAAAGCTAAAAAAGTTATCATCTATAAATATAAACCTAAAAAAGGTTTCCATAAGAAAAAAGGTCATAGACAACCTTTTACAATGCTTAAAATCGAAAAAATCAATGGTTAATCTTAGGTTTTTATAATGATACAAGCTGTTATTTTTAAACAAAACGATAATATAATCGGGTTTGAAATTAAAAACCACGGCAGAGATATTGTTTGCTCTGCAGTATCTATTTTAGCTTTAAACACTGTAAATAGCATAGAGGCTTTTACAGATGCTAAATACACTATAGATTATGACACAAACGGTGGTTTTTTAAAATGTTTTATAAATAAAGATAGCCTTAATGATAAAGTCTCTTTGCTGTTATCTAGCTTAGAGCTTGGGCTTAAAGGCATAGAACTAGAATATCAAAAAGATATTTCTTTAAAATATAAGGAGGTGCAACAATGATTAGAATTAATCTTCAATTTTTCGCTCATAAAAAAGGTGTAGGTTCTACTAAAAACGGTCGTGATTCTGAATCTAAAAGATTAGGACCTAAAAGAGCTGATGGTCAATTCGTTAAAGCAGGTAACATTCTTTACACTCAAAGAGGTACAAAAATTCACCCTGGTGTAAACGTTGGTAAAGGTGGTAATGATACACTTTTTGCTTTAGTTGATGGTATCGTTAGATACGAAAGAAAAGGTAGAGATAAAAAACAACTTTCTGTTCATCCTATCGCTCAATAATAAAAATATATAAAAACACCTGTTAAACAGGTGTTTTTATATATTTTTTTAATTTTCTTTTTTTAATAAAATTTTTTCATCACAATAGCTATAAGCAACTTCACCGTGAGCAACCATTATACATATATAATCTTTAGATAGCTCTTTTATTGTTTGTAACACTATCTTTTCTGCATCAATATCTAAAGATGCTGTTGGCTCATCTAAAATAAGTATAGGTCTATTTCTTATTAAAGCCCTTGCTATAGTAACCCTTTGAGCTTGCCCCAGTGATATACCTGTGCCTCCCTCTCCAAGCATTGTATCTAACCCTTTAGGCAAACTTTTTATTACATCGCTAAGGTGTGCTTTTTTTATTACCTCATTTAACTGTTCTTCTGTTGCCTCTTTGTTACCTTTTAAAATATTTTCCCTTATAGTACCGCTCATCAAAAAATTATTTTGAGGTACATAAGATATGTATTCTCTTATTTCTTTGCCAGATAAAGCTTCTCCTTTACAGTTAATGATTATTTTTCCTTTTTGTGGCAAATGCAAACCTAACAATAATTTTACTAATGTACTTTTACCACAGCCACTTTCTCCAATAACCCCAATAAGTTTACCTTTTTCAAAATTTGCATTAAAATTATTTAATATAACTTTATCTTCATCGTAATAAAATTTAACAT
The DNA here is from genome assembly GCA_944381435.1 of uncultured Clostridia bacterium. Taxonomy (GTDB): domain Bacteria; phylum Bacillota; class Clostridia; order Lachnospirales; family CAG-274; genus Tyzzerella. The sequence continues at coordinate 25,336 of CALWLD010000013.1, forward strand.
TTTCTACTTTTAAAATTTTATCATTATCTTTGTTAATTAAATTTTTATGTAAGGTAGTATTTTTATCAATTTCTTTTATTTCCTCTTTAGGGATATTAAATATTTCTTCTACCCTCTTTTTAGAGGATAGCTTGCTTTGTGATAAAGCTATAACCCCCATTATATAAGTAGCAGAATATAAAACACTGCTCATTACCTGAGAAAAGCCTACAACACTTCCCACAGTCATTTCGTTTTTAAGCACAAAATAGCTACCTATAGATAAACAAACTATAAATGCTATTGTACCTAATATGTTACCACCTCCCCAAGCAATATGGTTCATTATATCACTTTTTATCACTAAATGCATTTTATCTTTATTTTCTTTTATAAATTGCTCCTTGCTATCTTTTATAAGCCCAAAAGATTTTATAAAGGTTGCATTTTGAACTTGCTCTTGTATGTAAATACGTAAGCTACTTTCCTTTTCTTGTCTTGTTTTATATATCCCTTGCAATTTAGGCATTGCATATTTCCCCCAAAGAGAAATAGGTATTATAAAAAGCATTATTATCAAAGCCATTTTATAGTTTACAAATAACAAATATCCTACTGCAGATAAAGTTAGCAATATACTTTGTATTAAATCTATAAAAATATCTGGCACTATGCTAGATACACTTTCTGAATCTTGGTTAAGCCTTGTTAAAAACTCCCCTGAGTGATATTTGCTATAATCATCTAAAGATATACTTTCTATATGTTCTAACAAATCTGCCTTTAAAACTTCATTATGCTTTTGCCCTATTTTACTTTTAAAATAGGTACATATCCCATTTAACACAGGGTCTAAAATAGCAACGCTTAAACCTATAATAGTTGCTAGTAGTAATGATATATTGGCATCTCCTGTTGCCGAATTAATAATCAAACTAACAGATATACCTTTAAATACATTTAATATAGCTAAAAAAACTGTAGTTATCAATGCACAAAGTATTAACCCTTTGTTAGTAAATAACTTTATTTTATATTCTTTCATATATTCCCTCTTTTAAACATAATTATAATTCTTCTAAAAATTTTAATATTTTTTCTTTTATTTCATTACCTATTTGTTTATTATTATATTGAACAAACCAAACATAACAATCTAATAAATTATAGATTACAAAATAAATTTTTCTTTTTATAATATTATTTTCATTATTACTTAAATCTTTACCATAACCTTTTATAAAATGTTCGTTAACCATATAAGGACAACCAAATTCGTATTCTTCATCGGCAAATATAGCCCTATCTCCATCTATAATAGCAACTATTTCTGTTAGGTTATTTTTATTAAGTAAAATATTACCCTCCCATAAATCACAATGAGTTAATCTTGGTGTAGTAATTTTATCTAGTATATAACTGTATTTCTCTGGTAAGTTTCTTATTTTATCTACTTGTTCTAAAGTTAAAATATTATGTTTTAAATGTAAATCAGTTATTTTTTCAATATCATTTTTAAGATAATCTACCCAGCTATAAAAGCCTTCTCCTTTTACAATATCTGCTAAACGTCCAAACTTTTCTCCTTTTATGTTCTGTATTTTATAGGCATATTCTCCAACTTTTTCGTATAAAAAGTCTTTTTCTTCTTTTGTCAGGCTTGCTTCGCTCATAGCTATACTTTCAATATATTCTACTAGCATATAATCTCTATCTAAAACAGATTTTGTTGTATCACAAGCTATAACATTAGATACAGGTATCCCTTCTTTTTTACATAGCTCATAAAAATATTTTTCTGCATTCATTAAGTTCTGCTCAAAAGGCATTAACAAATGTCTATTTATAGGTCCTAAACGTAATACGTATTTTTTATTATCTTCTAATGTTATTAAATATGTTGTATTAAATAACCCACCTTTTAATAGGTTATAACTTTTTAAGCCTATATTAAAATTATGATTTATTATATTTTTTAATTCGTTTTCATTTAATTCTTTATATAAATTTGAATTAGTATTCATTTATTCCTCCAAATTATAATATAAAATTTTACAATATTTATAATCTTTTAAAGCTTTATAAAAAATAAAAGGCTATATACCTAAATGATATATAGCCTTAAAATTTATTTATGATTTTTATTCAAAAGTTGCAACTATATCTTCTCCAGCTTTTGCATCAAAACCTGTATTAAATTTTATATTTTTAGCATTGCCTTCGCCAGTTACAACTAGCATACTTGTTGTGCTGTAGCCTGCTTCTTTAATTTTTTGAGGGTCAAAAGTGATAAGAGTTTGCCCAGCTTTAACCTTATCTCCCATTTCAACTAAACATTCAAAGCCTTCACCTTTCATATTTACAGTGTCAATACCTATATGAAGAATCATTTCCATACCGTTATCAAGCTTTAATGCACAAGCGTGTTTAGAGTCTTTCATAACTAAAGCAATTTCACCATCTGCAGGTGCTACAACTTTGTTATCTGTAGGTAAAATACCAATGCCATCACCCATACTTTTGCTAGCGAAAGCTTCATCTTCTACCTCTGTGATAGGAACAACTTTACCACTTAAAAATGCTTTTAATTCTTTATTTTTATTTTTTTTAAAAAATGAAAACATAAATAATTCCTCCTGTTAGATATAAGCGTTATTTATCTAAAAATTCCATAACGCTTTCAACTGTTGTTTTTGATAAGACTTCATTAGCATATTTTTTGGCATCTTCGTAAGATGTTTCTAAAATTTGTTTTTTAACGTTATTTATTTCTGATGCAGACATAGAAAACTCATCTAAGCCTAAGCCTAATAAAATTTTTGCTGCCCTAGCATCACTTGCAAATTCGCCACACATACCAACTTTGATATTTTCTTTATGGCCTGCTTCAATAACTTTTTTAATGCTTTGTAAAACAACAGGGTGGAAAGAATTATACATATTAGATATTCTTTTGTTACCTCTGTCTACAACAAGCATATATTGAGTTAAATCGTTAGTACCAATGCTAAAGAAATCTACATATTTAGCAAATTCATCTGCTAAAATTACAGATGCTGGAGTTTCTATCATCATACCAACTTCTATTTCTTCATCAAATTTGATACCTGCATCTCTAAGCTCTTGTTTACATTCTTCTAAAACTTTGTTAGCCTCAACTATTTCTTCAATAGAAATAATCATAGGATACATTATTCTTATATATCCAAAAGCACTAGCTCTTAAAATAGCTTTTAGCTGAGCTTTAAATACATCTTTAAGCTCTAAAGATATACGGATAGCTCTCCAACCTAAAAATGGGTTTTCTTCAAAATCAAATTTATAGTATGGTAAAGATTTGTCTCCACCAATATCTAAAGTACGGATAGTAACTTCTTTGCCTCCACATAAAACAGCAGCTTGTTTATATATTTCAAACTGTTCATCTTCTGTAGGGAAATGAGTGTTTTCCATATAAACACATTCACTTCTAAAAAGCCCTATACCATCTATATTATGTTTAACTGCCATTTCTATGTCTAAAATATTACCTACGTTAGCACATAATTGAACTTCTCTACCATCTGTAGTAACAGCTTGTAAGTTTTCAAGTTTTTTAAGCATTTCTTCTTCTTGCTTAAATATTTCTTCAAGCTTTTTATATTCAGAAAGCTCGCTATCATCAGGGTTTACAATAATATTACCTTTAGATGCATCCATAGCTATAATATCGTTATCTTTTACAGAGCTCATTATACCATTAACACCTACTAAAGCAGGTAAACCTAGGTTTCTTGCAATGATAGACACGTGACTTGTAACCCCGCCAAGCTCTGTAATAAAGCCTTTAACAAGGTTTAAATCTATTAACGCTGTATCTGAAGGCGTTAAATCTTCTGCTATTAAAACAACCTCTTCTTTTATGCTTTCAAAAGGATTGATATTAACCCTTTTTAGCTTAGACATAAGCCTGTTACCAACGTCTTTAACGTCAGCTGCTCTTTCTTTCATATATTCATCATCCATCATTTTAAAAATGTTAGATATTTCTTCTATAGCGTTAGAAACAGCAATTTGTGCATTTTGCCCTTCATCATTTATTTTACCTAAAACAGCATCATATAATGTAATATCTTGTATAATCATATTATGCCCTTGGAAAATTTCTGATTCTACAGCAAGCTCTGCTATTTCTTGTTTAGCTTCGTTTAATGCAGATTCAAATTTGTTAACTTCATCTTCTTTGTTAGAAACAGAATAATTTTCTGGTGTTAAATCTGCTTTTTCTATAACAAAAGCCTTACCTATAACAATGCCTTTAGAAGATGTTTTTTCTACAAAAAGTTTTTTTGACATATTAACACCTCTTATTCGCCTAAACCACTTTCAACTGCATCAACTAATACTTGTAAATCTTCTGCTTCGCTAGCTCCATCGCATTGAATAGTTATTTCATCATCACATTTAATGCCAGCAGCCATAATGTTTAAAACGCTTTTAGCATTAATAACTTTTTCTTTGTGAACAATTTTTACATCTGATGTACATTTTGTAGCTAATTTAGCAAATTCTCCTGCTGGACGCATATGTAAGCCCGCTTGATTTTTTATAGTTATAGTTTTTTCTACCATGATTTCAATCTCCTTTTAAATACAATATAATGTTTTATTTTTTGTATTATTTAAAATATTATTACATAAAATTAATATATTTTTAACAATACAAATTTTTAGTACAAATAAACATAAACAGTAATATATTAATATAGAAATTATAGTCCATTTAATGTTAAAAGTCAACTATTTTACTATTTTAGAGACTAAAAAGGTTATATTGTACAATTTTTAACATACTTTTTTGTGCATATTTAACAATTTTTTGATTTGTTTATATTTACATATATTACCAAGGGCATTGTAAATTTTGCTAATTTTTAGTTAAATAAAAACATATAATTTAACTAAATTTTTTCTACTTAAATATGGCATTTTTACAGCATAAACATACTCCCTTATCATTGACATAGTATAGTTATTTATATATAATATACTTAAAAGATAGATTAATTTCTACCTTATTAAAATAAAATTTAACTTAATCTGGAGGTAAAAAATGAAAAAAGCACATATTATTTCTCATAGCCATTGGGACAGAGAATGGTACTTACCATACGAAAAACACCATATGTTATTGATAGAATTTTTTGATACATTAATAGATACTTTAGAAAATGATAAAGATTACAAAAGCTTCCATTTAGACGGTCAAACTTTATTAATAGAAGATTATTTACAAGTTAGACCAGAAAATAAAGAAAGACTTAAAAAATTAATAGAAGAAAAAAGAATCCACGTTGGTCCTTGGTTTATCTTACAAGATGAGTTTTTAACAAGTAGCGAAGCTAACGTTAGAAACTTACAAATAGGACATCAACTAGCTAGAGAATATGGCGAGGTATGTAAAGTAGGTTATTTCCCTGATTCTTTTGGTAATATGGGACAAGCTCCTCAAATGCTTAAAAAAGCAGGCATTGATACTGCTGTTTTTGGTAGAGGTGTTAAACCTACAGGCTTTAACAACCAAGTTAGCGAAAGCGATACTTACGAATCTCCATATTCTGAAATGTATTGGAGCTCTGAAGATGGCTCTTCTGTTTTAGGTATACTTTTTGCAAACTGGTATAGCAACGGTATCCACGTACCTACAGATGAAAATGAAGCTAAAGAATACTGGGCTAAAAAATTAGAAGATGCATCTAAGTATGCAAGCACATCTCATTTATTATTTATGAACGGTTGTGACCATCAGCCTGTACAAACAGACTTATCTAAAGCTATAGAAACTGCAAAAAAAGTATATCCTGATGTAGAGTTTATTCATTCTAACTTTGAAGACTATATAAAAGCTTTAAAAACAGAATTAAAAGACGATATGACAACTATTACAGGGGAGCTTAGAAGCCAACAAACAGATGGTTGGTACACTCTTGCTAACACTGCATCTTCTCGTATATATATAAAACAAATGAACGCTAGATGCCAAATGTTATTTGAAAAAGTTGCAGAACCTTTAGCTACTATGGCTTATATAAACGGTAAAGATTACCCTCATCATTTATTCAAATATGGTTGGAAACTTTTAATGGAAAACCACCCTCACGATAGTATTTGTGGCTGTAGCGTTGACGATGTTCATAGAGAAATGGTTACAAGGTTTGAAAAGGCAGAAAACGTAGCTAAACATATTATAGATGAAAGCCTTGCTTATTTAAAATCTAAAGTTAATACTAAAAACTTTGAAGCTATAAACAAAGATGCTATACCTTTTATAGTTACTAACACAAGTGCTGATAACCGCTCTGGCGTTGTGGAGCTTGATGTTGAAGTGTTTAAAAAATACTTTAAAGAAGGAACTGTTTCTGGCATTGTTAAAGAGCTAAACGAAATGAGCTTACCTACATATAAAGTTGTAGATGCAAAGGGTAATGAGGTTGTTGCCAAGGTTGAAGTTATCCCTAATTACTTTAACTATGACCTTCCAAAAGATAAATTTAGAGACCCTTATATTGCTAAAAGGGTAAAAGTAACTTTAGAAGTTGTAGATATGAAATCTTTTAGCTTTGAAAGCTTTGCTCTTATCCCTAACGAAGAAAATAAACCTAACAATGAATCTATGGTTAAAGATAGCAATAAATTAGATACACCTTTCTATGAAGTAAGCTTTAACAAAGATGGTAGCTTTAACCTTTTAGATAAAGCAAATAACAAAACTTGGGAAAACCTTGGTGTATTTGAAGATTGCGGAGATATAGGCAATGAATATATTTACTTTATGCCTGTAGGTGAAACACCTATAACTACAAAAGGTATAGATGCTAAAGTTGAAGTTATAGAAAATGAGCCTTACAGAGCTACTGTTCAAGTTATTCATACTATGAAAGTGCCTAAAAAAGCTAACGAAACTTTAGATAAAGAAATTCAAGACCTTGTAGAATTTAAAAATAGAAAAGCACAACGTGTAAATGACTTAATAGAACAAGTTATAACTGTTAAATACACATTTGAAAAACATAACCCTGTTATTAAAGCAACTGCAAGCTTTAATAACAAAGCTTTAGACCATAGAATAAGAGCTTTATTTGAAACTAACTTAAATACACCTTATCACTATGCAGATGCTATATTTGAAGTTGCTAAAAGGGATAATACACCAGATAAAGCTTGGGAAAACCCTTGCAATGCTCAGCATCAACAAGCTTTTGTTAATGTTCATACAGAAGAATGTGGCTTAACAATAGCTAATAAGGGCTTAAATGAATATGAAATCTTAAGAGATGGTAAAAACACAATAGCTGTTACTATCCATAGAGGAACAAGAGAGCTTGGCGACTGGGGTGTATTCTTAACTCCTGAAGCTCAATGTTTAGGTGAAAGACAAGTAGAATTTGCAATTATCCCTCACGGTAAAGATAAAGATGTTTATAAATCTTATAAATTAGCTTATCAGTATCAAATAGATTGGACTTATGCTCAAACTAGCTTACAAGATGGTAGCTTAAATAGTGGTTATCAATTATTAGATACAAACCATTTAGAAGTTGCTCATTCTGCTCTTAAATTAAGCTATGATAACAAATATATTGTTACAAGATGGTTTAACCTTGCTACAGAAGATGCTAACCTTAATATCAATACAAATATGGATATGGTAGAGTTAGATTTATTAGAAGAAAATGAAATAAAACCTTTAAACAATAATATTACTCTAGGCAAAAAAGAAATTATTACTATCGGTTTAAAAAATAATAATAAATAATTTTAATAAAAAAAGCTTATAGACAAAGTCTATAAGCTTTTTTATTTTTTACTTTTTCCATTTTGAACATTTGTAAAACAGGTAATATTCTATGGATAAATAAAGATTGGTATGTGTGTTTAGATAATTTTCAAAACCTTACATTAAATTAAAAAATCTAATAATTACAAAAAGGTTGTAGACAAAAGTCTACAACCTTTATTTATGCTTAATAAACTATAAAATTAATTATTTTAAAGTTACTTTTGCACCAGCTTCTTCTAATTTAGCTTTGCAGTTGTCAGCGTCGTCTTTAGCAACAGCTTCTTTAACGATTTTAGGTGCACCGTCAACGATTTCTTTAGCTTCTTTAAGACCAAGACCTGTTAATTCTCTAACAACTTTGATAACTTTAACTTTAGAATCAGCAGGTACTTCTGTTAATTCTACGTCAAATTCTGTTTTTTCTTCGCCACCTGCAGCAGCACCGCCAGCAGCAGCAACTACAACACCTGCAGAAGCAGATACTCCAAATTTTTCTTCACAAGCTTTAACTAATTCGTTAAGTTCTAAAACTGAAAGCTCTTCAATAGCAGCTATAAATTCTTCAATTGTTAATTTAGCCATTTTAAATTCCTCCATATAATATAATTTATTTTTATTTATAAGTAATTTTTAAAGATACTATATTTTAAATATTATTGTATCTAAGATTATGCAGTTTCTTTTTCGTCTGCGATAGCTTTAAGCACACGAGCAAATGCACCAACAGGACCTTGGATACTGCCAAGAAGTCTTGAAAGAAGAACTTCTCTTGATGGGATATCTGCAATGATTTCCATACCTTTTGTATCGTAGTAAGTACCTTCGATAACACCGCCTTTAAACTCTAAAGCTTTAGCTTCTTGTCTAAATTTGTTTAAGATACCAGCAGCTACCGTTGGGTCTTCATAGCAAAGAGCTAATGTGCTAGGACCTTCTAAATGTTGACCTAAGCTTTCAAACTCTGTACCTTCGATAGCAAATCTCATCATAGTATTTTTGTAAACTTTATAGTCTACACCAGCTTCTCTTAAAGTTTTTCTAAGTTTTGTATCTTGCTCAACAGTAAGACCACGAGCGTCAACTAAAACTGCAGAAGTTGCTTTAGAAAGCTTTTCTTTAATTTCATTTACTATGACTTGTTTTTGTTCTACTTTAGCCATTTCTTTACCTCCTATAATATTTTTAAGGCAAAAGCCTAAAAGTAGCCGTAAAAATTAAATACAAAAAAACCTTGCAGACAGGCAAGGGTAAAATCTTCGATTCTAATTCCTCGGTAGGTTGCAAAAGCATTACGTAAAAACACCTACTGTCTACGGCACTTTTAATATAATACTATATATTTTTTAAAATGTCAAGTATATTTTTTATTTTTTTAGACATATTTTTGTTAAGGTACAATACATAGGTAACAAAAAATAATAAAAAAAAGATTTCCCCTTTTGGTATATTATATTTAGAAAAAAAGAAATATCAAAAATGAGAAATCATATATGTTACCACAAATAAAGTCTTATCGATGGCGTTTTATTAAATATACAATAAAAAAAACTATCCCTAAGAAGCATACAAAAGAAGAGTAGCAACACCAAGGCACAACGTAAAGGTAGAACACAACATAAACATAACATTGAAAGATTTTACAAACATTTAAAAATGTTTGATTTGAGAGACCAACGAAAATAATTAGCTAAATATCAATTAAAATCAAATAATTATATAAAAGCTTGTTTATAATTCAAATCACCTATCCAAGTAATAGAATAATATTTATTTGCATTTTAAAATATATAAGTTTACTATATTAATACAAAAACAAAGATAAGATAATATTATTTATTCTTATCTTTGTTAAAAATCTTTTAAGTGTAACCTATATTTGAAAAGCTTTTAACTTTTCTTTAGTTATAAAAGTTAAGTTATTGTTTAGTTTTTGTTTTTTATCATAGCACATAGCAAAATATAATTTTTCGTTATCTATATTGTATATAGCGTTTTCTGTATTAGATTTTTCTTTTATATCTTCTATGGAAATTTTAGAAAAATCTAATTTTAACCCTATACCTAAATATTTACTATATGCCTCTTTTATGTTCCAAAGCTCTATTAAGCTTATGTTTTCATCCTTATGGTGTTTTATTTTTTCTATTATATTAGTTTTTATAACTCTATCTTGTTCTATATCAATACCTATATTAACAGGGGCAATGCTACAAGCTATATAATCTTTGCTATGGCTAATATTAAAATATAAATCTTTATCACAAAAAATAGGTTTTCCATTTTCATCTCTAACTATTGTATCCATATTTATGCACTTTTTAAAATTTTTATAATGTAATGCATTTAATAATAAATATGCTATTTTTGTTTCGTTTCTAAAACTTTCATAACATTCTGGGATATTAACATATGTACTGCTTGCATCATATTTTTTTATAACAAATGTTTCTATATCATTCATTATTGTTCCTCCCTAAGCTTTGTTACTTTAGCTGCTTGCTTTCTTCTTTCTTCGTGTATTTTAGCATAGTGTTTTTTAGTTGTGTTTATATCTGCGTGTCCTAGTGCATCTGCAACAAGATATATATCTTCTGTTTTTTCATAAAGAGCAGTGCCGTAAGTACTTCTTAGCTTATGAGGTGATATATTTTTAAGAGGTGCAATAATGGTTGCATATTTTTTAACTAAATTTTGTACTGCCCTTGTTGTTATCCTTCTTTTTTGCATAGATAAAAACAAAGCATTTTCATTGCCTTCTAAAGGCTCCATTTCTTCTCTTTCATCTAAATATGTATTAAGAGCTTGATAAACTTCCTCTCCAAAATATACAATGCTTTTGTTTCCACCTTTTCTTGTTATCCTTATCCCCTGTGTAAAAAAATCTATATCATCAATGTTTATGCCAACACATTCTGAAACACGTATACCTGTTCCTAATAAAAGACAAATAATAGCAAAATCTCTTTTTTTAGTATAGTTATGATATCCCTTTTGGCTTTTTGTAAGCTTTGTGCCATTTTCTACTGCATCTAATAAGGCATTTACCTCTTCTTTGTCTAAATAAATAATATTTTTTTGATGTATTTTAGGTGTATCTACAAGCTCTGCAGGGTTTGCGCTTATTTCCCCTACTTTATATAAATAAGAAAATAAACGCCTAATAGCAGATAGCTTTCTTGCTTTGCCGTTTTCTCTGTTAGTGCGGTTTATAGATGTAGTTTTGCCAAGCTTTGTTGTATTTTCTGTTTGATGGTAAGAAACATAATCTAAAAATCTATCTATATCTTTATAGCTTATTTTTTCTAAATCCTTTACTTCTATATCTAGCACGTTTTTATCTTTAAAATATCTTATGTTTTCACATAAAAAGTCAAAAAAAAGCCTTAAATCATAGGCATAGGCTAGTCTTGTTTTTATATCTGTAGTTTGGTTTATAGATACAAAAAACTCTGCACATATTTCAGGTAGTTCTTTTAAAACATTTTTTAATCTTTCATTAAGCTCTATTTCTATCTCTTGTCTATATTCCATAACAACACCTTTTTCTATTAAATTAATATTTTATCTGTGAAAATTATAAGCAAAAGCCTTAATTTTCACAGATAAAATATATTAAAATATAGGTTTTTAATTTTCATCATCTAAAACTTTAATATTAAATCTACTAACTATATCCCTGTAACAACTATCGCATAAATCAAAGCTATGGCTTTGCCCATCTAGGCTTGATAAATATCCCCATTTTTTATCTATTGATAAATATTCATAAAATTTTCCAAACTTGTCTTTTTCTATAGCCTTGCCACACATATTGCAATAAACTTCGTATATTTCTTCGGTTTCTGTTAGCACTTTTTTAACTTTTCTCATAAAATTATACCACCCCCTAATTTTAAGATACATATATATTATACACTATTTTATAGGGGTATGTATACAGGTAAAATATGATATTTATTAGTGTTTAAAAACTTTGCCTACCTCGTCCATAAAAGAGTCTATATCTTTAAATTCTTTATAGACAGATGCAAACCTTACATAAGCTATTGGGTCTAGCTCTTTTAACCTATCCATTATCATTTCGCCTAAATCTTGGCTGCTTATTTCTTTTTTAGCAGTTGCATATACTTTGTTTTCTATCTCTTTAACCATTTGTTCTATATCGTTCATAGATATAGGCCTTTTGTTACAAGCAAGCAAAACACCCTTTAAAAGCTTATTTGTGTCAAACCTTTCTCTTGTCATATCTCTTTTTATAACAGATATAGGTATCATATCTAGCTTTTCATAGGTATTAAACCTTTCGTTACATTTTTCGCACATTCTTCTTCTTTTTATAATGGTGTTATCTTCCATACTTCTTGTATCTATAACCTTTGTATCCTCATTGTTACAAAAAGGGCATCTCATTACATTCTTCTCCTTAAAATACAAATTTTACCTTATTATAACACACCTATTTTAAAATTAATAGTATTTTATTGATTTTTCTAGTCAATTTTTAAATATATTGCATATTATAAATAGAGAAAGGAGTGGTTTTATGGTATTTGGAATTTTAGGTGGAGACCTTAGGTACAAATTTTTATATGAAATGTTAAAAAAAGAAAATTATAATGTTTTTTCATACAGAAATAAACATATAGATAAAGATGTATCATTTGAAAATTTAGATGATTTTTTAAATAAAATTGATGTTTTAATAACACCTATCCCTTTTACAAAAGATAATAAAACAGTATTTAACATTGATATAGAAACAATAGAAATTGATACACTTATAAATAAAATAATAGATTTTAAGATAAATAGCTTTTTTGGAGGCTTGCTTCCTAAAGAACTAATAGAAAAACTAGAAGAAAATAACATAAAAACTTTAGATTTTTTAAATGATAACTCTATAGCTATATTAAATGCTATTCCAACAGCAGAAGGTGCTATACAAACAGCTATGGAGCAAAGCTTTAAAACTATTTTTAATAGCAACTGTCTAGTTTTAGGCTATGGAAGATGCGGAAAAATCTTGGCTAATATGCTAAAAGGCATAGGTGCTAATGTAGATGTAAGCTATAGAAAAGACGAAGATTGTTCTTATATAAAGGCTTATGGCTTAAACCCTATTAATTTGTATAAAGTTAAAAACTCTATTGAAAAATATGATTTTATATTTAATACTATACCTTTTGAAATTTTAAACAAAGATTTGTTAGAAAATGTAAATAAAGATGTAATCATCATAGATTTAGCTAGTGCCCCTGGAGGCGTAGATTATAACTATGCAAGAGAAATAAACATAAATGCTATATATTGCCCTAGCCTTCCTGGAAGGGTTGCCCCTTATAGTGCTAGCCAAATATTAAAAGATAAAATTTTACAAATTATAAACTAAGGTTGTAGACTTTGTCTACAACCTTTTTATAAAAAACAATTATTTTTCTAAAATATCAAATTTTAAAGATATAAAGCTAGCTATTAAAGATATAACAAAAAAATCTAGCCCACTAGCATAAATACTAGGCATAAAATAATCTACAACGCTCATAACTAAAAATGTTATGTTTGTATATGCAAATATATATAATATCTTTAAATTTTTTATGCTTGTCATTTTATATTTTATAATATTTTTTGTTAAATATTTTAATCCCTTTTCTAAAGGATAAGCTATTATTTCTGCTAATATAAAAAATATAAAAACAGATAATAATCTATCGTATCTAAAACCTAAAAACCTCATTATAAAAATAAAAAAAGAAATACAAAATATAAATAACAAAGATAAAAACAAAGAAAATACAATAAAAGATAATATTTTCTTTATCATTATCTAGCACCTTCTACAAGCTTTTTAACAAGCTCTAAGGATACAACATCGTATTTATCTTCGTTACTTAAATAAGCATAAGAAACATTTTCACCTGTTGTCGTAACATCATTTATAAAATCTTTACAAGAGCTATGTACTTGATGAATGCCTGTTTTTTCTATTATTTCTTTAGCATTTTGATAGTTTATGCCACTACCTGCTAATATTTCTATTTTATCGCTATATTTATCGTTTAAATCTTTTATTAAATCTAAACCATCATAAGCCTTATCTTTTAGCCCGCTTGTAAGAAGCCTATCTATGCCTAAATCTATAAGCTGTTCTATAGCTTTATAAGGGTTTTCTACACAGTCAAAGGCACGGTGAAAAACTGCCTCTTTGTTTCTGTCAAAACTTTTTATTATATCTACCATTTTTCTAGTGCTTTCTATATCTATAGTTTTATCTTCATTTAAAAAGCCAAAAGCTATACCATCTGTGTTAGCCTTTAAAAGAGACTTTGCATCTTTAAACATAACCTTTTTATCTTCATCGTTATAAAAAAAGCCTGCTCCTCTTGGCCTTACCATACATATAGTATTTATATCAAGCTCTTCTTTTACAAGCTGAAGAGTTGCCATAGAAGGTGTAAGCCCTCCTAAAAACAGTGCACTGTTAAGCTCTATCCTATCTGCACCACCTAAAAAAGCTTGCTTTGCATCATAATAACTTCCGCAACATATTTCTACTATGTTTTTCATATAAAAACCTCCTTTTATCTATAAAAGTTTTTAAACATTTCATCATCTTTAGGATAAATTGTAAAACTTAAGTATTCATTGGTTACAGGGTGGTTAAAAGCCATTTTATAGCAAAATAACCCTATGTTACCACTGCCTATTTTTCTTCTTATATTTTTGTTATATTTAACATCATTATATAAAGGCAAATTGGCATTTGCAAGTTGCACTCTTATTTGATGATGTCTGCCTGTTTTAAGGCTTACATCTAACAGGCTATAAATATTTCCTTCTAGCTCTATATAATTTATCCTTTTATAAGACAAAATAGCCTCTTTAGCCCCTGTGCTATTTTTATTAACTATTTTTGATATATTTTGCCTTTGATTTTTCATAATATAATCAACAAGCGTATCTTCTTCTTTAGAAAGGTTACAAGCTATGGCTAAATATCCTTTTTCAAAGCTATGCTCTTTCATATAGCTTGTTAAAGTGTTTGCTGTTTTGCTATTTTTAGCAAACAACACAAGACCTCCAACACCTCTATCTAACCTATTTATTATGTTTAATTTGTTATTTATTTTTTCTTCTAATATAGTTTGTAAATCTTTATCTATGCCTTTTTTATCTTTACAAGAGAGCATATTAAAAGGTTTATTAGCTAATAAAATGTTATCATCTTGAAAAATAACCATATTTTACCTCATTTATTATATTATTTACATTTATTATATATTTTATTTTTGTTTTTTGTCAATTTATTTTTATGTTTATATTCTTAAAAATGACAAAAGTTATAAACATAATATTTTATAATAAAGCATATTAAAGGAGGAAAAAATATGGAAAAATACTTAAGAAAACAAAATATGGAAAATATTATTTTTGTTATTTTGTCAATACTTGGCTTTTTTATAGGTAGAATTAGCATATTTTTTATGTTAAACCCTATAGCTATTGCCTATCTTTCTTGTCTTTTGTTAAAGGGCAAAATGTTTAACCTTGCTTTAGGCTTTACCTTTTTAGGTTTTTTTAGCAAAAATGATAGTTTTTATATATCAAAGTACATTATATGTTTAGTTATTTTATTTTTTATAAACTTTTTATTTTATAGGCACAAAAACAAAAATAGCATTGTTTTTAAATCATTGTTAGGTAGCTTTTCTATCCTTGTATCTGGGCTTGTTATAAGCTTTTTAAACGATTTTTCTACATATTATTTAGTTTTAGCTATTTTAGAAACCGTTTTAACCTTTTGTATGTGCTTTATATTAAATAAGGGCTTTGAATATATTAACAAAAAAGATAAATCTCTATTAACAAATGAAGAGATAATAAGCCTTGGGGTACTTATTGGCTCTGTTATTTGTGGCTCATCAGATGTATTTTTAGGTAGCATTTCATTTACATATTTTTTTATTATAACCCTTTTATTGTTTGTAAGCTATATATATGGTAGCTCTATAGGTGCTATTGTATCTATGTTATCAAGCTTTTTACTTTTTATAACAAACTCTTTAAATGGGGATATAATAATTATTTTTACAATTTCTTCTATACTATCAAGCTTGTTTAGAGAAAAAGGTAAAATATTTGTTAGTATCGCTTTTACTATATGTGTTTATATATTAAGCCTTATGATAAACATAAGTTTGCTAGATAATGTTTTGCTGTTTTCAATAATAGGTAGTAATATTTTATTTTTAGCTATCCCTTGCAACCTAAAAGCAAATATTTCATTTAATAATACATTAAAAAGAGAAACTGCTGTTACTTATACAGAAAAATTGCAGATTTTAACAAGTGATAGACTAGATAAATATGCAAGCTCTTTTGAAAAGCTTTCTAAAACATTTTATAACTTATCTGAAAAAAAGACTAACCTAGACCAGCAAGATATATCAAACCTTATAGACGATGTTGCAACAAAAATGTGTAATAACTGCCAAATGAAAGGCTTTTGTTGGGAAAAAAATTTTTATAGCACCTATCAAAACATATTTTCAATATTAAATATGTACGAAAAAACAGGACAAATAGAAATAAATGCCATATCACAAGATTTTATAAACAACTGTATAAATATAAACCAATTTATAGATGTTTTAAACAGAACTTTTGAAATATATAAGCTAAATTTAGCTTGGAAAAACAAAGTAATAGAAAGCCGTGAGCTAGTGGGTAAACAATTAACAGGTATTTCTTCTATAATATCTAATTTATCAAAAACCCTTTGTGAAAATGTTTCATTTAAAGAAAACTACGAAACAAAAATTAAATATGCATTAGAAAATAACGATATCCCAACAAAAAGCGTTATTATCACAGAAAATGATAAAGGCAAGCTAGAAGTGCTTTTAAAAATTAAGCCTTGTTATGTTCCTAACAAATGTAGCAAAACTATTGTTCCTATAGTTAGTGAAATTTTAGGCAAAAAAATGTATAAACCTTGTTATGAGTGTATAGTTACAAAAGAAGATAACGAAAGCATATGCTCCCTAACCCTTGTAGAAGAGCAACTTTTTAGAGTTAGTACCTATTGTTTAACCCTTGCAAAAGATGGTTCTAACGAATGCGGTGATAGCCATTCCTTTTTATCTCTTCCAGATGGCACATATCTTTTAGCTTTATCTGATGGTATGGGCTCTGGCAAAAATGCCAAAATGGAGAGTATGGCAACCATAGAGCTTTTAGAAGATTTTTTACAAGCTGGCTTTTCTAAAGATTTAGCTATAAATATGATAAATTCTGTATTATTTTTAAAATCATCTAAAGATACATTTGCAACCTTAGATATGTGCACCATAGATTTATATACTGGCTTTTGTGAAATATTAAAAATAGGTGCTGTATCTACCATAATATTACACAATAATAAAATAGATATAATAAAATCTACCTCTCTTCCTGTTGGAGTTTTAAATAACATAGAGCCTGATGTAAGAAAGAAAAAGCTATCTAACGGGGATATAATAGTTATGTTTACAGATGGTGTGCTAGATTCTACAAATGCTATAATAAACAAAGAACATTTTATAGCAGATATTTTATTAAATAACAAATCTACAAACCCTCAAGATATAGCAAATGCTATTTTTGAAAAAACTAAAGAAAATTATAAAAACCATATAAAAGATGATATAACAATACTTGTAGCTAGGATATGGCATTAAATTATATTTTATAAGTATAGCTTTCTAAATTTTGTTAATAATTAAAATATAAAATTTAGGAGGAGCTTTATGAACAACAAGAAAAAAGTTATACTTATAAACGGAAATAACTCTAACTGGTACGAGCAAGTTATATTTATAGTTAAAGAAAAAAACGAAAATATTATTCCAAAAAATTTAGTTTTAGAGGCGGAAAAAATAATACAAGATTATATGTCTAAAAAATATACAGCTACAAATGTTAATAACCTTAATAACAACAATAGGCAAAATATAGCATATAAACAAAATAAACCTAAAAATAAAGAAAAAATAAAGCTTTATAACAATATTTTAAATGTATCTATATTTTGTACTATTGCTTTTATATGCTTTCTTTTATATCAAATTTATATATAGTTGTTTATCTTTTATGCAATTTATATTATAATTATAACAAATAGTTATAAAGAGGTGATAATTTGCTAGAAAAGATAGCTTTAAATACTATATTAAATAATAACCTTATATGTAATAACGACCATATAGTTGTGGGTGTATCTGGTGGTGCAGATTCTATATGCTTGTTGCACTTTTTATATAGTATAAAAGATAGATTTAATTTAAAAATAACAGCAGTGCATATAAACCATCTTATGCGAGGGGAAGAATCTGACCTTGATAATAAGTTTGTTATAGAATTTTGTAATAAGCTTAACATACCTATAAAAGTTTTTTCTTTTGATATAAACAAAATAGCTAAAGATGAAAACTTATCATCAGAAGAAGCAGGAAGAAAATACCGATATATAGCTTTTAACGAAACCTTAAAAAAAGAAAATGCTACAAAAATAGCTATAGCTCATAACAAAGATGATAACGCCGAAACCATTATTATGCGTTTTTTAAGAGGCACAGGCATAAAAGGCTTATCTGGCATAGCTTATAAACGAGATAACATAATAAGACCTATTTTAGATTGCTTAAGGCTTGATATAGAAGATTATTGTAAAAGACACAGCCTATCTTACAGAAATGATTCTACAAACAGCCTAGATATTTATACTCGTAACAAAATAAGGCTAAACTTTATACCTAGTATAAAAGAAAATTTTAACCCTAACATTATAGACACTTTAACCAATATGGCAAAAACATTTAATGACGAAAATAACTTTTTAGATAACCTTTCAAAAGATTATCTTAACAAATGTTTAATAGAACAAAACAAAGATAAGATAGCATTAAATATAAATATATTAAACACCCTAGATTTAGTTATACAAAAAAGAATTTTAAGGCTTTGTTTTTCACATTTTAACAAAGAGCTATATAATATATCTTTAGAGCATATAAATATGGTTATAGACATATTAAAAAAACAAACAGGTAAAAAGCTAAACTTACCAGACAACTTATACGTATATAAACAATATGATAACTTAATAATTACAAAAACTAATCTTTCCTCTGAAAATAACCTTATGTATAATTATAAAATAGATTTAGATAAACAAATTTATGTTAAAGAAATAAACAAAAATATGCTTTTATCTAAAAATATTGTAAATATTTCAACAAAAGGCTATACTATTTCTCTAAATTATGATAAAATAAAAGATAGCTTATTTATAAGGCAACGAAATGCCGGGGATAAAATCTATATAAATAATATGACAAAAAAAATAAAAAATATATTTATAGATTTAAAAATACCATCTAACGAAAGAAATTTATACCCTATCTTATTATGTAATAACACCATAATAGGCATTTTGGGCCTTTGTTTATGTAATGATTATAAGCCAACTAACCTTAATAACACTATTTATTTATACATTTGGGAGGAAAATTAAAAAATGAGTGAAAGAATTGAAGTTTTAATTACAGAAGAGCAACTTGATAAAAGAATATCTGAAATAGCTGCTGAAATAACTAAAGATTACGGAGATAAAGATATATCTCTTGTTTGTGTTTTAAAAGGTGGCGTAATGTTTATGACAGATATAGCTAAAAAATTAAAACAAAAAGTTGAGTTTGAATTTATAGATGTATCTAGCTATGGCAATAACACTGTGTCTAGCGGTAAAATCACTATAAACAAAGATTTAGAAACATCTATAGAAGGTAAACACGTTATCTTATTAGAAGATATTGTTGACACAGGTAGAACTTTAAGCTATCTTATAGAATATTTAAAAGAGAAAAATCCTGCTAGCCTAAAGCTTTGTACATTGTTAGATAAACCAAGCAGACGTATAGTAGATGTTAATGCTGATTATATAGGCTTTACTATACCAGATGCCTTTATCGTAGGCTATGGTCTTGACTATGCTCAAAAATATAGAAATTTACCTTACATAGGTATCCTTCATTTAGATGAAGAATAATCTTTAAATCAATTCATTACAAGGGAGGTTTTGCCTTGAAAAAAGATACAGTATTTAAAACATTTTTAACATATATATTCATATTAGTGTTTATATTTTTATTTTTTATGATTTACAAAAATATTAGTTTATATGAAAATAATAATACTTCTTATTATACATATAGTACATTAGTAAATGATATCAAAACAGATAATACATCTAATATAGAATATATATTAATACAAACAAGCGAAGATTTATACGATAAAGGATATGCCATTGTTAAATTTAAAGATGGAAGCAAAAAAACTATCCCTGTACCTAGTATGTCTTCCTTTATGAATGTTATTCATTCATCGGAAAATGGTATGCAGCTTATAGAAACTTTAAAACCTAGCAAACCTGGCATTTTATCTTCAACATATTTACCTATTATTATTGTTATTATATGTATCATCATTGTGTTAATAATAATAGCTCAACAAACAAAAGGCAGTAGCGGTGGCGGTGGTAGCCGTGTGCTATCTTTTGGAAAAAACAAAGCAAAAATTTTAACAGATGGGCAAAAAACTGCCTCCTTTAAAGATGTTGCAGGGCTTAAAGAAGAAAAACACGATTTAGAAGAAGTTGTAGATTTTCTAAAAGACCCTAAAAAATATAAAGATATAGGTGCTAGAATCCCTAAAGGTATATTATTAGTAGGCCCTCCTGGTACAGGTAAAACATTGCTTGCCCGTGCTATAGCAGGAGAAGCTGGTGTTCAGTTTTTTAGCATCTCTGGTTCAGACTTTGTTGAAATGTTTGTTGGTGTTGGTGCATCTAGGGTGCGTGATATGTTTGAAGAGGCTAAAAAGAACAAACCTTGCCTTATCTTCATTGACGAAATAGACGCCGTTGGTAGAAGGCGTGGTTCAGGGCTTGGTGGAGGTCACGATGAGCGTGAGCAAACCCTTAACCAGCTTCTTGTAGAGATGGACGGTTTTTCTACTAACGAAAACATAATAATAATAGCAGCAACAAACCGTGTAGATATATTAGACCCTGCCCTTTTAAGACCTGGTAGGTTTGATAGACAAATATACGTAGGTGCTCCTGATGTTAAAGGTAGAGAAGAAATATTAAAAGTACACGCAAGAACTAAAAAACTAGATAAAGATGTAGACCTTGAAGAAGTTGCTAAAACAACAGCTGGTTTTACAGGTGCTCAGCTAGAAAACTTATTAAACGAAGCAGCTATCATATCTGCTAGAAAAAATAAACAATCTATATCTATGGAAGAAATAAGAAAAGCTTTCATTAAAGTTGGTGTTGGTACAGAAAAGAAAAGCCGTGTTATAAGCCAAGAAGAAAGAGCTATAACTGCTTATCACGAGGCAGGCCACGCTATAGTTACAGAAATGCTTCCTCTTATGGACGCTGTTCATATCATATCTATCATACCTACAGGTGGTGCTGGTGGTTATACAATGCATTTACCTGTTGATAAAGGATATTTTTCTAAAAACTATCTTTTACAAGAAATAATGGTTTTATTTGGAGGAAGGATAGCTGAGGAAATTATCTTCGATGATATAACAACAGGTGCATCTAGCGATATAGAAAGAGCATCTAAAATAGCAAGAGGTATGGTTACAAAATATGGTATGAGCTCTTTAGGACCTATAGAGTTTATAGAAGATGAAATAAGCCCAACCCTTGCATCTTCTATAGATGAGGAAATAAAAAATATTATTGCATCTTGCTATGACAAGGCAAAACAAATTTTATTGGATAATTTAGATTATTTACATTCTGTTTCTAACCTTCTTTTAGAAAAAGAAAAAATAACAGGTGATGAATTTAGAGGAATATTTCCTGAAAACTTCTTCCCTGAAAAAAAACTTCCAACTTATCCTGAAAAGGAAGGTAAAAAATGTGATAACATAGAAGAAGATAATAAAGATAAATTAAACAGCAATGTGGATAAAGAAAATATCCTTTGTGATGACAATGTTGAAAACAATGATAATAACTTATAATGTTAATAACTTTTTTAAATTTATTTTAATTTATTAACAATTTTTTAAACTAAATGTTAAAAACCCCATATATAACTATATATGGGGTTTTTAGTTTATAGCTAAATTTTAAATCTATTTTTTATAATCATAACCTTTCTAACACTATAGGTTCTCCTAAGTTTCCTTTAATTTCTATGGTTTCTCCATTAGATTTTATTATATCATCATTATGTCTCCATTGGCCCTTTGGTATATATACAAATCTATAATGTTTACCCTTTTCATAAATAGGTGCAACTAAATATTTACTGCCTAACATAAATTGATTTATTATTTTTTCTACAGGTTCATCGCTAAATTCATAAGACATATATCTTGTTATAGGTTCACCTGTTTTAGATGTATGCTCAATTAATTCCATAATATATTCTATATATTTTTTTCTAACCTCTATACTTTTTAATATACATTTAAAACTATCACCACTTAAAACTCTAAAAGGTGCTGCCGAAAACTGCATACAAGGCATTAAACAAGCTATTTCGCTATGCCTTATAAAAAGCTCCTCATCAAGCCTACCTTCCATTTGTTTAAAATTTAAATATTCTCCTCCCCCTATCATATCAGGGCAAGAATATGGGTGACCTGTTATACCTTGTAACAATACATCAGGAATTAAAGATAAAACCCCTTCTTCTCCCCAGCTATGTGCCTTATCACAAAGGCGTTGCATTAAAGAGTATCCTCCTGCTTTAAATGTAACCCTATACTCATTAAAGTCATATGTTTCACCAAATTCTGCCCATAGCCTTGACTGTTCATCTGGTGTAACTTTTTTATAAGTTATATTATCTTCCTTATAATATAAGCTATCTCCTGCATCAAATTTAAATCCATCAACCCCTATTTTCATAAGCTCATCTAACTGGCTTCTCAACCATTTTTCTGCATTAGGGTTTGTAAAATCTAAAACTGCCGAATATCCATTCCACCATCTACATATATATGTTTCATTATTTTTATCTTTTATTAATATATCGAGATTTTCTGCTTCTCTAAATTTTATAGTATCTGGTGTTATAAAAGGGCATATCCAAACCATAACCTTAAAACCCATATTATGTAACTTTTGTATCATTTCTTTTGCATTTTTAAATTTACCTGTGTGAAAACTCCAGTCCCCATAATATTCTGACCAACCATCATCTATCATTATAACGCCCTTTGGCATACCAGATTTTATAATATTATTTGCATAATTTAATATATCATCTTCATTTTGATAAAAAGTAATCTCTATCCAAGTATTATATATTACATTTTTAAAAAGTTCTTTGTTAGGTATGCTATTTTTAAAAGGAAAATATTTTTTCATTGCGTATAAATAAGCATCTTTTAATGTATTCCCTCCATTTTCTAAAACACAATCATCATCTGTTATAATTTTACCTTTGTTAAATTTTACCTTATAACCTTCTTCTTTCCATATAACACGACCTTTTGTGGATAATAACAAAGGCATAGCTTGGTTAGGTGTTGTATTTATTCTAAAATCAATAGTTTCATCTGTATCTTTTGAAAAAGGCATTTTTATGCCGTATTTAACACAAGTTCCATACCAAAATTCATTTTCTAAAAAATTTATTTCCATATAATCACCTTTTTAACATAATAAAAGACACCTTATAAAGTGCCTTTTATCATATTAACCTTCTATATTTTCTATATTATCATCTTCTTTTATGTTTGTAAAAACTAAAAGCTTTTCTATCCTATTTTTTTCTATTTCTTCAACAATAAATTTAACGTTACCTATTTTTATAGAATCTTTTTTATCTGGAAATTTGCCAAAAGTCTCAATAACAAAACCACCTATAGAATCAAAATCTTCAGATTCAAAGTTAGTACCTAGAGATTCATTTACATCTTCTATTTTTGTTGAGCCTAACACAACATATTCATTTTCTTTCATAACTTTTATTTCTTCGTCGTGTTCGTCATATTCATCAGCTAAATCCCCTACTATTTCTTCTAGCATATCCTCTAATGTAACAATGCCAGATGTACCGCCATATTCATCTAAGATAATAGCCATAGGTATCCTGTTTATACGCATTTCTGCAAAAAGCTCTCTTAAGCATTTAGATTCATAAGTGAAGAAAGGCTCTCGCATATAATCACGAATGTTAAATTCTTTATTTTTATCTACAAATAACAAATCTTTTAAAGATATTATACCAACTATGTTATCAATAGATTCTTCATATACAGGCATTCTTGAGCAAGTTTCTTTTTTAAATAAAGCAGTAAGCTCATCATAGCTAGCACATACATTAATAGCTATAATATCTGTTCTTGGCACCATAACATCTTCTGCATCACTATTTGCAAAGTAAACAACATTATTTATCATTTCCCTTTCATCTATCTCTAAAACCCCTTCTTCGTGGCTAACATTAACCATAGTTAAAAGCTCAGATTCTGTGATAGTTGGTGTTTTTTCATCTTTTTTAACACCAAGTAACCTTAACAAGAAACCTGTTATAAAGTTTAAAACTATTATAAAAGGCGTAAAAATTATCATACAAAATTTAATAATTTTTACAACAGAAAGAGAAATTTTTTCTGCGTTTTTAGTAGCAAAAGTTTTAGGCGTTATCTCACCAAAAATAAGGATAACTATGGTAAGAACAACTGTGGCAATCCCAACACCGCTAGAGCCAACCTTTTCTACGATAATAGCTGTTGCAAGAGAAGATGCACCGATGTTTACAAGGTTGTTACCTATTAATATAGCGCTTAAAAGCTTCCCTGGGTCTTCTATAACGTTTTGTATAAGCTTTGCATTTTTTATATTTTCATCAACCATCGTTCTAAGCCTTATCTTGCTAATAGATGTAAGAGCTGTCTCTGACATAGAGAAAAAAGCTGATAAAACAATCAAAATAGCTAAAATTATAAACTGCAAACTGGCATAAGAATCCAAATAAAATCACACTCCTAAAATTTAATTATAATAATGATATGTATTATACCATATAATTTTTATAATTAAAAGCCTTAAATTAAGCAATTTTAAACATATTTAGCCCTTTTTTTAAGTTTAATACAATTTTTAATTATTAATTTCATACAATTTTTTTAATTAAAATGCTATGTTTTAGGTATTTTTTATTTTTGATAATATATTTATATTTTTTGTTTTTCTTTATTTTTTAACCTTTTTCTTTTGTTTACTTTTATTTTCTTTTATTTTCATAATATGAAATAATAAATTATTGACATTGGTTAATCATATATTTAAAATTATAGTATAATTTATTTTATTTTTTTAGGAGGCTTATATGGCAAACTTTATTGTTTTATCAGATACTTCTTGTGATTTACCAGAAAGTTTAAAACAAGAATATAATATTGAAACTATCCCTTTTTATGTTTCATTTGATAAAGAAAATTATTTAAAAGAAAATATAGATATAAATATAAACGATTTTTACGAAAAAATAATTAGCGAAAAAACAATTCCAAAAACATCTCTTCCTTCTATGGAAGACTATTGTAACCATTTTAAACCTTATTTAGATAAAGGGCTTGATATTTTATGCTTTTGCCTATGCTCAGACCTTAGTGGCTCTTACCAAAGTGCAGTAAATGCTGGTAATATTTTAGCAGAAGAATACCCTGATAGAAAAATATTAATAATAGATTCTAGAAAAGCTACTGTTGCACAAGGATTATTAGTTATAGAAGCATCTAAAATGGAAAAAGCTGGCTTTTCTATAGAAGAAACTTACGAAAAAATGGAACAATTAAAAAAAGAAGGTATAATTGTTTTTACAATAGATACTTTAGAATATTTGCAAAAAGGAGGAAGGATAGGCAAAGCATCTGCCCTTGCAGGTAGCCTTCTTAACATAAAACCTATTTTGTTATTAAATGATGGGGTGCTAGAGCCTCATTCTAAAGTAAGAGGTAGAAAAAAATCTTTATCTGATATTTTAAAAATATTTAACGAATATGTAAAAGATGATTTAGATAAATATCAAATAGCAATAGCTCACGCTCATTGTAAAGATGAGGCTATAGAGCTTGAAAAAGCTTTAAACGAAAAATATAACATTAAGCTAAACTACCCTATATTTGATATAGGTGTAACAATAGGTGCTCATACAGGTCCTACTGCTATAGGTGTTGGCTTTATAAAAAAATATAATGCATAGGAAGTGTTTTTATGGAAAATGATATACTAGAGTTATTAGAAAAAAACAGCAGAATATCTTTTGATGATATGGCTAAAATGCTTAACACAACAAAAGAAAATATAGAAAATACAGTAAAAAAATTAGAAGATAACAAAACTATATGCGGTTATACAACTCTTATAAACTGGGATAAAACAGAAAAAGAAGGAGAATATATTACATCTTTGATAGAGGTAAAGGTAACTCCTCAAAGAGAGCAAGGCTTTGATAAAATAGCAAAAAGAATATATAGCTTTGATGAGGTAAAATCTTTATATCTTATGTCTGGTACATTTGATTTATTAATTGTTGTAGAAGGCAAAAATATTAAGGATATATCTTCTTTTGTATCTAGCAAGCTAGCTACCTTAGAATGTGTAATTAGCACATCTACCCATTTTGTGCTAAAAAAATATAAAGACCACGGGGTTATAATAGATGAAAACACACCAAACGATGAAAGGATAATTATAACACCTTGAGCCTAGTTGCTAAACATATACAAGATATACCTTATTCTGGTATTAGAAAATTTTTTGATATTGCAAGCGAAATAGAAGGCGTTATATCTCTTGGTGTGGGAGAGCCTGATTTTAATACCCCTTGGGCTTGCACAGAAAAAGCAATATACACGTTAGAGCAAGGCAAAACTACCTATACATCTAACGCAGGGCTTTTAGAGCTTAGGCAAGAAATAGCTAAATATATAAAAAATACTTTAAATATAAATTATTGTCCTAAAAGCCAAATTTTAGTTACTGTAGGTGCTAGCGAAGGTATAGATTTAGCCCTTAGAGCAGTTATATGCCCTAACGATGAGGTGCTTGTTGTAGAGCCTTCTTTTGTATCTTACAAACCTTGTATAACTATGTGTGGTGGTATACCCGTTGTTGTAAATACAAAAGAAGAAAATAACTTTAAGCTAACCCCTGAAGACATTTTGCCTAAGCTATCTAACAAAACAAAAGCTATCATAATATCTTATCCTAACAACCCTACAGGTGCTATTATGGAAAAAGAAGATTTAGAAAAAATAGCTAATATATTAAAAGATAAAGATATTTTAGTTATTAGCGATGAAATATATTCAGAGCTTACTTATGAAGGTAAAAAACACACATCTATTGCACAATTTGAAGGTATGTATGAAAAAACGGTTGTTTTAAATGGCTTTTCTAAATCCTTTGCAATGACAGGCTGGCGTCTTGGCTTTGCCCTTGGGCCTAAAGATATTATATCTGCTATGACAAAAATACATCAATACATTATAATGTGTGCCCCTACAATGAGCCAATATGCTGGGCTTGAGGCTTTAACCTCTTCTTTATCTAGCGTTGATAAAATGAGAAAAGAATATAATATGCGTAGAAAATTTATGTTAAATGGTTTTAGAGAGATGGGGCTTGATTGTTTTGAGGCTTTAGGAGCTTTTTATCTTTTCCCTTCTATAAAATCTACAGGGCTATCTTCTCAAGAATTTTGCAAGCGTTTAGTTTATGAAGAAAAGGTGGCTGTTGTTCCTGGCACTGCTTTTGGAGAATGCGGTGAAGGCTTTATAAGATGCTCTTATGCCTATTCTATAGAAGAAATAAAAGAAGCTCTTTTACGCATTAAAAACTTTATAAACAAGTTATAAGGAGAGAGTTATGAGCTGTTTAGTTATTGCAGAAAAGCCCTCTGTTGCTAGAGATATAGCAAAAGTTTTAAACTGTACAAAAAAAGGCGATGGATACCTTTATAACGATAAATATATTATATCTTGGGCTATAGGTCATTTAGTTACCCTTTATGAACCTGAAGAATACGACGAAAGCCTTAAAAAATGGACAATGGAAACCTTACCTATAATGCCTGATAACCTAAAGCTAAAAGCTATAAAAAATACAAAACAACAGTTTAATGTATTAAAAAGCCTTATAAATTCTAAAAATGTAGAAGAGCTTATATGTGCAACAGATAGTGGGCGTGAAGGTGAACTTATATTTAGGTATATTTATGAGCTTACAAAATGTAAAAAACCTTTTAAAAGGCTATGGATATCTAGTATGACTAACGAGGCTATAAAAGAAGGCTTTGAAAATCTAAAAGACGGCAAAGAATATGATAACCTTTACTTTTCAGCAAAATGCAGGTCAGAGGCAGATTGGCTTGTAGGCATAAATGCCTCACGAGCTTTTACCATAAAGTTTCATTCTTTGCTATCTATAGGTAGGGTGCAAACCCCTACCCTTGCTATATTGGTAGATAAACATAAAGAAATACAAAATTTTAAGGTGCAAGAATATTTTGAAATAGAGGCTAATTTTAAAACATTAGATAATGGACAAACTTTTAAAGGTATATGGATAGATGAAAATAACGAAACTAAAATATTAGATAAAGAAAAAGCTAATAATATTTTAGAAACAGTAAAAGAAAAAAATGGCATTATAGATAAAATAGAAAAAGAAACAAAAAAACAACCTCCACCTTTGTTATACGATTTAACAGAGCTACAAAGAGATTGTAACAAAAAGTTTTCTTATTCTGCTCAAAAAACCTTATCTATAGCACAAGATTTATACGAAAAAAGAAAGCTTATAACATATCCTAGAACAGATAGTAGGTATTTATCTAAAGATATGAGCTCAAAGCTTTTACCTATATTAAAAATTTTAAAAAATATAGAAAATTATAGCCCATTTTTAGATTATGTATTAAATTTAGAAAAACTACCTATAACAAAACGTATAATAGATGATAGCAAGGTTACAGACCACCACGCAATTATCCCTACCCTTTCTAAAGCTAATATATCATCTTTATCTAAAGATGAATTTAATGTATATGACCTTATAGTAAGGCGTTTTATAGCGGTTTTTTACCCTGCCTATGTTTATAACATTACAAAGATTATAACAAACATAGAAAACAATTTATTTTTAACAAAAGGCACAACAATAAAAGAAGAAGGCTTTACAAAGCTTAATTTAAAAACAGAAAAAGAAAAAAAAGAAGACGAAATTTTACCTAATGTAAAAAAAGGACAAAGCGTTTGTAACAAAAAAAGTGATTTACTTACTAAAAAGACTACCCCTCCAAAACCTTATAACGAGGCAACCTTGTTATCTGCTATGGAAAACGCGGGAAGGTTTATAGATAACGAAGATTTAAAAGAACAATTAAAAGAATCTGGGCTTGGCACCCCTGCTACAAGAGCCTCTATTATAGAGCGTTTAATAAAAGTAGGCTATATAGAGCGAAAAGGCAAAAGTCTAATACCTACAGAAAAAGGTATAAAGCTTATAGACATTGTGCCAAAAGAGCTAAAATCTCCTGAAACAACAGGCAAATGGGAAAAAGGCTTGTCTTCTATTTCTAAAGGTAATATGGAGCCTAAAAGATTTATGGATAGCATAGGAAGATATGTAAACTTTTTAGTAGATTATGCTAAAAATGCACAACAAAATATTATTTTTGATGTAGAAAGATATAATAATTTTAAAAAATCAGAAAAATATAAAGCTTTAGAAAAGTTTGGTAACTGCCCTATTTGTAATAACGATATTTTAGAAAATAGCAAAAGTTATTATTGCTCTAACTGGCAAAGTGGTTGCAAATTTGGCATATGGAAAAATGCTTTAGAAAAATACAATATTTTTATTCATAAAGATATGGCAAAAAGCCTTATAAAAGATAAAACATTAAAAGATATAAAAATTATAGATTTTAAAGATAAAAAAGAAAAACTAGCAGATTTAACACTGCTTGATAACGGCAATATTAATGTAATTATAAAATAAATTAAGTGCTACCTTAATTGTAATAATCAATTTTTTTAATACTTTGTATTCAAAAACAGGTACTCCTAAAATTTATTTAATTAAAATTTAATACAAAAATCCGTATATAATCTTTAACTAAATAAATTAAGTCGTACCTTAATTGTAATAAATAAAGGAGTTTTTATGGCAAAAGTTAAAACAAAATATGTATGCCAAGAATGTGGCTATGAAACAGTTAGGTGGCTTGGCAGATGCCCTTCTTGTGGTAGCTTTTCAAGATTTTCTGAAGAAATTGAAGAAAAGTCAAGTAAATCTAGCACCACAAGCATATCTGCAAGTCATAAAGCCTTAGATTTAGATAGCATAGCACCTATTAGCGAAGTTAGAACAAGAACAAAAATAGGTGAGCTTGATAGAGTTTTAGGCGGTGGTATTGTACAAGGTTCTTTAACCTTAGTAGGTGGCGACCCTGGCATTGGTAAATCTACCTTGCTTTTACAAATTTGCCAAGCTATAGGCGATGCCGATAAAAAAATCTTATATGTATCTGGGGAGGAATCTGCTCAACAGATAAAGCTTCGTGCAAACAGGCTAAATATTACAACAAAAAATTTGCTTTTATTATCAGAAACTAATTTTAATATTGTAGAAAATACAATAAAAGAAATTAGACCCGATTTAGTAATTATAGATTCTATACAAACTATGTTTCTTGATGATTTATCATCTGCCCCTGGTAGCGTAACGCAAGTTAGAGAATGTACTGCAAGGATAATGCGTATAGGTAAAGGAGAAAACATTTCCATATTTATAGTAGGCCACGTTACAAAAGATGGTGCTATAGCAGGCCCTAGAATATTGGAGCATATGGTAGATACAGTTTTATATTTTGAAGGTGAAAGGCTTGCCAGCTATCGTATCCTTAGAGCTGTTAAAAATAGGTTTGGCTCTACAAATGAAATAGGTGTTTTTGAAATGCGTCAATCTGGGCTTGTAGAAATAACAAACCCATCAGAATATATGTTATCAGGAAGACCTATTGGTGCTAATGGCTCCTGCGTAACTTGTAGCATAGAAGGTACAAGACCAATACTAGCTGAGGTTCAATCTTTGGTAAGCTATACAACATTTAATATACCAAGGCGAATGGCAACAGGAATGGACGTAAACCGTATGATACTTATAATTGCTGTTTTAGAAAAAAAGCTAAACTTACAGCTAGGCTCTTATGATGCTTATGTGAATTTAGCAGGTGGTATAAAAATAGCCGAGCCTGCACTAGATGCCTCTGTTGCTTGCTCTATTATATCTAGCTATAAAAATAAACCTATCGATGCAAAAACTTTAATTTTTGGAGAAATAGGCTTATCAGGAGAGATAAGAGCAGTATCTTTTTGTGAAAAACGTGTTATAGAAGCTTTAAAGCTTGGCTTTGAAACAGTTGTTATCCCTAAAGATAACCTAAAAGAAGTTTCATCTATAAAAAATATAAAAGTATGCCCTGTTTCTAATATTAACGAACTTTTAAGGCTTGTTTTATCTTAATTTATATTGTATAATAAGTAAAAATAGGGTATAATATTTATTATTCCATAAAATTATATATAATTTTATATAATTTTATAGACATTTTGTAATTTTTAAGGTAAAATATATAAGATTAAAAAGTTTTTATATAACTTTATAAATATTAATAAACATTTAATTGATAATACTTAATTATTATCTTTAAGGAGGATAAAAAATGAATTTATATCAAAGTTGGTTTAAAAATGCATATACTCAAGACGGTAGAATAAACGACGTATTTTGGAATGATTTTATGCCAAAAGAACAAAAAATATACGAATATATTTTAAGAGATAAAGTTGAAAAAATAGAAGGTAGCATAAAAGACCTTGCTAAAAAGTTTGATATGAGCGTAGAGCAGTTTGTTGGCTTTATCGATGGTATCAACGATATACAACCAGAAAAAATTAACCTAGAATCTTTAGAAGAAGATAGCAACGTTTGTATAAACATTAACTTTGAAACTTTATACAAAAAAATGGTTGAATACAAAGCAGACCATCTTTATAACCTTCCAGAATGGGAAAACATATTTACAAAAGAGCAATTAAAAGTATTATACAAAGGTCAAAAAAGCTCTACTACATTTGTTAGAGAGCCAAAAATCGAAAGAAACGACCCTTGCCCTTGCGGTAGCGGTAAAAAATATAAAAAATGTTGTGGGGCTAACTAATTTGGATACAATTTTAGAAAAAGTAGACAAGCTAAACCCATATTTAAATATAGTCGCCTTAAAAAAGGCGGCTAATATTTTAAAAAATAACAATTTAGTAGCCTTCCCTACAGAAACTGTATATGGCCTAGGAGCAAATGCCTTAGAAGAAGATGCTGTTAGAAAAATTTATATAGCAAAAGGTAGACCTTCTGATAACCCTCTTATCGTCCATATAGCAGATAAAAATGATATTTATAACCTTGTAGATGATGTACCTGAAACTGCTCTTATTTTAATGGAAAATTTTTGGCCTGGTGCTTTAACTATAGTTTTAAAAAAATCACCTATTATCCCAAAAACAACTTCAGGCGGTTTAGATACTGTTGCTATAAGAATGCCTAGCAACAAAATAGCACTTGCTTTGATAAAAGAATGTGGCTTTCCTTTAGCTGCTCCTAGTGCAAACACATCTACAAAGCCAAGCCCTACCCTTGCAAGCCACGTTTATAACGACCTAAACGGTAAAATAGATATGATAATAGATGGTGGTAGCTGCGATTTAGGCTTAGAATCTACTGTTATACAGGTGGTAAATGATAAAGTTATTATATTAAGACCAGGAAGTATAACAAAAGAAATGCTTGAAAAATTTGTTAAAAACGTTAGCATTGATAAAGCTTTGCTAGATAACAAATCTGATGCTGTAGCAAAAGCTCCTGGTATGAAATATAAACATTATGCCCCTGCAGGGGAAGTTTTTTTAATTGATGGTAACATTAATAATGTTACATCTTATATAATAGATGCTTTACGAGATGACCGTTTTAACAACATAAAATCTATAGTTATTGCATCTGACGAAACAATAAAAAATTATGCATCTTTTGATGCTATAAACATTGGTAGCCGTAATAACCTAGATGTAATTGCA
Source organism: uncultured Clostridia bacterium (assembly GCA_944381435.1). Lineage (GTDB taxonomy): Bacteria > Bacillota > Clostridia > Lachnospirales > CAG-274 > Tyzzerella. The sequence goes on from CALWLD010000013.1 coordinate 58,363, forward strand.
AAAAATATGTTTAATGCATTAAGGCAATGTGATAGCCTTAACGCCGATAAAATATATATAGAATCCTTTTTAGAAGAAGGCATAGGATTTGCCATTATGAATAGGCTTAAAAAAGCTGCTAGTTATAAAATTATTAGAGTGTAAGGTTGATTTTATGAAAAATATAATATTTGTTTGTAGTGGTAATACCTGCCGTAGCCCTATGGCAGAAGCTATAGCTAAATCTTTATGTAATCACAAAGATATAAACATACTATCTATGGGTATATTTGTTTATAACAATTTACCTATAAACGAAAATGCAAAGCTAGTTTTACAAAATAACAACATTAATGTTTCTAACCACGTTTCAAAACCTCTTACATTATCAGAGCTTGAAAATGCAGATTTAATATTAACAATGGAGAAAGAACAAAAAGCTCTCTTAATAGAATTTGCCAAAGCTAATAATATAAAAACTAACAATATTTTTACATTATATGAGTACACATTAAACAAAGATACAGATATAAAAGACCCATTTGGCAGTGATTTAACAACTTATAATGAGTGTTTTAATGAAATTTATAGCCTTGTATCTAAAATAAATTTTGATAATATATCGGAGGAAACTATGATAGGTATAGGTTCAGACCACGGCGGTTTTCATTTAAAAGAAGAAATTATTAAATACTTAAAAGATAACAATATACCATTTAAAGACTATGGAACATATTCAACAGATGCTGTAGATTACCCTATTTATGGCAAAAAAGTTGCTAACGATGTTGCTAACGGCACTTTAGAAAAAGGTATATTAATATGTGGCACAGGTATTGGTATATCAATATCTGCTAATAAGGTTAAAGGTGTACGTGCTGCTTTATGTCACGATGTTTTCTCTGCAAAAGCAACAAGAGAGCATAACGATGCAAATATTTTATGTATGGGCGAGCGTGTTATAGGCGTTGGGTTAGCCCTTGAAATTGTTAAAGCATTTTTAGAAACACCTTTTTCTAACGACGAAAGACACATAAGAAGAATTAATATGATAGAAGAATAGGAGTGATTTTTTTGAGTAAATTATACATAGTAGACCACCCTGTTGTACAAAGTAAAGTTACTATGCTTAGAGATGTAAACACTGGTAACAAGGAATTTAGAGAGCTTGTATCAGAAATTGCAAGCTTTATATGCTATGAAGCAACTAAAGATTTAGAAACTAAAGAAATAGAGGTAGAATCTGTTTTATGTAAAACAAAAGGAAATGTTTTAAACAAAAAAGTTGGCATTGTTCCTATATTAAGAGCAGGGCTTGGTATGGTTGATGGTATATTAAATTTAATACCTAATGCAAGCATTGGGCATATTGGGCTTTATAGAGACCCAGAAACTCTTATGCCTGTAGAATATTACTGTAAGCTACCTTCTTCTGACCCTGCAAACACAGATATACTCCTTGTAGACCCTATGCTAGCTACAGGTGGTACTGCAATAGCTGCTATGCAATTTATGAAAGAACGTGGATTTAAAAACATTAAGTTTTTATGTTTAATAGCATCTCCTGAAGGTGTTAAAAAAGTTAGCGATGCTCACCCTGATATAGATATATATACAGCTGCTTTAGATGACCATTTAAACGACCACGGATATATTATCCCTGGCCTTGGTGATGCTGGTGATAGAATTTTTGGAACAAAATAAGGCTAAATATTTAGTATTTTATACTAAAAAACTTTATCCTATAAGGAGGGTTTTTCTTGAATCATAATTGGTTATTATATTTAGCTGGTTTCTCTATAGCCTTTGCTGTTTCTATGCTTACCACGCCTTTTGCTAAAAAGGTTGCTTTTAAGGTAAAGGCTATAGATTATCCTAAATCTAGAGGTTTAAACAAAGAGCCTATGCCACGCATAGGTGGACTAGCTATATTTTTAGGGTTTTTAGCATCTGTTGCTATCTTATCATTTTTTGTAGAAGATTTTCATACAAAGCAATTTTTTGGGTTTTTAACAGGTGGTGTATTAATAGTAATATTAGGTATTTTTGATGATATATATGAGCTTTCACCAAAAATAAAATTTATAGTACAGTTAATAGTGGCTATTATTGTTGTATCAACAGGTACAAGGATAGATGTTATGTCTTGGCCTTTTTGGCAATATCTACGACCTTTTAACGCTATAATAACTATGATATGGATAATAGGGCTTGTAAATGCTGTAAACCTTATAGATGGTGTTGACGGGCTTGCTGCTGGTGTATCTTCTATTGCATCTTTATGCCTTATGATACTTTGCCTAATATCTGGTAGCAATTTAGCTGTTGCTTTAACTGCTATCTTAGCAGGTTCTTGCCTTGGCTTTTTGCCTCGTAATTTTAGCCCTGCTGAAATATATATGGGAGATACAGGCTCAACGTTTTTAGGCTATGTATTAGCAGTTACATCTTGTATAGGTGTATATAAAAGCTATGCCGTTTTATCTATCGTTATATCTATATTAGCTGTAGCTTTACCTATATTAGATACCCTTTTTGCTATGATAAGACGTGCTATAAACAGAAAACCTTTAATGAGTGCAGATAGAGGTCATCTTCATCATAGGCTTATAGATAGCGGATATAGCCATAAACAAGCTGTTATTATCCTTTATGGCCTTAGTTTATTTAGTGCTGTTATAGCCATACTTATCGCTATACAAGACTATCAGGCAACTATTGTTGTGTTTATTTTCTTTTTAATACTTATGCTTATGATGTATGTTTATAAAAGCCGTACTAACCAACAATAAAAACTATATATTTTATATAAAAAAGAGTGAAGAAAAAGTCTTCACTCTTTTGAGGTTGAACAAGTCCGTAAAAAATGGACAATAGAAAAAAGAGACCTCCTGTGGTAGAATTAAACTATCATAGGAGGTTTT
>CALWLD010000014.1 GCA_944381435.1 uncultured Clostridia bacterium
ACTATAATAAATTTTTATAAATTTATCTATATATTTTTAATTAAATTACTAATAGCCTCTTCAAATTCTTTTATTCGTTCAGTTTTATTAAAAAACGGTAATCCTATAACTTTATAATTATTACCACCATTAAAAACATTATCTATTTTACTTTCATCATTTATGCTTAATAAAAATTTTTCTTTCCAACTGTCATAAGATAATAACTGGCTTCCTTTAGGTTCTGCATATATTTGATTAATTGTAAAGTTATCAGTATTTTTCTTTTTAATGAATAATAAATAGTCTGGTTCAAATCTTTCTCCATTACCTTCTTCATTAAAATTATATATAGCTAAATCACTTATTCGTTCATTTCGTATAACATAAAATTCTAAGTTTTTTTCTTCTAATTTTGGAGCTATATCTGTTTTAAAATATTTAATAAATGCTTTTTCTTCGCTTGTTCCATAATTATCGTTAAAAACATACCAATCTTCTTTTGATAAATCTAAAGCATATTCTCTATCTATACAAGTATTTTGAGAATTTCCTTTTCCTGCAGTACCCTCTTTATAAGAAATATATATTTTTTTATCTTTAACAACATCTTTTAACATTCTAGGTTTAAATTCTTTTGTACCTTTAAATTCTTCTTTTATAGATATTATATAATTAGATATTTTATCAAAGGCATCAATACAAGCATTAAAAATATCTTTTCCAGTCAGTTTATACAAATAATTTATTTTTAATTGAATATTACCTAGATACGCATCTGATGTTAAAAATTCTCTCATAGTTTTAACATTAGGATATTTATTTTTTATAACATCAAATTTAAGAGCACTATATTTTTCAGAAGCACCAAGTAAAATATTGTAATCTATATCTTTGAATTTTAATGTTTTAGGTTCTTCTTTATAATTAACATTTTCATTTTCATCACTAAGACTATAAATATGTCCTTGATTTTCTTTTACTGTATAAGAAAATGTTTTATTTTTAAAATTTTCTTCAACACTTACAACATCTTTTCTAGATTTAATTTTTCTTTCATTAGAATATACATAAGTTGTTTTATAAAATTTAGTTTCTTTAAACTCTTCTTTTAAGATATAATTTAATTCTATTCTACTTTCTTCTTCTAAACCACTTTCTATAAGAGCTTGTCTTAATTCTTTTATGTATTTAGAATCATCTTGGCTATGAAATAACATAGTTTCTAATATTCTATAATCATTATCTAAATCAAAATCAAATTTTCTTTTAAATTTATCTTGTTCATCATTTAATTTAAAAGGACAATATCTTGCACCACGTCCTATTAATTGTGCTTCTTTTGTTGTATAATCTTTAGAAACTGTATCATATAACCTAACTATATCAAAAAGATTTAATACATCCCAACCTTCATTAAGCATATCAACAGCAAAAATAACTCTAATTATGTTATTTTTATCTTCAAGAGAATTTACTAATAATTGAACATCTTTTTTATCGTTAGATTTATTATTAATAATAATACTTGTTTCTCTTGTAAAAGAATTTTTTATACTATTTAATAATAAATTTAAACTTTCATCTTTACTTTTAAAATAATCTAATACTTTAGTCATAAATTTTTTTGTATCTAAAATATTATCTTTTTTATTGTCCTCTTGTATATTTATATTGTAAAACTTATTAATTTCATCAATAGATAAATTTTCTATTTTATCTATAAATATATTAAAAAAGTCTTTAGATTTATCTACTTTTCTAGATTGAAGTAATATAACAGGTTTTATATCAAGTTTTAAATCTGAAAAAAGAAATTTTCTATATTCACTTATTATTAATGCCATTAAGGTTCTATCCCATAATTCACTTATAGTTGCAAAATTTTTGAAATCTTTTGTATATCCACTTTCTCTAAATTTTCTTAAAGGATAATCAAAAATAATTTTATCTTTATATTTTTGCTCTACATTTTTATCTTTTAAATTTGCAGTAGCTGTAAATTCTAACATTATACTATCTTTATTACTATGTAAAGCCCTTGTAACATAATATTCCCAACTATTTATTTCTTCATTTTTAGCTTTGCTTTCTTTTTTAGTAAGTGTATTTATATGATGACTTTCATCTGATATAAATACTATTTTATTATCTTCAAAATCTCTATAAGTTAAGCTGTTTTCTTTAGGTTCAAATAAATCATTATGTAGCTTTTGTGTTGAAGTAAAACATATTTCTATATCATTTGATAAACAATCTGTTGTAAAATTGTCTACCATTTTAATTTTTATATTACTTCCTAAATAGTTTATATTATTATTAAATAAATATTTACTTGATGTAGAGTTTATAAAGTTTTCCTTTGTTTTTTCAATTATATTTGTTTGATTAACAAAAAATAAAAATTTATTATATCCTTTTGTATATAAATATAATATAAGCCCTGCCATTATAACTGTTTTACCACTACCAGTAGCCATATGAAATAATGTATGCACTTGCTTATTTTTCTTTAAATTTTCATTTTCAAAATATGTAATAAAATATCTAAAAGCTAGTTTTTGATATTCTCTAAGTTCTATTTTATTTGATAATCCATTTTCTATAATTTCTGGTATTTCTTTCAACATTCCTGCTTTTTCAAGGGATTCTAAATCTTCATACAAATATTTTTCATTCATATATTACACCCCTTTATAAAAAGAATTAGTAAATTTTCTTTCACTTTCAGTAATTTTGTAATCTTCATCATCTATATCACTAAAGTTTACATATAATTTATTTTTATCTATTAAAGTAATAAGAGCTTTTTTCTTTTCATCTAAAGAATTTCCTTCAAATTCTTTGCTTGCTTTTTTTAAATCTTCTTTTCTTATATATGGTACTATCCTATCATCGTTAAAAATTTGTTCTTTTATCTTACCTATGTTTTCTTCTGTCGCACTTTTAACAAGTTCAATAAGAGGATAAGCATTTTCTTTTAATTCGCAATATACAAAAGAACCTCCCCCTTGCCAATTCAATTCTTTAGAAATTCCAGTAATATCTCCATTAATTACATTTTTTAATCGTGAAACTATCAAATCTTCAATATAATCCATTTGTTCTATAATAATATATTTACGACCCATTTTATGAGCCACAGCAGAAGTTGTTCCTGTTCCAGCAAAAAAATCACATATTATATCATTTTTATTAGTAAAATATTCTAATAAAAACTTTAATAATAGTTCAGGTTTTTTACCACCTTCAATATCAACACCACCTTCACTTCGACAATTTCCAAATTCTCTTTCATAACTTAAAAAATTATATATTAAGTTAGGTATGGGTATTTCTTTAAAATGTTCTCCATTAATTACAGAATTCTTTATAGATAAAGGTATACCACTATAAAATTTACCTCTAATTGCTTTATCTTTTTGAGGACCTGTAATATATCTATATCCTAATCCATCTTCTCCCATATTATATACTTTATATAAAGTTTTTAAACCATCAATTTTTTTCCTATCAATTAAATATTTATTTAAAAATTCTGCTGCTGTTCCACCTTGCCTTATTAAACTACCTGTTGCCCAAGTTTCTTTAAGCATATCATAATTTGAGTTAACTTTTTTTATAGTATAGTTTCCTTCTTTAAATATATCTACTCTTTTTCCACCAATATATTCTGTTTCAAATTCTCCAATTTCTTCTACTTGCCAACAAAATTTTTCAATAGAATAAAGTTCTTTAATTTTATTAGTAGAAAATCTTGAATGATTTTTAGAATAAATATGTATAGTTTCAATAACTTTATGTAAATCACTATCTTCAGCTAATGTTTTATTATCAAATCTAACTTGAATAAAAAAAGACGTTTCAAATTGTGCAGTACCAAATATTTCATCACAAAGAACTTTTAAGTATGCTTGTTCTTTATCATCTGTTTGTACAATTAACACTCCATCTTCTGTAAGTAATTTTTTTGCTATTTCTAATCTATTTTTCATAAAAATAAGCCAAGTAGAATGATTAAATTTATCATTATATCTAAAACTATTTTTTTTACCTGTATTATAAGGTGGGTCTTAACCTTGCCTTCATATCTTTCCAATATTGATGAAAGAGCAATTAAATTATTACCTTTAATTATAAGATTATCATCTTCATTAAATATTATATCTTCTTCTATACCATCTTTTATATATCTTTTAGCATTAGTAAATACTTTAGGGGCTAACATTCTTGTTATTTCATCACTTGCTATTAATTCATTAAATACTACTTCTTTACACTCATCACTTTTTTGGTCTTCTTTTGTCTGTCTACCTGCTAAAAAACAATCTTTATAAGGAAAATCAAGCACTACATCATTACTTTTAGAAATAAATTTATTATTATGTGTTAAGCCTATTTTATTACAATACCTAGTATAACTATCTGGTAAAAAATTTTTTAAATCAATAAATTTAATAAACTCATCTTTATTAAAAACTAAAACATCTTTTACTTTAATAAAAAATTTTGATTTTAATTTTTCATTATTTAATAACAACTCTATCAATTTTGAGTCTAATTTTTCTGCATCTTCCTTAACTCTAACATTTAAAAGAGTATTATCTGTTGATTTATAGTTATCATTTGTCATCAATAAATTTTCTAATATTTTATATGTATTTTCCATCTTAATAAATTCTCCTAAATTTTCTAAAATTTATTTTATATAATTTTAACATTTATATTTATACATTTCAATATAATAAATTTATTTAAAATATGTATTTTTTTATTTGAATAGCTAAATTATTTAAATTTTCATATATTTCAGTTTTAATATCTACATAACTTTTATTAAATGCTTTATATGTTAATCCTTTTAACAAATCATCTTCAATTATTTCATCTTCTTTTAAGTACTGTCCCAGTCCATAGTGTGCTAAACAATTTCTAAACTCTCTGTTTTTTAATGAATTATTTATATAAAACTTCGTACTATTATATCTATTTATTTCCTCAATAAAATCACATAAATAATAATACTGTAAATACGCAAACTTTAATTTTTGAGGTATCTCTTCAATAAAACATTTTTCAACAAATATTATAGGATAATTTATACTGCATAATATATTAAATAAAACAAAACATAAATTATTTTTTGTAGTTAAAGGGCATTTATTATAAAAATTATAATCTTTATCACTTATAAAAATAGATTTATTATATTCATAGATAGGTAGTTGTGTTGCTCTTGAATAAGAGATTAAACGCCCGCAAATTTCACTAACTGATCCAATAAATATCCCCTGTTTTTTATATAAATCTAAATCTGGAATATACGCATTGTAAAGAACTGTATTACCTATAATCTCACCCTTATACACTTGAATTCCAATATTTTTATATCCAATAATTTTTTCAATACCACTTCTAATATCATAAAAATATTTATCGTGTATTTTTAATATTGATAATAATAATTGTTCATATTCTTTATAGTGTTTTTCAAGTAATTTATGGCTATTTCTTATTTTGTTATAATATTCTTTCTCTATGCTATTAAACTTTGGAGCATTAATATTTTCTGTTTTTTATACCATTGCTCTGCTCCATCTGTAAAAATACCTATATATGGTAAAGTCATAAGCCAAATATTTGTATTAAATTTTTTATTATTTTTCCATATATCAAGTAATGAATAAAAATACCTAGCATCTGATAAAATTAAATCGTGTGCATTTTTTTGAATTGTATTCAATTTATATATTTCTCCTTTAAATTTAATTATAAATACATACTCTTTATTATAAAAGTTTTATTAATAACAGTATAATTTTAATACTTGTATAAATATATAAAATCAATATTTTAAATTTAATTATTATGTGAATAATAATCTATAATAGGAACTTTTTTATATATTAAATAATTACCTATGCCAAGCTCTATATCTTCTTTTTTATATTTTTTAATTATATCCTTATTTAATGGAAATATATAAACAAATGACTTGTCCCATTCTTGATTAATGTATTTAATTAACTTTCCAGATGATACATTATATTTAAAATTTATATCAAAACTTTTTGCAACTACACCTAAATGTCCTTTGTTTGTAAACTTTAACCATATAATATCTCTTGCATCTTCTAATTTAAATTTCTCCTTTATATCATCATATTTTTTATCCCATTTTATATATTTTTTTAAAGTTTTATCATATACATTTTCTTCCCATTCAAGATTTTTTGCAATAATTCCATTATCCAAAATCATTTGTTTTGTATTGTCCAATTCTATAAAATCACATTTAATATTTCTGGTAATATATCCATTATCAGCTCTTATCATTTCCAAAAACTCATTAACATAAGAAAAAACTTTTGAAAAAGGCATAGTAGATTGTTTAGCCTGTTCGATAGCCTTATCCTTTCTCAAAGTGTCGATATGGTAATCTACACCTCTAAATCTTCTTTCTTCATTTTTATTTATATAAAATGCCATTTCATCTTCCTTAAAAAATTCTTCTAATTTTATATTCATTTTATCACCTCATAAAAATTTTTATTTAATATCTCTTAAAAATTCATTTATAATTGTATTAGATCTGTAAAACAATTGTTATTATCTAAGTTTATACCTATCTTTTTTGTATTAATAGGAGACTGATTATATTTTATATCTTCAAAATTAAAACCTGGTAAATAAATATTTATATATTCTATGCCAGTAATCCAAATTCCACCCATTTCACTTAAATAAGCTATACTTTTAAAATAATTATCTGATAATAAAATTATTATCAAAGTATTCTTATTATTTATATTATTTGTATTATTTCTTAAATACTCATATATATTTTAACCTAAAGGTATTTTATTAAGTTGGTGAGAGGTATATATTAGATTTTTATCTTCTACACCTAGTCATATTATATATTTTTAATATTGTTATCCTTCTTGTTTGTATTCATTTTATTAATTTCAAAATTTTTCAATTTTAATTTACCAATTAAAATTTTGCAATCATTTTTCACAGAATTTTTGCTTAACATTAAATCTTTTCCCATTTCTGGATATATCCCTAATATTTCAATAAACAAATTGATTAAATCTACTTCATTTTCATTTTTTAATTGTTTTTCTAATTCAATTATATAATTTTCTATAAAATCTATTTCATCACTCATTAAAATATCAACTCCTATACTACTTTTAATATTTTATTAAATATAGTATTATTATACACTATACAACAATTATTTTCTATAAAAACTGTAAATTCCTAGAATTATTAATTCTTATTATATATTTTTATATTTAAATGATCTTTAAATATTCAAGTATTAAATAAATAAACTATATTTATAATTTACTAATTTTCCTATTACTTCTTTTTCAGTCTTATATATTGTTAAATTGTAAGTTATAGGGAGTATAAAAATGAACTGGGGTGTAGTCCATATTTCCATAATTTAGCACACAATTAATATTTTTGATTTTTTTTAGCACATCATTTTTAAAATTTTTATATTTAAAGGTTGTAAAAATTTTTATAAGCTCTATAATGGTTAATTTTTTGACAATATTTATAGGTGTACTTTTCCTATGGTGTACCTTATGTTTTTCTGCTCTTTTATCTTTTTTATTAATTTCTGTTCTTATTTTATTTTTTAATAATGTATCTTTGCTTTCTAATATCATATCTTGATTTTCTAGTACATTATTTTCTGTAGTTTCTTCTTTTTGTTCTTCAAATATTTCTAAAATCTCTTTTTCTTCTGTAGCTTTTTCTATTTTTTCTACATTTTTAATGTTTTCGAGATTTTCTACATTGATAATATATAGATTAGATGTTTGTTTGCCTGTTGTATCTAAAAATCTTTCTATTTTTTCAATAAAACCTGTTTCTACAAGGCTATTTAAAGCCCTTTTTGTTGTAGAAACAGATATGTTTAAATCTTTAGATATAGTTTTTATGCTAGGAAAACATACTAAATCTTTGTTTGATCTATCTAATAAATATAATATTACACTTAAAGCTCTACTTTTTAAATTGCATTTATATAACATATTTTTTATATCACATTTTTGCATAATAATCTCTCCTTTTATTAATCTTTTAATTTTACTTTAATTCCATATACTCCAGAAAGCACCACCTGCTCCTGCACCTTTTCTAGCTTCATTCATTATTAACTCTATATCAAATGATTGTTTACTCCTTTTGTAACTTGCTGGGTCTGCTACAAGTATTTTACCATCACTTGTTATTCCTCTTAATACGATAAAGTGTCCACTATTTGTAAATGTCCCTTTACTCATTAAAGCTACTACTAATTTACCATTATTAAGGGCATCTACAACCTTCTCCTTATCATTTTCTAACCCCTCTACATTTAAACCAAAAGCCTTTGCACAGTTTGGTATTAAGCTATGATAAGAACCACTCCCTTTAGCATAATATCCATTTTCAACGCTCCAGTTACACATATAAATAGGGTCATAAATTTGTCCTGTTAAACTAGATACTACAATAGCCATTGAAGTCGGGCCACATCCGTGCGTCCCGACTTTATCTGTACCATATAATTGATTTTTGTATTTCTCATCTAACTGATTAAAATATACAACACTTATTTCATTATCTGTAAAGGTTATATCTCCATATTCTTGTCCCTCTGCGTCTATATAATCTTTATCATAAATACCTATACTTTGGTTGTATCCATAATCTTTTTGAAATTGCTCTATTGCTAATATTTCATCTCCAAAAATAAATTCTTTAAACATATCCAAAGGATTTGTTATTAAGTATAAAAAAAAGGCTATTAACATTAATATCCCTGTAACAATAGATACTATAAATATTAAAGCCTTTTTCCTTTTTTCTTCACTTATTGTTAATTGAATTAATATTTTTATTGCTAATTCTTTCAATAATTAATTCCCCCTTTTTAATATTATAACTTAATAAAAATTAATAGTTTTTAATGTTTCTATGTCTAATAAAATTAAAGGTTTATTTTTTTGTAAAGCTATATCTAATAATTCATTTAATTTATAAATATTTTTTAAATTGCAAACAGCAAAAATAGTATTAGAATTACTTATTATTTCATTATTTACTTCTTTAAAGCAATCTTGTTTATATTCTTCTTCTAAATATGCGTTTATATTACACTTTTTAAGTAGATTTTTATATCTTTTCTGGTATTTAACAGTCCAGCTGTTTTCTCTATTTTTGAATGGTAATATACTGTATAAATATATTTCTTTAGGAAAATACTTTAACAAATTTGATATAATTTCTCCACACCATAAACTTGTGCCTAGTTCACAATTTGTTATAAATGCTCTCGTTTCATAATTAAAATAAATTTCAAGCATTATATCTATTAATTTTGATATTAGTTTTTTATGTCTATCTTCTCCATATTCATCTTGTAATAAATCATCTAATTCAATTCCTAAAATACCATATATTTTAAAATCTCTCATTGTATAATTCCTTCTTTCAAAACAAATAATAAAAGTTTAATTATAATCTATTATATATTATTTTCCTTTTAAATGCAAATATTTTCATTTTAGTTGTATGTAATTTATATTTGTTTTATAATACCATTTTATATATTAATGGAGGTGGTATTTTTGTATAAAAATTATATTAAAAACTTTTCTAAAAATTTAAAGACAAGAAGAAAACAACTCGGCTTTACTCAAGAAAAGCTATGTGAAAAATTAGATATTTCTTATAGTCATTATGTAAAACTTGAAAATGGAATAAATGCTCCATCTTTTGAAACTCTAATAAATATATCAAATGTATTAAATATGTCTATTGATAGTCTTATATTTAAGTCTGTTGATAATAATGATATTAAACTAGATAACTTATTTAGTAAAGTTTCTGACTATGACGAAGAAAAGCTAAAAATAATTAAAGAATTTATAAACTTTCTACTTGAAACAAAAGATAAAAGTTAGTTTATAAATCTTAACTTTTATCTTCCACAACTCTTGCCCATATATTCAAGCTTATACTCTGGTATTGTAAAGTTTATATGTAACCTTTTTGCTCCAGCCATAAACAAGGCGTGTCCTCGTTTTTTAGCTAGTAGTAAATCTTGCTCTGCTTCTGTTAAATCATATAGTTTAGTTGTTTCTTTTAAGTTTTGTCCATCTGTTCCCATAATTATTTTATAGGTCGGTATATCCAAAAGTGCTTGTCCATATTGTTTTATGTTATCACTTAAAAAATCTACTACACTATGTGATATTACTGCCAAACTTCCCTCATACTTTCTAACTCTTTTCATCATATTTCTTAAATATACAAGTGATTGAGGTACTTTTTCATCTATCATTAAATAGGTCTCATCACATATTAACATTATTTTTTCATTTCTATTTTTACATATCTTTTCCCAGCAATAAGTAAGTATATTAAAATACTGTGTCCTTTTCACACTATCTGATGTACCTTGTAAGCCGTTTGTATCAAAACATATAAAGTTAGAATTATCTTCAACTGTTGTATGTCCGTTCCATATAAAACTATCACTACCATTAGCTATATCTGATAATAAAATAGATATTTCTAATAGTACATTATTTTTGCTTATTTTTAATTCTTCTACTATTAGATTATATAAGTCTTTAAATGTAGGAAAGTCTTCTGCATTTAGCCTTGATACATCTGTATCCCAATCTATACCAAAATTTTTATATAACTTAACCAACATATTTTTTAAAATAGCCATTTGCATATCTGTTAAAGAGCTATTATATAAACTAAAAAATATTTCTAAATTTTTTATATGTAATGCTAAATCGTTTATACCATTATCTTCTTTAAATAGCTTGTCCGTTTCCTCTTCGTCATCTCTAGGAAGTGGTCTTATTTGCAACGGATTTATTTTTCCTTTTGTGCCACCAACTGCATTTATAAGGTTTCCACCTAAATTTTTACACAAGTCTTTGTACTCCGCCTCTGGGTCAATACAAATTATTTTAGTATTATTCATATATTCACTAATTATTATATGTTTTATAACTGTAGATTTTCCAACACCACTATTCCCCATTATTACAATGTTTGAGTTTGTCCTATCACTTTCTCTTTTCCATATATCTGTTATAATAAGCCCACCATTACTATCTGCCCCTAAATAATAACCTGCACCATCATTAAAGCTACTTCTAGCAAAAGGAAAGCCCCCTACAAATGTTGATATAGGTACGATTTTTTGTAGTATATTTTCTATTTTTTCTTTATTAGTAAATGTTGGATATATATGTTTAAAAAGTTCTTTTTGTAAATTTGGTATAGCTCTCATCTTACATTTTAATACACTTATTATACTTTCGGAACGTCTACAAACTCTTTTAAAATCTTGTTCATCTCTAGACATTGTAGCAACACAAACAGTCATAAGTGCAACAGTTTCATTTTCTCTATCTATTTGTGTAATAATTTTTTCCCCATCCTCTGCCGATTTTTCTGCCCTTTGTCTAGTCAAAGCATCTTTTGAAGCTTCTGCTAAACTTCTATCATATGTAATATTTCTTGATATAGCTGTTATTAAATTTGTGTTATCGACAGGCTTTATACCTATGGTTACAACTGTGTTAGGTATGTTTGTTATTTTAGATAACCATTCACTTTTTACTTTATTAGGATACTTTATAATACCATAAATTCTAGTAAAACTTTCTCCTATATGTAATGTATTTTTATTAAATCTTAAGCCAACAGGTGTTAGTATATCAAGCATTGGGTTAGTTTGTTTTTTCTTATTTTTAATATTTACTTTTTTACGCATATTTTTCTCCTTAATCTTGTATTATTGGTATATCTTTTGTAAAATCACTATCTTCTAAATGTGCATAATAAGGGTTATTTATTAAGTTAATAAATCTCATTATTTCTCTTTGATTTAATATTTCACAACCTATATTGTTTATAGTAAATTTTTCTGTAAGTAACATAGCTTTTCTGTTTATTTCTTTTTCAATACCTTCTTGATATTTTTCCCATATAACTAAATAAAATTATCGTTCTACTATATCTCCACTTAATGCAAAATTGTTCATTTCAATAATCTCTTTCTTTAATAATTCTTTTTGGTTATCATTTGAAAACTTTATCATTTCTTGCATATTTGATATGATAGGACTTATATCAACAGGTCTTGATACTGCTATAAATTTAAAAGGGTATTGTATTTCGGATAACTCTGCCGTTAAAGATTTCATCAATGCCTCCTTTTCGCTTTTGCTATATAAATCTATGCTTATGCTATCTATTCTTAAATACATCATTACATTGCCTTCATTAGTATATAAATACTTATCATTTATATTTTTTATATTTATAAAGTGCTGAGCCGTTTCCTTATCAAAATCTTGTTCATCTTTATATTTTTTATTTGTAGAATTATTTATATAAAGTATTAAAATACTTCCACCTATAATTACACTTATTAATATTATTATTGGTATTATTAATGTTTCCATTTTTCCCTCCTTAAAATATAAAAAAGTAGATTAAAATTAATCTACTTTAAATAATTAATTATACTATTATTTTCTATTTTTCCAAACAATAGATAATATATCTTTTAAAACTAAAAATGAATCTAAATCATTATATTTATAATCTTTTTTTAGTTTAAATAACATTTCATTTAGTTTAATAACATATTCTTCAATATCTACTTCTTTTCTATATTTTTTTAATACAGGATATTTCTTACTCCATACATTTGTCCAATCTATTTTATTATTAACTTCTTCATTAAAATTTTCAATACATTTTTGTATTTCACTTAATTCAATATCAAATTTAACTAATTCATCTAAAGATAATTTATATAAAACTGCTAATTTTTTTGTTTGTAATATATCTGGAACACTTTCGTCTGTTTCCCATTTTGAAATAGTTTGTCTAGTTACACCTAATTTTTCAGCAATTTCTTCTTGCGAAAAACCACTTTTCTTCCTTGCATTAAATAAGTTCCTACCTAAATTCATAACCTTAATTTTCCTCCATATAATTTAATTAGTAAATCTTACATTAATATTATATTATAACAGTTAATAAAAACAAAAAAATATACATTACAATTTAGCAAATTATTTTGACGTTCTATCATTATATTGCTTATATAAGCAGTATTTAAACCACTATAAATTTAAAGCGATATTGTATTCCTGATAGCTATCCCATTGAATACTTCATCAATACTTACTTTTAATTTTTATTATATAACTCTATACTTAAATATATCATTATATGGTATGAATTTGTATATAGATACTTTTCATTTATATTTTTTATTTGCAGAATTATTTATATAAAGTATTAAAATACTTCCACCTATAATTACACTTATTAATATTATTATTGGTACTATTAAAGTTTCCATTTTTACCTCCTTAAAATATATATTAAAATTTTCTACATTTTATTTACTTTTTACATCGTATATTTAATTTTTATAAAACAATCTTAAACAACAAAAAAGAATACCCATAAAAAGAGTATTCTAATATTTATAATAATAAAAAACTTATAATTTTATAAAAATTTATTTTATTCAATATTATCAAGTTTATTCATTAAAAATATAATTAACATAGAACAAAGAAAAACTATTATACCTAAAAAAATTAAATATTTCGTGTTTTCCAAAAATATCCCCACTAACATAAATGTTAAAGAACTAGATAAAGCATTTATAGAACTTAATGCCGATACCATTGCAGATTTTTTATCTTTAGGAAAATAACTATATTGAATCGTATTAAAGCTAATTATATTAATTATAAAGAATAATTCAAATAAAGTTATCCCTATAAAAAATATAGGTAAGTTATTAGAAAATGATATAAGTAAAATAGAAGACATTCCTACTATTATATTACATATGTATATATTCTTTATTCTAAATTTATTTAATAAAAATTTACTATATATATTACTGCCTAAAAGTATTATAAAATTAAATATGAAATATAAGTAAGGGAGAAAATTTTCACTGAATTTAAACTGATTTATAAATTTATATGGATATATAAGTAAAAATGATGTTAAAAAAATACTTGATAAAAATTTTATAATTGCCAATTTTCTTATCTGAGTATTTTTAAATATAGTTTTAAAATTGTCAATGATTGATTTTGCCAAATTTGAATTTGTTCCTTTATTTTCTTCATTTTTTCTCCATATGATAATAAATATACCTAAAAGTATTAATATTACTCCAGAAAACAGAATAATATTAAATTCAATAAAACTTACTAAAACTAGTAAAATACCATTTAGAAAAAATTTAACAAAGTTTTCATAAACCGAAATATCAGCCATTGCTTTTCCCCATAAATTTATAGCATTTCTTTCTAAAAGATAAGTATGTAACCAAGATGATAGACTCCCACTATCTAAGGCAGCTCCCAAGTTGAATATTATTATAGCTATTAAAAAAGAATTAAATGTTTTAGAAATGGAAAACATGCATAAACCTATGCCCCAAATTAAAACTCCTATTCCTACACTCTTTTTTCTTCCTATTCTATCAGAAATATTACCAGATGGAAAATCAAATATTAAAATAGTTAAAGAAGCTACTGACATTAACATAGAAATATTAATTTGACTTAAACCATTTGAAACAAAAATTTTGTAATAAAACATACCATAAATAAAATCTATAGAAGTTATTATCCCAAAAATTATCGCAACAATCTTTGTTGTATTTTTAATATCATCTTTCATAATTTATTTGCTCCTTTCAAAAATCTTATTTATCTTCCATAAGTATATTATCAAATAAATATGATTTAAAAAATGAGTATGGTATATTATATTAAATTTTCATATAATTTCTATTAACTTTATATTCTAATAAATTATAATTTTTATTCGTTAACCTAAATACTTATAAATTTCATATAAATAATATAAAACAAAAAAATAATAACAACAATATAGCTATACTCATATATATTTAATAATATTGTTAATATAATATCTTCTTGTTTTTGTTTTGTCAATAATTATATATAAATTATAGAAAAGAGAAATATGCTAGTACCTAGTTTTAGGTAACTTCCCATTAAATCTGCTATTGTACTTATTGCAGTTGTTGTAAACTTATCTTCATATTTTACTGTTTGCATATTATATTTACTCAAATAATGAGTATATTTGTAAATTGTTTTAGATAATTTAAAAATATAACATTATAAACAAATATGAATACTATCTGATAATAGTGTTTTTATAATGATTTAATATATTTTACTATATAATTAACATAATCTAATTTTTTCATCATTTGAGGGTGATTTACTTTTATACAATTAATTTTATTATTTTCAATTATTCCATTAAATTTTAAACTCTTCATTTTCTTTTTGCCAATATCTACTTCTTCAGGGTCTATATTTTCTATGCTATCAAAAACACTTTTTACTTGTTCATCATAGCTAGTGCCAGTATAAAATACAATAACTTTAGGTTTTAAAATTTTAATTTCTTCTTTTAAAATATGTAAACAATTTTCTTTCATACATTTTTTACTTTTATCAACTGTTGGAGAATTATTACATTTAACCATATTAGTAAATGCTATCTTTTACCAACCGTCTTTTTCATAAATCTTTTCAATAATATCTCTTGTATAACTCCAATAAGCCCAACTACCTTTATATAAACCATTCGCACTATCTGTTACATCTAAAAAATTATTATATTCTATTTCTAGTTCACCTCTTGCTACTTTACCTATAAATAAAATTTTATGTTTGCTATTATGATAATTATCTCCAACTTGCCAAATAGAAATAGGTTTTGATAATTCATTATTAAACTTACAATTTTTACATATTTCACTTTTACCTATATTTAATTTATCATACAAATCAAATATTTCTTTTTCGTGTTTATTCATTTATAACTCCTCCAATTTTATTTTTATTACTTCATTATACATTTCAAACTGCTCTTTATTAGAACAAACAAAAAATATTTTTTGTAAATTTCTTAAACTACTATAATTTTCTTTCAAATAGTTTAATACATTTTTTACAGCAATATTACTACCTATTTCCAAAGGACATTTATAAATGCCCATACCAATACAAGGTATAGTAAGTGTAGAAAACTTATTTTCTTCAGTAATTTTGATAATATTAACATAACAATTTGACAATTTTTCTTCCCTATCATCTTCTTCTAAAAACCACTTTGGAGCAACTGTATGTATAATTTTTTTACAAGGTAAATTATGCCCACTTGTTAAAATAGCTTTACCCGTTTCTAATGGTGCATATTTTAAACACTCTTGTTCTAGGTTTATAATACCTGCTTTTTTATATATAGCCCCACATAACCCAGAACCTTTTAAAAGAGAAGTATTTGCAGAGTTTACTATTACATCTACTTCCATTGTTGTAATATCTTCTATCACAACATAAATTTGTACCTCTTTAAAATAATACATTTTTACACCTCATAAAGTTTGCTTATATTTTTAATTTCTTCTTTCATTTTTTCTACTAATTCTTTAGGTTCTAAAATTTTAACTACTGCTCCTTGAGATAACAAAAAGCTTATTATACCCTTATCATAAAATGTTGTTTCAAATATAAACTTATTATCTATTTTTTTCATAGTTGCATTAGGCAATTTATCTAATATAGCTTGTGGACTTACACCTGTATATTCAAATTTTACCATTTTTAAATCACCATAATTCATAAGGTTTAATTTATTTTTAAGCTCCCCTTCATCTAAAATTTGATATTCATTTAATTCAAATTTTGTTTTATGATAATATATTTCTGTTATTCTGTCTACCCTATAATACAACAATTTGGAGTTTTCGTCATCAAATCTATATGCTAATAAATAAAAATAATATTCACTAAAGACTATTCCAACAGGATTTAACCTTCTTTTAACTTGCTCATCATTAACTTTATAATAAGTTATTGTTATTTGTCTTTTATCATCTATACATTTAGCTATGTTCCAAAGTTCATTTATTAAATCTAAATTTTTCTTTTTTACATCTTTATAGCTAAATAATTCATTTTGTATAAGCTTATTTATTAAAATCTTATCTTTTTCACAAAGTATATTTTGTAATTTGATTATAATATTAGTAATATCCTTTTTATCAATAGCACGAGTACATATTAATATTTTTATTATAGCAAAAACTTCTTCTGGTGAAAGCAAATTAATATTTGTTAATGTATATGTTTTAGTAGTGTTGTTAAAATATAGCTTTATGTTAAAATTATTATTTTGTAATAAAAACTTTTTAATCTCTGCTATATCTCTACTTATTGTTTTTGTAGATAAACTATACTCTTTTGATAATGACTTAATAGAAATTTCTTCCCCTATAATTAGTCTAAAAAATATATCTAATAATCTGGATTTCAAGATATTCCTCCTTACAATATAATTATACTATACATATGTAGACATATATATGTCTTTATCATATCACAAATTTATATATTGTAAAGGACAACCTATAATTTTAATATTATAAGTTGTCCTTTATTGTAATATAATTTTCTAATAGCCTGTTTTAGGTAATTTACCATTAAACGTTGGAGTAGTGCTTATTATTGTTGTTATAAATTTATCTTCGTGTTTTACTGTTTGCATATCGTAACTACCACTAATGGTAAGTATATTAGTAAATTGTTTAATAATTCTTTTTTACTGTAATTAAATATTTCCATCTTTCTTTAAATACAAAAAATAGGATATTTGTATCCTATTTCTATTTTGTTTACATATATATTTTTTTATATTCTAAAGGTGTTAAATTTCGAGCTTTTTTAAATGCCTTTGAAAAGGAACTATAATCTTTATAACCACATAAATTAGATATTTCATATATTGTAAAGTTATTTTCTCTTATAAACTGTTCAGCTTTTGATATTCTATATTCTAATAAAAAATCTTTAGGAGAAATTCCTATATGTTTTTTAAATATTTTTGAAAAATAGCTTCTACTTAAACATAAATAATCTGAAATTTCTAAAATTCCAATATTTTTATAATAATTGTAAGATATAAAACTTATTGCTTTTTGTATATAAATATTATCTTTTGTATACAAATTATTATCTATTTTAATTTGTTCAGTTATTAATGATAATATTATATATAATAACCCTTGTAATTTCAAATTATTTGCATAAGTATAATTATTACAATTTATCATTTCAAAAATATACTCTTTTATTTTTGTAATATCATCTAGCTTTATAATATTTATATCTTTGCTAATCCCACATTTATTTAGACAATCTTCTACATCTTTACCATCAATAGCAAACCATAAGTATTCCCAAGGATTATCTTTATCTGCTTCATATAAAACTAAATCACTCGGTTTTATATAAAATAAATCATTTTTTTCTAATATATACTCTTTTCCATTACAAATAAATTTACCTTTACCATTTATAATTATATGTATAATATAAGTAGAATGAATTAATTTACCAAAAGAAAATTCTGATTTACATTTTTGATGTCCACAAAAAATTAATTTTAAATCAAGAGGTAAAAATTTATTTAACTGTAAAATATTTTCTTTACACATATAACACCTATTATTAAACTATAAATTTTGATATACCTGTTTCTTCATACCAATTATATACCTTTATATTTCCATTTATATTCCAAGTAGAAGGACAAGTATTATTTATCCAATCAATAGGTTCTATAATATCATTTTGCTTTGAATTTATTTCTAATAGTAATTTTAAATAGTTTAATTGCTCTTTATTTAATTTAGTTAAATCTGCAGATATAAACATTGGCGTTCCACTATTTGCTACTAATTCTGCCCATTTTTTATTTAATTCCCACGGTATACTTTCTGTTATTCCAACACAGTCTACATCTATATCAAAAAAAGTTCTATGTTGAGAAAGCCTAAAAGCTAAAGTATTTATACCATATTTTCTTGTTCTTTCCCAACATATACCACTAACATCATCACCTACTCTTTGCAAGTGCATTAAACCTGCTCCTAAATGTCCAATACAATTACAACCTAAAATATAGCTTTTATTATTAGTAGCTTCTAAAATTTTTGAGTAAAACTGTATTATTAATTCTGCTGTTGTTTTTGTTTCATCATAAAAACTCCACTCTTTTTCAATTTTACTAGGATTTAATTCAAATCCCCAATAGCCTAAAATATCTACTGTGGAAAAATCGTGTTTTATAAGTTCATAACCCCAATCAGTAAAGTCTTTTATTATATTACTTATATAATCTAAAACTTCTGGTACAGATATATCTAAAATATTATTATCTTTTTTTAATCTCCAATTTATTGGTAATTGTTTATCTGATGTATGTAAAAGTCTTACCCATATACCTGGTCTACAATTATTTTCTTTTATTTTATTTGCTAATTGTTTCATATTTGGAAACTTTTTATTCCCTTTATGCCAAGGTCCACCATTATATTCATTTAATTTATGTGCTACTTGCCAACCATCATCTATAACCATAAAAGGTTTATTTTTTATATTAGCATTTACAATTTTTGATAATTCAATAGTATCCCTAATAACCATATCTTCAGATATATCACCATATGCGTAATACCAATTATTAAATCCATAAATAGGCTCTTTAGGAAAAATAGCATCATCACACATTTTTTTACAAAATTCTTTACTTGCTAAAAAGCTATTAATATTTTGATATTCTGAATTTACAATAGAACAAATTTTTAGTGTTCTACCTAATAAATTAACGCCTTTTCTACCATTTCTTACATCTAGCCATAAAGTAATACCTTGTAAATCTATTTGCCAAAAACAAAATGCATTTGCTCTTACTTTTACTCCATATCCAATAGTTGTATTATTTTGATTTTGTAGAAAATACCAAGGCATAAATCTATCTGGTTGCATACCTTTCCATTCTAAATCACCATATGCTCTCTCAAAAGCATCACCTAAAATTTTTGTATGTTGTGTTATATTAATATCCATATTCCATCTAAGTTTTATATATTTTATTCTATGCTCTTGAGCTTTTAAAAAAATGTCCATTTGGCTATTATTAATAATATCAAAATTAAGTTCTATATCTTTTATTTTACACTCATCTTTTGTTAAACTTAACTTAAAGTCTTCTTTTTCAGTTTCTATAATTAGCAAATCAGGTTTTCTAATAATATTACTCATAAAATTTTTCTCCTTTTTGCTTTATTATAGCACATAAAAAGTAAATTCTACATAGTTAAATGTTTTATATTTTTGTTTAAATGTGTCCTTTAAATAAATAATTTATAATAACTTGTTATTTTTAAAATAATATATAAAATATTAATTATTAATAACCAGTTTTAGGTAACTTACCGTCAAATGTTGGTGTTGTACTTATAACAGTAGTTGTAAACTTATCTTCGTGTTTTACTGTTTGCATATCGTATCTACCACCAACAGTAAGTATGTTAGTAAATTGTTCATTTTTATTAATACTTTTATTTACTTTAGCATATAAGAAAGGCTTTTCTACTTCTCTAAAGCCTACACCAACTCTTTCAAACTCATATTTTAAGTCGCTAATGTATTCGCCTTGTTGTAAGCCTTTAGTTAAGTCTATTTCATAAACTCTATCTGTAAATAGGTTATCTTTAAGTGTTTTAAATTCCTTATTTTTATTAGTTTTGTAAGTTATTTTATATTTCATATTTTGGTTAAATGTACCTGTAAATAATCTTTGTACTGTTATAGCACTTGGTAAGCTTTCGTGGATATAAAAATCTTCTAAAGGTACAGTTGATAAGTTTTGAATATTATTAAAGTCATATCTTATCGTATCTCCTGCTTTAGTTTGTTTAACAGTTGATTTTTCGCCACCTGTTTTTAAGTCTACTGACTTATTTTCAACTTCTAGCTTAACAACTTCTTTGTTATTTTTAATAGAAACTTCAAATTCTTGTTCATTTAAAACATAATAAGCAGGTACTTTAGTTTCTTTTACAATATATTCTCCATAAGGCAATTCGCCTGTTCTAGCTATACCATTAAAGTTTGTAACAACTCTTGTTACTTCTTTTCCTGTTGCTTTTTCATATATTGTAAATTCTGCACCTTGAAGATTATCTCCGTCTAATTGTCCTGTTATTTGGTTATTTTTTGAGCCTATTTTATGAATCTCTATTTGTCCAAAAATTGGAGTGTTCACAAAGTCTACTTTTGTTGTTTTGCCCCATTTAAGCTCAACCATTTTTTCACCCTCATTAGGGATATAACCATCTTTAGCTTTTGTTTCTTTAATGTAGTATGTTCCTTGTGCAAGTTTACTTTCAAGATAAATTCTTCCGTCTTTATCTGTCGTAAATTTACCCATACTTTGCTTTTTAGCATTTAAAAGCTCAAACTCAACACCACTAATAGGCTTTTTAGTACGTTCATCTATTTTTAATAAATCAAGAGTAGCAAGTGGGTAGTTTTCCCATTCAACCATTATTTCAGTACCTACATCAATTTTAACTTTTCTTACACCTTTATCAAGTGCATAGCCTGTTGGTACTGCCATTTCTTCAATAAGGTAAGTAGTAGGTTCTAATTTATTTATAAGGTTAATTTCGCCCCATTTATCTGTTACAAATTCGCCTACATTTTCGCCATTTTCTTTAGTAAATTTAAACTTAACATTTGGAATAGGTTTTCTTGTTACATAGTCTATTTTCTTAAGTCTTATACTACCTAACTTGTCATTTTCAAATACAACCTGTGTATATTTATCTGTTTTAACTTCTACATTTTGAACATTATTATTTAAAGCATATCCATTAGGGGCTACTGTTTCTTTAACAGTATACCAACCTTGCTCAAGTCCATTAATAGTAATCATACCGTTGCTATCTGTAATGTAGTTAGCACCTATAAGCTCTCCATTTACTTTACGTACTTCAAATTTTGCTCCTTGTAATGGTTTAGCAGTTTTACTATCTCTTTTTAAGATTTGGATACCTGCTTTTTTAGAGTTAAATATTTCTACTTTTTTTGGTTCTCCTTGTTTTAAATGAACAAGTTTAACTGTATTATCTAACACATAGCCATTAGGAGCTTGTATTTCTTGCACTTTATAAGTGCCTGCTTTTAAGCCTGTTACAACAATAGTACCTGTTTCATCTGTCCTGTATTCGCCGATAAATTTATCATCAACAGTTGTAACCTTTATTAAAGCATTAGCTAGTGGTTGCTTTGTAGCACTATCTAATTTTACAATAGTTAAACTATCATATTTTTTATTAAAAAATTCAAGAGTGTAAACTTTTCCATTATCTACTTCTACAACTTGTGGCTTGCTATTTAAAAGATAGCCATTAGGAGCTTTTATCTCTTCTACAATGTAAGTACCTTTTTTAAGGTTAGGAACAAGTATTGTACCATTTTCATTTGTTGTGAAAAGTCCATTTCCATTACCAACATTTTGCCCTTTACTATCTGTTACTTTAAATGTAGCATTAGCTAAAGGCTCTCTAGTTTCACTGTCATATTTTTTAATTAATATGCTAGTTTTTGGGGTATTAAAAAATTCAAGTGTGTGTAACTTGCCATATTCAATATGGACTATTTGTGGAGTATTATCTAAAACATAACCGTCTGGAGCTTGTATTTCTTGTACAACATAAGCACCTGTTTTTAAATTTGGAATATGAATAAAACCTTTTTCATCTGTTCTAAATAGTCCGTTGCTTGTTCCTACAACTTGACCTTTGCTATCAGTTACCTTGAAAATTGCGTCTGCTAAAGGCTCTTTTGTAATACTATCCATTTTCTTAATACCAAGCCCTGCATTTTTTCTATTTTCAAAAGTTACTGTAACTGCCGATGTATCATTTTTATTAAGCCAGACTGTTTGAGCTTGTTCTACCATAACATAGCCTGTTGGTGCTTTTGTTTCTTCAATAATGTAGCCACCTGCTTTTAAGCCTGTGACAACTGCAACACCATTATGATTAGTAATTACATTTGCAATAGTCGTTCCGTGTGTACCACTAGAATTACCGTCAGAAATAATACTTATACTGAAGTTTGCACCTGCTAAAGGTTCGCCTGTATCTGCGTCAACCTTTTTAATAACTATTGCATTTTTTGCAACATTTTCAACAGTTATTTCTTTGCTTTCTCCTGCTTTAAGGTAAAATTCATAAGTGCCTGTCCCTTGAATTTCATAGCCTTGTGGAGCTTCTGTTTCTTGAAGTTTGTACCAACCTTCTTTTAAAGTACCTTCTTCAATAATTATTTGTCCATTTTCGTCTGTTACATAGTCGCCAATCTTTTCAACTGCTCCACCTTGAGTAGTGGCATAGAAAAGGCTAAATTTAGCACCTTGTAAAGGTTCTTTTCCAACACTACCTATTTTATTAATAGTTAAGTTGGGCTTTTTATGATTTTCAAATATTACTTCAACTGTTTTAGCTCCTGTTTGGTTAGGTTCTAAATATACAAATTTTATGTTATCTTCTGATAATAAATAACCATTTGGTGCTTGTACTTCTTTAATGCAATACAAACCATAGTCAAGTGTATCAAGGTTTATTTCCCCTTGTTGATTTGTAAAATATTCGCCAACTTTTTCAACTAAGCCTTGAGTTGTATTGTTTTCGGCTCTGTATATTTCAAATTTTGCACCTTGTAATGGAGCTTTAGTTTCTATATCTCTTTTAATAATTTTTATACTAGGTTTTTTACTATTTTTAATAGTAACTGAATTAACTCTGTTATTTTCAATAACTATTGTTCTTTCTGTTTTATTTAATATATAACCATTTGGTGCTTGTATTTCTGTTAAAATATAAGTACCTGTTACTAAATCTTCAATGGTAGCTATACCGTCTACTGTTTCATCTGTAAAGTATTCAGCACCACTTGTTGTATGTTTAAGCTTAAATCTAGCACCGTTTAATTTTGCACCTGTTTCACTGTCTATTTTAGTTATTTGTAGACTTGTTTTAGGTTGATTTTCGTAAGTGATAGTTGTTTCTTCGCCCCATTTTAAAACTGCAACTTTTGTTTCATTTGATAAAATGTAACCATTAGGAGCTTTAACTTCTTTTATTTCATAGCTACCTTGTTTTAGGTTTTCAATTTCTATTATGCCGTCTGCACCTGTTGTAAACTCTTGTTCATAGTTAAACAACGGATTAGAAATTTTTAATACTGCACCTTGTAGAGCTTCTCCTGTAACTGCGTCTATTTTCTTAATTTTTAGTGTTCCATAAGGGTTATTTTCAAACCTTACTTGTGGATATAGTGTTGCATTGTCTTGACTTTCCACTTGAACAGTTTGAGAATTTTGCCCTAAAGCTAAATCAAAGTTAGGTGGTGGGGTAATTTCTGTTATTTCATAAGTACCAACATTGATATTTTCAAGCTCAATTACACCATCTTTAACTGTTGCAACACCACCATTTGGAAGTGGTATCTCTCCACTATTGCTTGCTTGTATTTGCACATTAAAGTCGTATACACCTTGTGATATACCCCTTATTTTAAAAATAGCACCAGGCACAAGCTCATTTGTTTTTGCGTTATATTTAAGTATTTTTAGTCCACTTTTTTCTTGTACTGTTGCAGTTGTTGTAGTACTTGTTGTTGTTTCTGTTGTTGTTTCTATATGTGTTTTATTCCAATTAATAGAATTTTTAGCAGTAGCATTACCTGATGTTATTGTAGCATAATCTTGTAAATTAGAATCAATATTTTTTGTTTTATATCCAACTTGCATACTTCCACCAAAGAATTTAGCAGTGTAATTAACTGTATATTTATCCCCAACACTATCTGCAGTTGCTTTATCTAAAACAATTGTTATTGTATCTGTTTTTCTACTAGTTTTTTCTATCAAAATACCTTCATAACTTTGTCCATCTATTTCGTGCGTACCCCAATTAAGTCTTTTTCCACTTTCAGATGTTCCGTCATAAAACTGTATTTTTGTATCTCCTGTTGCCCACTGCTTAATTTTAGGGTCATCAAACTGTAAAAGTGCGTGGCTATAAGGAATATCACTTGTTAATGTTATACTTATTTTATATTTGTCGCCAATAGGTGCTAAAGTCCCTTTATTACCTGTATTATCTGTAAAATTTATAGTAGCAATACCTTTTTCTGGGTCATAAGGGTTAGCTATACCTTTTGCATAAATTTGTTTTGCTACATTTATTATATTTTGAGCATTTGTATCGCCTATTTTTACTGGATACCATCTAGTACTATTCCAATGGTCGCCATTAAATGCTACTCCCTTTTTATTTTTGTATTCTCCTGTTTTTTGAAAAATAAGATGTTCCATAGCTATTAAAGTTGCATAGTATTTATCTTCTTCTTTTAATGCGTCATAGCCTGCAACATTATATTTATTATAAGGATACCCTGCAACTGCAATACCTAAAAGTTGTTTATCTGTTGCTGTTAGGTTATTGTCTATTGTAACAGTTGTAGTACCATTTTCTTTAGCACCTGCATAGAAAGGAGAAATACAATAGCTAACTGCGTTAGGGTCGTTGTTTTCTCTCGTAATGTAGTCAATTAGTGCGTGAGGAGTTGCACCATTTTCATCTCCTTTAAAACTAACACTTGCGTCTGCTCCTTTATCTCCACCTACTAATGTTATAGTAGTATTTGTTCCTTTTGCAGTTTGTAACTCTACTGTTCTAGTAATAGGAACTTTAAGCGTTAAACCTATTTCTTCGTCAAAAGTTTCTATTACTGCTTGTGTTGTAGCTTCTGTGGATACATCTTTTATTTCAATGGTTGAATTATTTTCAGTTGGGGTTATACTATTGCTACCATTTATTATAACTGTACTATTTTATAGTAAGTTATTACTTGTAGTAGTTGAATTGTTTCCATTAATAACAATATTTTCACTGTTAACTGTTGGAACAACTAAGTCCCATTCATAAGCAAAAATATTTGCAAAGTTTGATAATATAATTAAAAAACTTAACATAATTGCTAAAATTTTATTTTTAATTTTTTTGTTCTTCATATAATTCTCCTTTATTTATGAAATTTTTTAAGGGTATAAAAAAAGCATTTCGTTAAGAAATGCTTCCATGTTCTAGATAAAAGGCTAGAGATTTTTTAATATAACTTTTTGTATAAATAATCTATACATAACATTATTATTTGTTTTATATTTTTTCTTGATTTTTTGTTATTATTTTAATTTATCTTTTTTATTTTTATTATAATATAAAAAGACAAAGCCTAAAAACATTTTTCGACTTTGTCTTAATTTTAACCTTTTTTAACTTTGGCTATAAATTTAAATATATATTTAGATAAATTATTTTATAAGGTCTATTACATCTTGTGGTACATATGTATCTATACCGTTGTATACAACTACTCCACTAAGTTTAACTTCTTCGCCATTTACATATGCAATATTTTTGTTTACAGGGATTTTTATTTCATCTGAACCTTTTTTGATGATAACAACAAGATTGTTTTTATCACTGTTATCCCAAGTTACTTCTGCACCTTTAGCCTCAGCTGCCTCTCTTACAGGAACAAATAATTCTTTTGATACATCTGATAGACTAACACCTAGTAAATCTGCCATATAATTTGCTATATCTGTGTTTTCAACTACCCCTGTAAGTTTTTCACAACCCTTTGGTGCATAAATATAAAGAGGAACATCTTCTCCTGTATGACCTGTTGTTGTCCAGCCTATATTAGCTCTTTTTGAAATAATTGGTCCTACTGTGTAGTTCATTGAACCTGCTTCAGCATTTTTAATTGCATCAATTTCTTCTTGTGTAAGGTCATCTATACCAAAATATTTTGACATAACCTCTACAACATTGCTTCTATCTTCGTTAAAGTAAGCTTCGATACCTACACCTGTTGTTGTAGCTTCTTTTAATGGTCCAATAAATGCTTCTAATGGTTGTGTGCTATAATTTGAGTCAGTTTCTGTACTGCCTATTGTTAAGCCACCGTTACCGTGGTCTGTTACTGATATAACAACTGTGTTACCATCTTTTTTAGCAAATTCAATAGCTGCCTCAACTGCTTCATCATATGCAAGTGTTTCAGATATTACACCGATAGGGTCATTTGCGTGTGAAGCCCAGTCAACTTTTGAACCTTCAACTAAAAGGAAAAATCCATCTTCATTTTTGCTTAATGTTTCAATAGCTTTTTCTGTCATTTCGGCAATAGAAGGCTGTTCTTCTGCATTTCTATCCATATCATATGCTAAATCTTTGTCAGCAAACATACCCCAAATTTTATCGCTAGTTGTATTTTTCATTTCTTCAGGAGTTGTTATGTAGTCATAGCCTAGATTTTTTAATTCTTGAACAAGGTCTTCTCCGTCTCCTCTACCTTCTGGTGTAAAATAATATCCACCACCACCTAAAACTACATCAAGCTCTTGATAAACTTGTTGTTCACTTAAATTGTCATAATTTTTTCTACTTGGGTCGTGAGCAGTAAAATCAGCTAGTGTTGCGTGCATAATTTCTGCTGTTGCAACAAGCCCTGTTGATTTTCCTAAAAGCTGAGCTGCTTCAAGAACGCTAGCTACTGGCATTCTTTTTTCACTTTCATCTATAGGCACTAACCCTGGCATTGTGTTTTCATCTGGAAGAACCCCAACAAAACCTGTATGTGATTTAAAGCCTGTTGCAAATGCTGTACCTGCTGGAGCAGAATCTGCTATTGCGGCATCTGCCGAATATGTTCTTACAAGTCCACAAGCATATGGGTCTACTGCAAGGTTTTCACCTTTGTACCAGCGTGCTAAAGTAGTATGACCTACTGACTGTCCATCTGGTATCATCATAATGATATTTTTAATTTGAGCATTTTCTGAAGATATATTTGAGCTAGCATCATTTGCATAAATTGATGTTGAAGCTGCTCCAGTTATTACTACTGTAGATAAGAATAATGAAATTATTTTTTTCATATAATTTTTTTTCATATTATATTTTCCTTTCAATTTACAAATAAAATATAGAATTAATTTTTCTAAGCAAAATTTTATCATCTATTTTTACATTGCTCAATCAAATATTTGTAAAATATAATTTAAAATACTGTAAAATATAGTTAAATTAATTGTAAATTAGATAATCATTTTTTTAATACTTGGTACTAAAAAAGGTACCTATAAATTTTTCAAATTAAAAAATAATACAAAATCGTATATAATTTTTAATTTGAAAAATTATATCGTACCTTAATTGTAATAATAAGAAGACAAAGCCTAAAATAGCTTGCTTTACCTTTTATCTATAAATTTAATTATTCTATTTTAATATCTTCTCGTTCTTCAACATCTTGGGAAATTTATGTTAAAGAATTATTAGTATTTTCTACAATAGTTTATTGTGTAATAGGTTACGTAGCTTCAACTATTGTATCTTCTGTTACATTTGAAAGAGTGGCAGTTTTTGTTGTTTCTTCCAAATCTATTTTAAAGCCAAAAGTGGCTCTAATGCTCTTAAATGACTAATACACTTAACATATTTTTAACACTCTCTTCATAAGTATTACCACTTAAACTTAACTTATATTTATATTAGCATAAGTAATCATTTAAATAAATAATACTTTTCTACATTTTCTGATATATTATTTTTACTTATTTTATTAAATTTGTGTTGCTTGTACTAAAAGCCTTTTTGTAGGCTTATCTTCTATACAAGTAATCATAGTTATTCTGTTATCTACTGTATTTTCAAGATAACTCCAATCTGTTTCTACTATTTCTGTTTTTATTGTGATTTTATATGTTCTTGTTCCTAAGTTAGTACGATAAGTTACAATATCGCCAACTTCTACATTCTTTAGTTCTCTAAAATCTATTTTGTAATCACGATTATGTGCTGACAAGGCAACATTTCCATTATATATAGGTGTTTCTGCAAAATGCCCTACTGCTGTTTTCATTACATCAAGCATTTGTTCATTACCAAGTGCATCTTTAACAGGAAAGTTTTCTATATTTGTTCCTTGTACTGTTAAATAACCTATCACTCCTTTAGGTAATGCTGTTGGTATGGGTAAAGGGTTAGTTTTATTTGTTTTAACATTTTGTGTAACCTTACCCATATCCCAATTATTAACTTCTAATGCTTTTGATAACATTGTAACTGCTTCTGCCCTTGTTATATAAGCATTACCATTAATTAAATTATTATCGTAAAAGTCTATAACTTTACTAGCATAAAGATTATTTACATCATTAAGTACCCAACTAGATATTTTATTTATATCAGCATAAGGTAATTGTACTTTATCATAGTTGTTATTTCTAACAAGAATAGATGTTATTTTTATCATTTCAAACCTTGTTATCTTATTGTTAGGCTTGAATGTACCATCTGTGTAACCACTTAAAAATCCATTTTCAGTAGCCTTTTTTATAGCATTTGAAAACCAACCATTGGTATCTTTAAACGATACATCTTCAAATTTTAAATTTATATTAAAGCTAGATAAAATTTGAGATATTTCTGCTCTTGTTATAGTGTTGTTAGGCTTAAATGTACCATCTTCATAACCTTTTATATATCCTTTGTCTACAAATTTTTGAATATACTCTCTACCTTTAACATTTGAAATATCTGTAAAACTAATAGCAAAAACATTTGAGTTTATAGCACTTGCAAATATCATAGCAAGTAAAAAAGTCAATCTTAATTTCATTTATCAAACTTTGTAAAATATACTCTCTAAAATTTATGTTGCATAAGTTTCTCTCAAGTGTAAAAAGATTTGAGTTTGCAGGTATTAAGTGGATACCCTTATTTTTTATTATGTAGTCCTGTTTTGGTGGCAAGTTATCTTTTGTTATAACTTTATTTATAAGTGTTGAAATAGTTGTTTCTATTTCGTTGGGATTTTTATCTCCCATTATCATTGTAGAATTAGCTTGTCCATCTTTTATCGCAAAGATGTGCGAACAAAATCTTTAGATTTTGGCTTTTGCTTGCAAAAGTAATGAAAAATCTATAAGTAAAACTTTTTTACCTTGTCTTCCAAGTAAGTATGCTAAATTTATTGCTGTTGTTGTTTAGAGGCGCCTCCCTTCTCATTAACTATTGCTATAACTTTGCTCATATATTTAAACTCCTTTACAAAAAATTTTAAAAAATAAAAAATAGACCTTAACTAAAAACCCTTAATTTCTCAAGTTTTTTTTAACTAAGACCTATTATATCTATTTATTATCCTAAAAATTTAGATGCTGTAGTTATGTCTTCGCTAGGTGCTACTAAATCTGGCTTTATTCTGTTATCTCTTGTAAACCCTCTACCTGAAAAATCAGATATAGCACTTGATAAATCATTATATCCACCAACTGTTATAACATTATTAGCTGTTGATGGTATTGTTAAAGTTGTATTTATACTAGGATTTAAAAACTTAGTATTTTTAGATGAAACCTCTGTTACAGGTAGCCACATATTAAATTTACCATCTATAATATCTAAGCCTTCTATCACTATTTTCCATATACCACTTGGCAAACTACCATTATTAGATATAAATTCAAAAAATATTCCCTGTTCTAGGCTATAAGGTGTAGGTTCTCCTAAGTTAAAATAAAGATTAGCATTTCCAAAATTAAACATACTGCTTTTTGTTGTCTTATTTATAAATCCTGTTTCTACACCATTAGGAGCTACAATATTTATGTTGAAATTATCTACAAAATTTTTGAAAAGGACTATATATAAAGATGATAAGTTTATATCCAAAGATATTTCTATTTCAATAGTTTGGCCTGTTTTAATAATATTTTCATAGTGATGAGATGTATCTCCTTCGTTTCCTGTTGCTGTAACTATAGATGTTTTCCATATATTACTCATATCGTTTATATAAGTTTCAAATAAAGACCCTCCAGAATGAGACCCATCGTTAGTACCAAAAGATAAGTTTATAGCTATTGGTTTGTTTAGCTCTATAGCTCTATCTAAAATAAATTTTATAGCACGCATTATTTCTGTTGTTCTGGCATTGCCTTCTTTCCCTAGCTTTACGATTATCATTTCACTTTTGCTAGCAACGCCTTCATATTTTTTATTAGATAAATTTCCATTTCCACAGGCAATCCCTGCAACAGCAGTTCCGTGACCTATAAAATCATTAGTAGGAACAATCTCAAAGGGATTATCTGTAAGCAATGCTTTATTTATATCTTCCCTTGTATATAATGTTCCATTTTTAAATCCCTTAGGTGGATTACCTTGTATGGTTTGATCCCATATACAATCTATTCTAGTTGTGCCATCTTCATTTCTAAAATCTTTATGTGTGTAATTTATTCCAGAATCTATAATGCCAACTAATGTATTTTCCCCTGTTAAATTATAAGGTAATTCTTTTACTCTGTTTATACAACTGCTAGTTATAGCAGTGTCTAACATAATAAATAAATTTCTAGGTTGTTCGATATATTCTATTTCTCTATATAAAGTTAATAAAAAGATTTCTTCTTTTTTTAATGTTATTATAGCGTAATTAGAAGATAATATCTCTATTTCTATATTTATATCATTTTTTATATTTTGAATATCACCGTTATATTTAACTATAACCTCCCAAAGATTTTCTTCCTTATTATATCCTGTTTTTATATTGCTTTTTTCCATTAATTCTTTTGGTATATTAAGAGCTGTTCTTAATTGACTATCTAATTTTAAATCATTAAATTGAGACATATTTAACCCTACCTTAAAAAAATATACATAAATATATGTAATATAGCTAAATTTAATGTGCAAAAATATAATGTTTGTATTTTTATTTTTTATAGTTTATAATTTTATATATTACATTTTAAAGGAGTTTTTATGACAAATTTTAATTTAAAAATAATTGCACTTATAACAATGTTTATAGACCATATAGGAGGTGTGTTTTTTCCACAATATATGATATTTAGATACATAGGGCGTATATCTTTTCCTATATATGCATTTTTAATTTCAGAAGGGCTAAAAAAAACATCAAATGTAAAAAAGTATATATTTAATTTGTTTTTATTAGCTATAATTTCTGAACCTTTTTATGATTTATGTTTTTATGATAGCTTTACTCCTTTTTCTAACACAAATACCATTTATACACTATTTATAGCAAGTGTGTTTATATATTTTTATAAAAACACAAAATATTTTATATTAAAATATATATACCTTTTTACAGGGCTTATTATTTCATATATTTTATATACAGACTATAGTTATTTAGGGGTTATATTAATATATACTTTTTACTTTATTAAAAATAAGAAATATGTATTAATGTATGGTATAGTATGGTGTAGTATAAAATATATATATACTTTAAATAACCTTATTTTCTATATTTTTAACAACATAAAATTAGATAAATATATATTTCAGAATTTGAGTTTATATATATGTACTATCATACCATTTTTTATAATTTTATTTTATAATGGAAAAAGAGGTAAAAATACAAAATATATATTTTATATTTTATACCCTTTACACCTTTTTGTTATATATATTTTAAAATTTTTAATATTTTTTTAATTTTACTGTTGTGTTAAATAAAAAAATATATTATAATTATAACATAAAATGTTTTTTTTGAAGGGAGATATATAAAATGGCTTTAGTTACTACTAAGGAAATGTTTAAAAAAGCTTTCGAAGGTAAATATGCAATCGGTGCTTTTAATATCAACAATATGGAGATTATACAAGGTGTTGTAAATGCTGCTGCAAAACTTAACTCTGCAGTTATTTTACAAGTTTCTAAAAGCGCTTTAGCATATGCAGGCCCTAAATACTTAATGGCTATGGTTAATGCTGCTATCGAAGAAACAGGCATTGACATTGCTGTTCACTTAGACCACGGTCCAGATTTAGAAACAGTAAAAAAAGTTATAGATGCAGGCTTTACATCTGTTATGTTCGATGGTTCTCATTTCGAATACGAAGAAAACGTTGCTAAAACTAAAGAGGTTGTAGACTATGCTCACTCTAAAGGTGTTGTAGTTGAAGCTGAGCTTGGTATGCTTGCTGGTGTTGAAGACGACGTTAACGTTTCTGAAGAACACGCAACTTACACAGACCCAGACCAAGCTGTAGACTTTATCCAAAGAACAGGTGTAGACTCTTTAGCTATCGCTATTGGTACAAGCCACGGTGCTTACAAATTTAAAGGTGAAGCTAAATTAAGATTTGATATCCTTGAAAACATTACTTCTAAATTAGAAGCTGCTGGTATACATAACTTCCCTATCGTTTTACACGGCGCTTCTTCTGTAGACCAAAATTGTGTTAAAATGTGTAATGATTTTGGTGGTAAAATTGATGGTGCTAGCGGTATCCCTAACGATATGCTTAGAAAAGCTTCTAGTATGGCTGTTTGTAAAATAAATATGGATACAGACTTAAGACTTGCTATGACTGCAGGTATTAGAAAATTCTTTGGTGAAAACCCTTCTGCATTCGACCCTCGTGGTTACTTAGGTGCTAGTAGAGAGCTTATCCAAAAATTAGTAGAAGATAAAATTGAAAACGTTTTAGGTTCTAAAGACTCTATGAAATAATAACTATAAAATAAAAGGCAAGATTAAATCTTGCCTTTTATTTTATATCTTCATAGTAAGAGAAATTCTTTTTTTATCAATATCTACAGATAAGATTTTAACATCTATAACATCAGATACACTAACTACCTCTAATGGGTGCTTTATAAATTTATCTGTCATTTCAGATATGTGTACAAGCCCATCTTGATGCACCCCAATATCTACAAAAGCACCAAAATCTATAACATTTCTTACAGTACCTTTTAATATCATTCCTTCTTGCAAATCTTCCATAGTTAAAATATCACTTTTAAGGATAGGTGCTGGCATTTCATCACGTGGGTCTCTCCCTGGTTTTTCTAGCTCTTTTATTATATCCTCTAAAGTTATTTCACCTACGTTAAGCTCTTCAGCTAGTTGTTTTATATCTATTTCCTTATTTATTTTTTCACCTAGCTTTTCTATTTTAAGCTTTTCAATAAGCTCTTTTGCAATATCGTAGCTTTCTGGGTGTACAGAAGTGTTATCAAGAATTTGCTCTCCATCTGTTATCCTTAAAAACCCTGCACACTGTAAAAATGCTTTAGGTCCTAACTTACTAACTTTTAAAAGCTCTTTTCTATTTTTAAACTTTCCGTTTTCTTCTCTATACTTAATAATATTTTTAGCAATTGTTGAAGATATACCTGCTATATAAGATAACAAAGAAGCCGATGCTGTGTTTAAATCTACACCAACGCTATTAACACACCCCTCTACAACACCTTCTAGCATTTCAGATAGTCTTTTTTGGTTCATATCGTGTTGATATTGCCCAACACCTATACTTTTAGGGTCTATCTTAACAAGCTCTGCTAAAGGGTCTTGTAACCTTCTACCTATACTAACGGCACTTCTAAGAGCAACGTCATAGTCTGGAAATTCTTCTGCTCCTAGTTTTGATGCAGAATATACAGAAGCTCCTGCCTCATTTACAATAATATAAAATAAAGGCATATTTAGCTCTTTTATTAAATCTACAACAAATAACTCGCTTTCACGAGACGCTGTTCCATTACCTATAGCAATAATCTCTACATTATATTTTTTAATATAATCTGTAAGTATTTTTTTAGCCTCTTCAATTTTAGGTTTAGAATTTGTAGTAGGATATATAACCCCTGTTTGTAAAACTTTACCTATGCCATCTATAACAGCAACTTTACAACCTGTTCTAAAGCCTGGGTCTATAGCTAAAACTATTTTATCTTTTATAGGTGGTTGCATTAATAACTGTTTTAAGTTTTCGCCAAAAACTTTTATAGCACCTTCTTCTGCTTTTTCTGTTAAATAATTTCTTATTTCTCTTTCTATAGATGGCTGTATAAGCCTTTTATAGCTATCTTCTATAGCCTCTATTATGTATTTGCTATCATCTTTTAATATTTTAGATTGTAATATATTTAATATTCTATCTACATCTTCTTCTATTTTAACATTTAAAAAGCCTTCTTTTTCACCTCTGTTAATAGCCAAAACCCTATGCTCTGCTATTTTTGCTACACTTTCTTTAAAGTCATAATACATATCATAAACAGAAGATTCTTCTTTGTTAGCTTTTACAGTAACTATACCATTTTTTAAAAATTCTTTTCTTATTATAGCTCTAAAATCTGCATTATCTGATATAATCTCTGCAATTATATCTTTAGCACCGTTTATAGCATCTTCTATAGTTTCTACATTTTCATTTAAAAAGTCTTTTGCTATTTCTTCTATATTATCATTTTTGTTTTGCTCTAAAATAATATTAGCTAGAGGCTCTAACCCATATTCTTTAGCTATTGTTGCTCTTGTTCTTCTTTTAGGCCTAAAAGGTCTATATATATCGTCTATTTCTGTTATTGTGCTTGCATTATCTATAGCATTTATTATCTCTTCTGTTAAAGCTCCTTGTTCTTCTATAAGTTTTTTAGTTTGTTCTTTCTTTTCTTCTAGGTTTCTAAGATAGTTTAGCCTATCAAAAACTTGCCTTAAAACTTGGTCATCTAAAGAGCCTGTCATTTCTTTTCTATATCTAGCTATAAAAGGTATTGTGTTGCCTTCATCTATTAAATTTATTACATTTTCCACATAATTGATTTTTATGTTAAACTCTTTTGATAAAATTTCTGTTATGTTCATACAATATGCCCCTTATTCTTTTATTTCTTTAATGCCATCATCAAATATACCATAAAATTTATAGTCTATATCATCTAAAAATTCCATAACTAAAAATGTACAAACGCTAAAACCTCTAGGAAAAGATATGCTCCCAGGATTTAATATCAAAAAATCATCTTCAAAAAATGCTAAAGGCTTATGAGTATGACCATATAACCCTGTGGCAACCCCTAGCTCATTTAACCTATAATAAAGCCTATCTATTCCAAAATATACATTGTATTCGTTACCGTGAGTTAAAAAAACTCTATGCCCGTTAATGTCAACTATCTTCTCGTTAGGTATATCTGTAAAATCATTATTTCCTGCAACTTGTAAAAAAAGCTTATCTTTATATATTTTTTTTATTTTTTCAATGTCTTCTACATAGTCACCTAAATGTATTATAGCTTGTACATCATCTTCAAACATTTTCATAGCTTTTTTCATATTTTTAACGTTTGCGTGGCTATCACTAAATACTATCACTTTCATAAAATCACACCATTTTTTCTAATATTTTTTTCATTTCTTCTAAAGCTTTGCCACGATGGCTTATTTTGTTTTTTTCTTCTAAAGATAATTCTGCTGATGTTTTTTCTAGACTTGGTATGTAAAATATAGGGTCATATCCAAAGCCATTTTCCCCTTTTATTTCATAACCTATGATACCTTCTATAGTACCTTTTGTTGTGATAGGGTCTTTACCTGGCATAGCTAAAGCTATAACGCTAACAAACCTTGCCCCTCTTTTATCTTCTTCTACATCTTTTAAAATTTCTAATATTTTAGCATTTTTTACATCATAAGGTGTATCTTCTCCCATATACCTAGCAGAATATACCCCTGGTTCACCGTTTAGATAATCTATCTCTAGTCCCGAATCATCTGCTAGCACTATTTTATTAGTAACATTTTTTATTTCAACGGCCTTTTTAATTGCATTTTCTTCAAAAGTTTTGCCATCTTCTACAACATCAATATCTATGCCTATTTCTTCCATAGATTTTACTATATAGTCATTACCTAAAATAGCTTGTATCTCTTTTATTTTACCTTTATTTTTTGTAGCAAAAATTATTTCTTTCATAAAATAGCTCCTTAAAATTATTATTGTTTATATTTTATAATAATTTTATAAGCTAGTCAATAAATTAGTTGGTGTTTTCTTTCAAATGCCAGTTTTGGTTATAATCTAGCATTTCTAAATCTTGCCTTGTATATTTATATACTAGGCTACTTTCAGGAAGTAACCTAAATTTATCTTCTATTAAAAATGTAACTGTATTTATATCTTCAAACTGAAAACAAATATGTAATATCAACCTTATTAGGTTTGTTTCATAATAAGAGCCTCCTCCATAATCTAATATATTTTCATTAAAATTTATATATAAATCATTATTTATTAAATTTACATTTAATATTTTAGTATCTTCAGGCATATATATAATACGTTTATTAGGATTATATATATATGTATTTAACAGCAATGTTATCTTTTCTTCATCTGTACATTTTCTTAAAAATATATATTCATCAAAAGAAAGCTGTTCTTCTATGTTATTTTCTAAATAATATATTTTATATACTTCTTGCGCATTTACGTAGCTTGGTTTAAAGAAAAATAAGCTTGTAAATAATATAGCAAAAAATCTTTTCATAAGTAAATCACCTCATATTAATTTTATTTTAATAAATATTGTCATTCAATATGTTTTAAATACAAAATTATTATAAGATAGTTTATAATGTTACTATATAAAGATTTTTTCGACTAAAAATACTTTTATAAAGTCAATTTTTAATATATAAAAATAGCCTATGAAGAAAATTTCATAAGCTATTTTAAATTAATATATAATTTTTTCTACAATTCCTCTGCGTGTAAAACACCATCTATATAAGAAATCTTTTTAATAAGTTCATCACAAGTTAAATAGTTTTCACTTTTTAAAGAAATAATAAAAGCTAGCTCATCATCTTTGTTAAAGCTATTATTTTGCATTTGTATGTTACTTCCTTTAATACCACAGCTTCTTAGCTCTCTTATAAAATTTGCTATAGGGAAATCTTTGCCAAGCTCTATATAAACCTCTATAGTTTTTCTATTTTCTTTAAGGTAGTGGTCTAGCCTATTTAAAAGAGTAAGTACTATAAAAATAACTACACCACCTATAATAGCAACTTCATATAAACCTATTCCTATAGCTAGCCCAACACAAGCAGTTGTCCATAGCCCTGCTGCTGTTGTAAGCCCTTTTATCTGATTTTTTGATGTTACAATAATAGTACCTGCACCTAAAAAACCTATCCCGCTTATTACCTGTGCACCCATTCTAACAGGGTCGCCATTATCAAAAACTTGATAAACATATTGGTTTGTTATCATAACAATACAAGCTCCCATACAAACCAAAATATATGTTCTAAGCCCTGCAGGGTGGTTTTTAAGCCCTCTTTCAAGACCTATAACACCACCTAAAAAAACTGCTAAAACTATTCTTATAATAGCAGATAAAACTGTTATATCTCTTATAGTATCCATATAGC
This sequence comes from uncultured Clostridia bacterium, assembly GCA_944381435.1. Classification (GTDB taxonomy): domain Bacteria; phylum Bacillota; class Clostridia; order Lachnospirales; family CAG-274; genus Tyzzerella. The sequence goes on from CALWLD010000014.1 coordinate 38,325, forward strand.
ACCTTCTAATATTTATTTTTATTTTTTATATGCCTAGATATATTTTTATATTCCTTTTTACTGCCAAACATTTTCTTAATTTTTTCTTTTTCTATTTCTTTAAAATTAAGGTTTAAGTATTTGCTCTCTTCTTTTAATTTTACATAGCTTGCATATCTTTTAGAACATAAACTTCCGTTTTCTATAGCTTCTTTTATGGCACAGTTAGGTTCATTGGTATGTGTACAATCTGAAAATTTACACATTTTTTCAAGTTCTGCTATATCTGTAAAAGTTTTATCTAAATCTTTAGTATCTACAGATAGCTCTCTCATACCTGGTGTATCTATAACAACACTTTTATTATCTAAAACAAACATTTCTCTTCTTGTTGTTGTGTGCCTACCTTTATCATCGTTTCTAAGCCCATTAGTTGCTAGCCTATCTTCTCCTAATATGTTATTTATTAATGTAGATTTACCAACACCAGATGAACCTATAAAGCAAATGGTAACCCCTTCTTTTAAATAGCTACAAACTTGCTCTATAGATTTTTTATCTTTGTAAGATACAATTAAAATATCTATACCTATAGATACTTCCTCAACTTCCATTAGTTTTTCTGTTATATCCTCACATAAATCTGCCTTTGTAAGCACTATAACAGGTATAGCCCCGCTTTCATAACAAACTGCTATGTACCTTTCAAGCCTTCTTATGTTAAAATCATTATTTAAAGACATACATATAAAAACATAGTCTATGTTTGATGCTAAAACTTCGTTTTGTCCATTGTTAGCATTTTTTCTTTTAAAAACAGTTTTTCTTTCAAAAACTTTTTCAATAATAGCATTGCCAGCTTTATCATCATCTCTATCTAGCTGTACATAATCACCAACAGCAGGATAATCTTCCTTGTTAAAGCTGTTATAAATAAATTTACCTGAAACCTGTCCTAATATTTCTTTTTCATTAACTAAAACTTTATAAATATCTCTATATTGAGAGCTTATTCTTCCTAAAAATTTATCTTTTTCTAAGTTCATTTTATCCTCCTAAAAATATTATTCTTAATGGAGGCAAGCTACCTCCTTATTAAGCACAATCTCTTTTTTATTAATATTTTTCATAAAACATTTCCCCTTTCTTTAAAAATTTAATAGTATTATATCAAACAAAAAGCCTTATTACAATAAGAATAAATTAATTTATTTTTAAATTTTATATTTACACATTGTTTTAATTACTTTATAATAAATATATAAAAATTTTTTAGAGGTGATTACAAATGTTTAAATTACAACCAAGCTTTAAAGATTATCTTTGGGGTGGTACTAAATTAAGAACAGATTTTGGCAAAAACTGTTCTTTAGATAAAGTAGCTGAAAGCTGGGAGCTATCTACTCATAAAGATGGTCTTACATTAATAGATAGCGGAGAATATAAAGGTAAAACTTTAATTTCTTATATAGAAGAAAAAGGTAAAGAAGTGCTAGGCACTAAATGTAGCCTTGATAAAGATATACCTATCTTAATTAAATTTATAGATGCTAAAGATGCTCTATCTATACAAGTGCACCCTGATAATGAATATGCCTTAAAAAATGAAAACGATTTTGGTAAAACAGAAATGTGGTACGTTATAGATGCTGAACCTGGTGCTAAATTAATTTATGGTTTTAAAGAAGATATAACTAAAGAAGAATTTAAAAATGCTATTGAACAAAACAAGCTAGAGGCTCTTGTTAATGAGGTTGATGTTAAAGCAGGAGATGTTTTCTTTATAACTCCTGGTACAATGCACGCTATAGGTAAAGGTATTGTTATTGCTGAAATACAACAACGCTCTAACGTTACTTACAGAATATATGATTTTGGTCGTGTTGGTGCTGATGGTAAAACTAGAGAGTTACATATAGATAAAGCTCTTGATGTTACAAAATTAGAAGCTTCCCAAAACGCTAAAACAGAATATACATTTAATAAATTTGATGGATATGAAAAAGCTAACCTTTCTAGCTGTGAATATTTTAATGTTGATTTATTAAACATCGAAACTAAAGCTAATTTATCTTGCGATGAAACTAGCTTCCATTGTTTAACTGTATTAGACGGTGAATGTACTGTAAAAGGTAAAGATAGCTTAGAGCTTAAAAAAGGTGAATCTGTATTTATCCCTGCAAATTCTTTAGATTATACTATAGAAGGTAAATGTAAAGTTATTTTATCTACTTTATAAAAAATAACCCGCTTAAATTATAAGCGGGTTATTTTTTATTTATTTAAAATATTATCTATAATGCTCATAACATTATCCATTAAAGATTTAAGCTTTTCATCTGCTTTGTTTTCTGTTTCTTCTTCCACGCCAAAATATATTTTTATTTTAGGCTCTGTACCAGAAGGTCTTACGCAAAACCAAGATTTATCTTCTAGTGTAAAATATAAAACATTAGATTTTGGTAAATTAGTATCTGATGTTTTATTATTTACTAAATCTTTTATTTCGCCTATTTTATAATCTCTAAATTCTACAACATTTTTGCCATTTACATTTAAAGGAGTATCATTTCTTAAAGATGTCATTATTTTATCCATATCTTTAAGCCCATCTATACCTTTTAATGTAATAGATTTTATATCTTCTTTGAAATAACCATATTTTTTATATATTTCTTGTAAACCTTCATATAAAGTTATACCTTTGTTTTTATAAAATGCCGCTAGCTCACAAATAAGCATTGTAGCAACAACAGCATCTTTGTCTCTAGCATAAGTACCAGCTAAACAACCATAGCTTTCTTCAAAACCAAATATATATTCATTACTTCCTGTTTCTTCAAATTGTTTAATTTTTTCACCAATAAATTTGAACCCTGTTAAAACATTAAAGTAATCTATATTGTAGTTTTTAGCTATTTTTTCTGTCATATTAGAAGATACAACAGTAGATATTATAGCACCTTTATTAGATAAAGTACCTTTTTCTTTACGCATACTTAAGATGTAATCTGTTAATAAAACACCCATCATATTACCAGATAATATAACATATTCACCTTTGTTATTTTTAACAACAGCCCCTACTCTATCTGCATCTGGGTCTGTACCAACGATAATATCTGCATCTAGCTCATCTGCTAATTTAAGTGCTAACTTAAATGCATTAGGGTCTTCTGGGTTAGGATAATCTACTGTGCTAAATTTACAATCTGGCATTTCTTGTTCTTTAACAACATTAACATTTTTAAAGCCTGCTTTTTGTAAAATACGTCTTACAGGTTTATTACCTGTGCCGTGTATAGGTGTATAAACGATTTTTAAATCGCTAGCTTTTTCTACAACATCTTTATTTACTAACTGTGCTAAAACATTTTCATCATATTTATCGTCTATTTCTTTTCCTATAATGTTAAATAAACCTTGCTTTATAGCTTCTTCTTTATCTAACCTTTTAATAGTTTTAAAATCTTTTACATTATTAACATAAGCTATAATTTCTGTATCTTTAGGAAAAGGCACTTGCCCACCATCTTCGCCATAAATTTTATATCCGTTATATTCAGGTGGGTTATGGCTAGCTGTAATAACAACCCCTGCTATACAACCAAGCTCTCTTATAGCAAAAGAAACCATAGGTGTAGGTCTTAGCTCATCAAATAAATATGTTTTAATGCCGTTACCATTTAAAACAAGAGCGGTTATTTCTGCAAATTCTTTGCTCATAAAACGAGAATCATATCCTATAGCAACGCCTTTTTCTTTTGTATATTCTTTTTGGTCTAATATATAATCGGAAAGACCTTGTGTAGCCTTGCTAACTGTGTATATATTAACACGGTTAGTACCAGCACCTATAACTCCTCTTAAACCACCTGTTCCAAATTCTAAATCTTTATAAAATCTGTCTTCTATTTCTCTATCATTATCTTTTATGGCAATTAATTCTTCTTTTGTATCTTTATCAAAATAGTCATCATTTAGCCATTGTTCATACACATTTTTATAGTTCATTTTTTTACCTCCATTCAGTTATAATAAATATGTATTTATTATATAGTTATTTTCATCAATATACAAGCTTTAATTTTTAATATATCACTTTAATTTTTTAAGTATAAATCTATTATTTTTTCTGCTAAATATTTTCTTTTGTTTGCCTCATCAATAATATTTATCAAAAATAATATTAAAGCTATGTTATCATCATCTTCTTGTTTTATATCTTCTATAAATTTTTCTATATTATTATAAAAATTTTGGTTAGATACTTTTTTATATTTTAAAAATTTATCATATATTTCTTCAATATCATTTTGGCTATCTTTTAATATTAAGCCTATATCATTTATAGATAATATAGATTTTAAATGATATATAATAATTAAAGATATTAAATGGTTTTTATTATATTTTTTCTTATCTGGTGGCAATAAAATTTTATCCTTTGTATAGTTATTTACCATTGTTTTGGTAATTATCTTTTGTTCATCAGTTCTTTTATATCCTTTTAAGCTATCTTCTATAAAAGTTGTAACTTGGTCCATATATAAATCTATGTTAGGTATTTTTTCTGTAGTAACATCTTCTATATCTAAATAACTTTTTAAAATATTTAGTATTTCTCTATCGTCCATAATCTACCTCCATATTTTTTATATTATACCACAATTTGTTATGTTTTGAATACTCTATATAAAAAACAATATATATTTAAAAATAAATATTTTTAAATATATATTGTTAAAATTATAAATCTATAAAGTTATACTCTGTAATTTCCTTTAAATAAATTTCTGTATCATCTTTTAAATACATACAACAAGCAAGCCTTACATTGTCATCTATCTCATATTTAGAAAGCTTCATTTTATCAAGGTTTGTAGGAGGCTCTACCCCTTTAATAACCTTCACTTTACAGTTTCCACATCTGCCATTTCCACCACAAGGAAAGATAAAATTTATGTTATTATCTTTTATAATATCTTTTAAAGAACTATCTTTTTTACATTTTATATTATATATATTACTCTGTGTGTTTATTTTTAAATTAATCATAAAATCACCTTAATCTTTAGTATTTTACTATATTATAAACTATTTTTTATATTATATCAATATATATTTTTTATGTCTATATTACTGTAGTATTTCATTAATATTTCTTGATAGCTTATACCTTCTTTAGCCATATTGCTAGCACCATATATGCTAAGCCCAACACCGTGTCCATATCCTCCTCCATATAATGTTATTTTCTTTAAATATCCATTATTGTCATATATTTTATCAAAAACAAAATAACTACTAGGAAGTGTATTTACATTTTGGACTATCTCACCATTATTATTTATTACAGAGTTTAAAGAAAAAGCCTTTTTTATAATATTATCCCCAATTAATAAAACTGTGTTTTTATCTCCTATTATCTCTAGCTCCATTATATTTCCTGCTTCTCCCCTTTTTCTTACATTAATATCTTTTATTTGTCCTATATCTTCTATAGGTTTATAAATATAATTATTATTATCTAAAGTTTTTATTAAATATCTTTCTGTTTTATATATTTCTTTTATATTATCATTTATCTTAGCTATTTCATTTTGCTCTAAAGTTGTGCTCCATCTAAACCATTTGCTATTTTTTTCTATACTATCTATATCTTTTGTTTTATAGAATATGTTAGCATTTGTTTCATCTTGTAAATTTTCATATATACTTTCTGTAAAATCTTTTATATGTAGTAAATAACTTTTATTTCCTGTAGGATATATATAATTTTTACTATCTGCCCATATTTCTCCGCTATTTCCTGTAACCCCAGCCGAATAACTAAAATATGTAGGTTTTATAACATTATCATTACTTAACATTATTTCCCCTTTAGTACTTTCAACTGCTTGCTTAAATATATCTTCTGTTTGTCTGTTATTATATCCTTGATATTTAGAGCTATCATCTAAATTAGCACCTAAATGTTTTAAATTATTTTCATTAATATAATTAATAGCAGATGTTCTGTATACAACACTTAATGTTTTTAACATTTCTAAATCTTTATTACCATTACTATTAGTTGCTAAAACGCTTTCTACATATTTTTCTATATCTATTTCATTTATAACTAAATATTTATTATTAACCTTTGTTATTTCTAACTTTCCATAAAAAGTAACATTTTCATAAGCTCTTTTAAGATTTTCAAATATTACTCCTTCATCTTGGTTGTTAGCCTCTATAATAATTATTTCATTTTCTCCTATAGAAAAATCTTCACCTTTTTTTATATGTAAGCTTTCCATATTTTTTTCTTGCCCTTTTACCATAACTTTTAAGCCACTATCACTTTTTAGCTTTATCTCATCAAAATATAAATTTTTATAAGTACTGTCATTAATAGCAATTCTTATGTTTGTATATGCACAAGGTGTATCTATTATACCTGCATATATTTTATTTTCATTACCTTTTATAAAATATGTACTTATATCTTGCCCTATTATCAAATCATTGTTATTAGCTACTGATACATCATTTACGTTATTATATATGGTAAAATCACTATCTAAAACATAGTTTGTATTGTTAAGCCTTATAGTATTATCATCTACCCTATTTATAACCCCCCTTATGCTTTGTTTATAATACTCTATATTTAAAATTTCATTGCCTTTTATTGTTATATCTGCTAAAATACCATCATCTTGTATAACTATATTTTTATCTTTTACATATAACCTTTTTCTAGCTCCACCTATAAATATGTCTATAAAGTCATCTCCTGTTTTTTCTATATAACATCTTTTTAACATAGGTTCTAGCTCTAAAACCTCTGTTATAGCTATAATCTCACTATCCTTTTTTAAAACTTTTATTTTAGTGTCTATATATTTATCTACATCTATACCTTCAAAAGAATAAAGTCCTTTATCTGTTATAACATAATCATCTTTTAAAGCCTTGTTAGTTTTTTTAGTAGCTAAAATAACTAGCTCATCTTCCGCTATATTTTTGTCTTTTGTCATCTCATAATATATGTTGCACCAAAGGGCATAAGATATAGGCTTGTCCTTGTTTGTATCATCTATTTTTATTTTTTTATTTTTGTCATATTTATTTATTAAATATTGTGTTTGTGTTATAGTTAAATTTCCTTCAGGTTCAAATTTATCTTCTAAAACACCGCTCATATCTTTGTTTATATAAGCACAATTTATATATTTGCTATACCAACTATCTTTATCCACATCTTTAAAATTGATAACATTATCTAAGGCTAAAATCTCGTTTTTGCTGTTATTAGCTAAAGCCATCATTTTAGAAACCGTAGCTCTATCAACGGGATAATCATTTCCTATTATCCCTGTTTTTATTTCTTCTTGTTTATCATTATTTGTACAACCAACTAATATAAATAATATTGCACAAAAAATAAATAGCAACTTATTATTCATAAATATTTCCTCCCTAAAGTAAAAGTATATATTAATCTATTACTTTAATATATGAATAATAAATGCTATTATTACTATTTTATAAATATAAATTCATTAAAAAAGCGTCATAATATAAATTATTTATACAAAAATATTTTTTATATATCCCTATTTTTTCAAACCCTAAATTTTCATATAACCTTATTCCTCTTTCATTATCACATCTAACTTGCAATTCTATAACTTTTATGTTAGCCTGCTTTGCAAAATCTATTAAATAATTAATCATAGCTTTACCTATGCCTTGTCCCCAATATTTTTTACTAACCGATATAGCAAGGTTTGCTCTATGATTTAATCTTTCTTTTTTTAAGCTTTGTAAAAAACCAACAGATACTATGCTATCATCAATCACAGCAACAAGCATTATATCATTTTTGCTATTATTAATATTTTCTATTATTTTTTCGTAATTATCTATAGGCATATTTTTAAATTCATCTTTGCCAAATAATAAATTATCACTTTCTCCTCCAACCTTATTAAAATAATCTATTATATTTTTTGCATCTTCTTTAATGGCCTTTCTTATTATCATATTTTTCCTCCTAAAATTTTTTATTATTATAGCATACTCATTTTAAATATGCTATAATAAACCTAATTATTTATAAAAAGGTGATGTCAATGTTATTAAGAAAAGATTATACTTGCCCTTTAGAGCTTGTACACGATATGATGAAAGGAAAGTGGAAATGTATCATTATATGGCGTTTACGCCTAGGTGCAACTATGCCCTCTAGCTTGTTAAAGGATATATGTGGCATAACAGAAAAAATGTTACATCAACATTTAAAAGAACTTATTAGCTATGGCTTTGTAGATAAAAATACATATGGTAAATATCCTTTAAAAACAGAATATTTTTTAACAGAAACAGGAAAAGATATTTTAAAAGCTTTAGAAATATACCAAAAAGTTGGTATAGATTATATGTTAAAAAATGGACAAGAAGATATTTTAAAAGAAAAAAATCTTATCTAGTACTAACAAAAAAGTGGGTAATTTACAAATAAAAAAAATATAATATAATTAATTTATAAATTAAATTATATTTGGAGGTAACAAAATGAAAGTAACAAGTAAAGGTATTATAAATGGCGTTATTGATGATAAATATGGTAAAAGAGGAGAATGTAATTCTTTTGGTATGCCTATCTGTTCTTTACCATTAAAATTTGAAGATGCTCCTGCTAACACAGTTAGCTATGCAATATTTTTAGAAGATAAAGATGCTTATCCTGTTAGTGGCGGTTTTTCTTGGGTTCATTGGACTGCTTGTAATATTACAAAGTCAGAACTTGAAGAAAATGAAAGCCAAAATGCAAGCTTCATACAAGGTGTTAATAGCTGGATAAGTATGCAAGGAGGTAGCAACCCAGCTGAGCTTTGTTCTTATTACGGAGGTATGGCACCACCAGATAAAAAACATACTTATGAAATAAATGTATATGCATTAGATTGTATGTTAGATTTAAAAAACGGTTTTTATATGAACGAACTTTTTAATGCTATGGAAGGTCATATTTTAGATAGCTATAATTTAAAAGCTACTTACGAAAATTAATATAAAAATAAAACCTCTCTTATATAAGAGAGGTTTTATTTTTATATCATACCTAAAATTCCATTTTTTATATCCTTACTTTCTTTTATATCATACCATCTATATGTTTTCAAATCTTTCCATCTATATTTCTTTAAGTCTTTCCATTTGTTATAATCTATAGTAAGGTTTATTATTAAATTTACAGGAACAATCCATTCTAGCAAGTTTCTAACTGTTAATTCTAAATGCTTTTTTGCCAAGCTAAGCTGTACATTTAAAATAAATTTTTCGTATACCATTTCAATGGTGTAACCATCTTTATCACATATAGCATTTATCTTTTCTTGTAAACTTTCTAATGTAAAAGGTAAAGTTTGGTTATATATAGCCAATATATCATATTGTCTTTTTTCTAAACTATCTGTCAATTTAGGTATTATTTGTACTATTTTCTCATAATGTTTAGTAGCCTCTTGGCTACACCCTATAACAAATAAATCCGCCAAAATACCGTCTATGTTATCGTTAATATTTTCAATTTCAGGCTCACTTGCATTCATTATTATGGACATCTCTTCCACATCTTTCATAAAGTTAGGTAAATAATCAATTAACATCTATTTCACCTCTTAACGGAATAGAATATTCATCTAAGGATAAATTTTCATTTAATCCATTTATTTTAGTATTTCTTGTATCTTCAACACCTAAAACATTTAAAATATTACTTTCTATATGGCTTATTCTAACAATAATATTATTTTCCTCTGTCCAGGTTTTACAAAGTTTATTTATATAGTTTTCTATAGCTTCTTCAATATATCCTCTTATATCCTCTATTTCATATCCATCTTTTAATTGTACTTCAGTATATATATCTACATTAACAGATTTTACAGGTTCAATAGTTACAAAATGTCCTATAGGTGCAATGCCTTTTCCATCACCTTTATATTCTATTGGGTCAATTTCTTCTTGCACCAAATCTATTAATTGTTTTGTTGGTTCATTATAGCTATTGTTGGTTATAACAACTTTAACTGTACCCCCTCCATCAGGTACACGGTAAACTTTTATCCCCCCAATACCACCGTTTTCCATAATTTCTTCTTTTTCATTAAGTAGAGTTAGTTTTTCTATATAGTCAGCTCTGTTTCCTCCAAAAGCTTGGCTTCTAAAGCTTTCAAAGTATCTTTTTCTAAAACTTTCTGTATCTTCTTCATCTATAGCAGATATATGTATCTTGTGTATTTTAGCAGTTTTTAAATTAGCAATAGTATCAATAGGTAATAAATCCCCATAAGATATATTACCTTTAGTTCCTATCTGTTCACATTTTAATTTATAAAATTCTTCTTCTTTTTCTCCTGTGTATACAAAGTTTATTTCTTCATCTGTTGAAAATCTTTCTCCACCTTTTAACTTAACATCACCATCTAATTTAGCTAAAATAACAGAATAAGTAGCTCCAAAAGGCTTAAGCCCTCTTTCCATAGCTCTTTTTATAAGGTAATATCTGCTAGCAGTATCAGCAAACCCTTCTTTCAAAACTCTGTCAAGTTCAATATAAGCCTGTGAAAGTTCAGCACATATAGGAGCCAAAGCATCGTATATGATAGAGCCTTGTCTTTTGTCAAATTCTTCAGGTACCCTATCTATAGCTCTTCTTAATATATTGTAAAAAGTCATATTTTCATACATATCTACACCTCCAAACTAAAAGTAAAATTCCCAAAAATAGATTTAACAAGAAACTTGACACCCAAACTACATCTATCATTAAAAATATCAAAAAATTCAAATTCACAAACTTCTTCTATTCTATCATCAATAGATAAAGCATCTTTGATACGCCTTTCTATTTCAATTTTTACATATTCTTTAGGCATACCTATCAAATCATCTATTTCTATACCATAGTTCCAATCATAAATTTCAAATTTATATCTTTTGGTAATAAGTATTTTATATATAGCTTGTGTTAACGATTTTACATCATCAAATATCCCTCTTGCCCTGTTTTTATCAAAATCTATTTTATATGTTTTAGAAGGCATAGCAATAATGTTAATATTTTCAATATTGTTTCTAACAGGTAACATTTTCCCTCCTTATTAAATTTCTAATATAGTATCTATCAAAAAAAACTTCTGTCCTCCAGTTTCGCTAATTATAAGAAGCTTTGTTCCTCTTTCTATCAAATCAGGAAATTTGCTAGTTCTTATTATTTCATCTTCCGTTATAAATATTTTATCATCAATCTTTATTTTTATAGGTTGTTCCTCAACAACCTCACCTATGTAAGTTTCTACAAATTTTAAAGACTGTATGCTGTGTAAAATACTAGATTTTATAATTTCAAAAAATTGCATATTCCCTCCTAAATTTTTTCTAAAGTAAGCTTCATTGTATGTTCTCCATCTTTTATAAAGTGTGAACATTCTTTAACTAAAACATTTTTTATTTGTTTATTTAAGGATATATCTATCAAATTACCAGCTCTTATCTTTTTATCAGCAAAACAAACAACTTCAAGTTCTTCATTTAATTTATTATGTATATTAAGTAAATTTTTAGCATAATTTTTAGCTTGTACGCTATTAAAGTCATTAGGTAATCGTTTAAATTTTCTAAGAACGCCCCAGTTTTGCTTATTATTTTCATCTTCTTCTAAATAAGTAGAAATAACTTTAGTCTTTTGGTTTTTCAAAGATACCTTTATAGAGTTGTAGACATTTTCATCTATAGATGTTTTGTGCTTTATGCCAAGGATAAAGTTATCACAATCAATTAAAATAGGTAATTTCATACTATCATAGCTTTTTAAAGAAATTTTTCCAAAATCATCAAATAGTATATAGCTTTTATTATTAAATGCTTTTGTCAAATCAATAGCAGTATATAAAATATCTAATATAAGTTGGTTTTCTTCAATTCTATAAGGTATATTATATCCTGTTTCTTCAATAGTTCCTGTTTTTAATGAAAAATCAGCGCATATCATATTTAAAATTTGGCTAGCTGTTTTGTTTTTGTATATATAAGTATCTCTAGTAATAAGATATCTTATAGAATCATATGCTGTTATATTAATAAAGCTATTATCTATAATATTTTTAGTAAATATATATCCTAAAAACATATTATAATTATCTATTTTTATAGTTATAACATCACCTTCATAAAAGTTAATGTTTTCTCCTGTCAAAATAGTAAGTTGCAATCTAGTAGGTTGATATTTATATACACTTTTTATAACTATTTTATCTATAACTCTGTTTGTTATGTCAATAACACCATTTTTAGAATGTATAATAATCTCTATATAAATACCTCCTTATTGTAATTTTAAAACAGTTCCTACTTGAAGTTTTTTAGGTTCTGTTATATTGTTTATTTCCATTATATGTTTATATTTTGTTTCATCGTTTAGCTCTCTTTTTGCTATTTTCCATAGGGTATCTCCTGATTTCACAGTATATGTTTTAGGTTTATCTTTTTCTGTTCTGTTAACGTCTACAGTATATGTGTTTTGTTTGTTTTCAACAGGCTTTAATATTTTTTCTTTTATGTCGATATATTCTCTAAAAACTAAATCAACCATAAAATCTCCTTCTTCTCCTGCATTTTCATAAACTGTGTATTCTTCTAATGTAACATTTATATTCCCCTTAAATATCTGTTCTCCATTAGGTAAAATTCTAGTTATCAAAAAATTTAAGGGTTTTCTGTTTGCCTTAAATTCTCTAAATTTTTCTAAATAAACTATAGGTTTTCCAAGAATAGTATTAGGTGTATATTTAGGTTGTACAAAAGGTAAGGTTAAATCATTAGGTAAAATAATAGAAAGATGTATCTCCCTAAGCCCAATACCTTTTATAATATTAACCTCTCCCATACCAATAGTTTCATACCTTTTATTAGTGTTAAAATATTTTGTTATCATTTTTTCAGGAGGTACAGGTAGCTGATATATCTCTGGTTTATGTTCATATTTTAGTAAATAAGTATATATAAATACACCCCCTTATTTAATATTACACATAAAAATAAGTTCATCAAAAATCATATCTTTTATTTTGTCAAATATAAAATCATAATCTAGGTTTTTAGTTATAAAGTAGCTATCCTCAAAAAAATTATTGTATATAAGATTATTTTTATTTTTTTCTTCTGTTTTGTTATATGTATTAGTATCTTTTTTTAAGTATTTGTAAATATCCTTAAAGTATAACTTTTTATTTTTAAAAATGTTATTTTCAAAAGTTTTTTTCAAATACTCATTTTTTAAATTTATAATTTCTTTATTAATCAAATTAATTTTATTATTTGTAAGGTTATCTCTATAAAATAAATAATTAAAACTATCCAAACCTTCTTTTTTGTTATAAAATTTTTGAAAATATCTTTGATTTATAGGGTATTTATAATAATAAATACCCTTTTTTAAATTATCAGTTCTCAAATATTCGTTGTATTTAAAGTTTTTAAGACTATTATTTTTGTTGTAATATAAACTATTTAATATATTATTAGTATAAATATATTTATTGGTATTTGTAGTATTGTTAAATATATCATACCTATTATATAAACCTATATATTTATATTTTTGTCCATAGTAAATCTTTTTATTATGTAATAAATAACTAAATTTAGATAAATTACAAAAATAATCATTATAATAATTATTATTTTTATTATAGTTAAAATTATAATTTAACATTTTTTTATTTTTACTATTAAAATAATAGTCTATATTTTTATATAAGCTTAAATTTTCAATATTGTAAAATGAAAATAATTTAAAATTAAAAGTATAAAAATTTATGTTAACCCACCTCCCGCCTCACATATTAAATTTCTTCAATTTCTTTTTGTTCTTCAATAAATTTATCAATAAAAGCAATAATAACAGCTTTTTCTCTAGCATCTAAAGAAGCAAATTCTCTAGGTTTAATATTTAGTTTAAAAAGGGCAAAATAGGCATAATTAAGCTCTGCATCACCCTTTTTAATTAGTTTTTTATATCAACAACCAATTCTTCGATGTTTTCAACAAATCCGCTTATGGTAAGAATTTCTTTAATAAGCCTGTCAATTTCCCCTGCCAACAAAACTTTATTTAAGTATTGTTCAGGCGTATTAACTTTTAGTTTTTCCATACTTTTTATATCTTTAAAACAAGGTTCTAGTGTAGATTCAATAATGCAATAAGTATTAAGTTTAACCTCATCAATAACAGGTTGCCCATTTTTGTTTATAAATGTAGCCTTTTTCTTTAACCTGTTTAAATCTTCAAAAAGTATGGGCTTAATTTTAAATTTTAAATTTTGTCCATTTTCATCTTTTAAACGGTTAGATATTTCAACATAGTGTACAATATTATCAACTATATTAAGGTTAAGTATTTCTTGTAAAGTAGACATACTTTTTCTCCTTTCTATTCACCAACAACAGGTTCAAAACTTTCTAATATTTCTATATCATTAAATGTAAAAGTCATTTCTTCATCAAGTTCAGTGCTGTTAATATCAAGCTTAGCCATAGTAACATTATCAATGTTTACTTGCTTTAATGCAACGCTTTGCCTTTTAATATCACTAGAAGGGTCTTCATTTTCTACAATAATTTCAAAATATGTGTCCTTACCTTCTTTAATATATTTAAGCATAAGCTCTCTAAATTTAGAGCTAGAGTAGTAAACAGTCATTTTTCCGCTACCGCTCCAACCGCTAGATTTATGCTTAGTACCAGTTTGTCCTAAAACTTTTATTTCTCTTTTAGTTTTTTTAATTTTAGCCTCTATGTTTTTTAAGTATAAAAGCTCTTCTCTTTTCCCATCAATATCAACATAGCAAGTGCCTAAAGCACCGTTTATAGTATCCCAGGCTTTTAAAGTAGCCATAAATCTCCTCCTATTCTATAATACATTTCATATATAATTTATCCATACTAGCAACAGGTTCAATCATTAAATCAACAACAACATCACCTTTTTCAACGCCTTTTTTAATAGAAATATCATCAGCAGAAAAATTATCAATAGCTCTAATAGCTTGTAGCATATTAAAATAATTTATAAGTTCCGATTTAAAAATATCTCTACCTAATGCATCGTTTTGCATTTTGCCAAGATAATAATCGTTAAATATTCTAGCAATATCATTAGCGGTAGAATCTAAAACACGTATAATTTGGTTGTTGCTAAAGTCGGAATTTTTATCTGTAGAAAAACTAACAAAAGTATTAATATCTTTTAAAACTCTAACATCTCCGCTATCATAGTAAAATACAAATTCTCCATTTTCAATAGCCTCTTTAAGCTCATTATTAGAGTATTTAGCTTCAAATGTATATTCACCATCATATATCTTGTTAGTAAGGCTTTGGTTTATTTCAGCACCAGCTAAAGCACCCCCAACCCAATATACAAGGTTTTTATCATTTTTTACACTAACAATGCCTTCAAAATCTGCCTTTTTATAGTTGTATAATACGGTAGAAATTTTAATGCCTTCATCATCACGAAGCCTTTTAGTAAAGCTTTCAAAAAGACCTTTAGTCAGTTCATCTTCTCCATCATATATAAGTACATTAAAGTTTTCTGCTTCAACAAGTGCTAAAAACTTGCTATATTCTGCATTAGTAACCTCACTGTCTGTACCTCCTAAAAGGTTAGTTCCAGCATTTTCTTCAAAATCACCAGTTCCGCTAAATACAACAAAATCATTTTCGGTTAGTTCATCTATATTGGTAGCAACTGTTTCGTCAACTAATATATTTTCAATATATGTATAAATGGTGCTTTTATCATCATCAACATTAGATGCAATTTTTATTTTAATATCATTTCCTCTAGTGCCAGAATATTTAGCTTCAACGTTTAATCCACCAATAGTAGCCTTTGCTTTTTCACCTGTACCTATCCTAAAATATTTTATTTCTTTAGCATTTTTAAATGCCTCTCTAAAAGGTGTAAGCAAAGGGCTTGTATATTCGTATCCTAAAATCTTCAAAGAATCTTTCTGAAAATCTTCATTAGTTATGGTAATAACCTTATTTTCATCTCCCCAGTTATTTTTTAATGCCATAGCCATAACACCTCTATCGGCAATACTTCCCAAAGCCCTAGCTTTAGAAATAAAGTTTATATAAGCACCAGGTAAAACTTTATTATAAGTTACAAAAGTACCTCCTGTAGCCATTAGATAACCCCCTCCATATATTTTTTAATTATTTTTTCAACATCATTTTTGCTGTATTTTTCTTCATCTTTTAGCAAAGTATTTAATAAATCTTTTTTGTTTTTATAAGCTTTGCTTTTTAAAAATTGTTCCTTATAAAATTTTTTAATTTTTTCAGACATAATACCTCCTTAAATATATAATTTTTGCATTTTATCTGTTTCTTCTTTTTTAAAAACATAAAAGTTGTATTCCACATAGAATTTCAAAATACCATTTTGTATAATCCCCTCCATATTTTCCCCTTTTATAAAACCCTTTTCAAATTTTAACATAGAAAAATTATCATATAACATAGTAAGTATGTTGTTGCAATCATCTATGATATTATCTGCTTTTTTAGGAAAATATGTTATCTCCATTTTGTTAAAAAGCTTATATCGCTTAGCTAATAGTTGTTTTTCTTCTGTTTTATCACATCTTATACAAAAACAGGGCAATAAAAAACCCTGTTTTATGTGTTCGGCATATATATTGGGCTTGTCAAACACATTGTATAATTGCATACTAATAGAATTTATCAGTTTAGATATAATATTTATCCCTCCTAAAATATTTATCCTATATCATCAAATATATCAAGCATAATTTCCTGATGGCTAGTGTATATTACAGGCTCTCCGCTGTTTTTGTATTTAGTAGTTTTTCCATTTTGAGTAACAACAATTATAGAGCCTGCTTTTATTTTTATATTATTATCTAAAAATATTTTGACCCTTTGAGTTATAGAGTTATTAAATAAACCTTCTTTAGCCACTAAAACATTGTAGCTATTTTTATAATAAGATACTCTACAAGGAATATTTTCATATTTAAGTACAGAATTTTGCTTTTTTATAAAGCTATTTTCATCTATAAAGCTTTCATATTCGTATATGTTACAAAAGGCAGTGTAAAGTAATTTAAGAGTATTTTTTGTATTTTTAATCATTTACCAAACAATCCTTTTGTATTTATAAAGTAGCTTTTTCTTATCTAAAAAATAATCACTAATAGTTTTTATGTCATTAACGCTATTTTCAAAATAAGTAATAGATATATCACCTTCTTTAATAGATTTTATAGCTTCATCAAAAGATATGTTATGCTCTATGTTAGATACTTTAATAAGAGATAAATATTCCCCTATAACAATATCTATAAAAACATCTTTTATAATATTAAATTCAATAAAAGGGTTTATTTCAAATTGAATAAAATTTTTAATAGATTTAATAGCCATAAGAATAATTTTTTCAGATAAATAAACATTTTCGATAGAAAGGTTTAATGTATTAATTTTATCAGATATTTCTGTAACAAGATTGTCTAAATCATTCATAAAAATCACTAACCTTTAGATATAATTCTAGCAATAGGTATAAGCTTATCATCAATATAAGTAGATTTTTTAGTATCCATAACTAAAGACCAGTTACCACCGTTTTCAAGCTCTGCATCAGTAGGAGATAAACTTGCTTGGTGATTTTTAGTATATGATATACCAAAAGGAGCAAAACATTTTCTAGTTCTAGCATATAAAGTATCTTGTCCCCCGTTAGTTTTAGGGTCTCTGTTTAATTCATAAGGTACTTTAGCCCCAACATCTTGAAAATCAATAGCACCTTCTCCTAATATGTAGGTAGTATATAGTTTAGCATCGCCTTCTTCATTATCTTCTACAGGCATAGTATCGTCAATTAAAACAATTTTACCATTTAATGTAGCAAGGCCTAAATCTCTTTGAATACCATTTTTATCTGTATATTTTAAGTAATTAAGTAAATTTAAGTTTTCTAAATTAGTTGCTATAATACTGTGCATAATAACAATAGAAAATTTTGTTTTGTTGTCTCCGCAAGCCTTTTGTATAGCGCTATTAAGAGTGGTAACATCTACATTAGGGTTTTCTAAAGCAGATATATCATAAGTATGGTTAGTAACAAAGTCTGCATTTTTTCCACCAGTCATAGAAAAAATTCCTTTTAATATAGCAAGCAAAGTTTTCTGGTCAACATCTTCAAAGTATTCTTTAACCTGCCTAGCAACGTTAGACATAAATCCAACACCACCAGTAATATCTTCAGAAAAATCATCTTCAAGCCAAGCATTAGCTCTACCAACAACAACAACGCCTCGCTCAAATGTTTTAGTAGCGTTAGGCACAATGTCTGTTTTTCCGTCATAGTTTAAAGCTCCGCCTTCAATTCTACCATACATAGGTAAAATAGCATAACCTGTTCCTCCTTGAGAAGAAAAAGCTCTTTTTATTTCACCATTAGGCTTTAAAACTTTAGATTTTATAAGTTCATTTTTTCTAACATTAGGTAAGCTTTCAATATATCTGCCAAAAGCTACATCATTAAAACTTTTATAATTAAATTCTCCCATATTCTACCTCCTAAAAAATACCTTTTTCATAATGTTTGCAAAGTTCTTCATAGCTTAAATTTTTATTTACTGTATTTTTATTTAAGTTAGTTTCAAAAGGCTTAAATCCTTTTAGTTTAAGAACATCTAAAAAAAAAAATAAAAATCTAGTTTCTTCGTTGTTTTTAAGCTCATCTA
>CALWLD010000015.1 GCA_944381435.1 uncultured Clostridia bacterium
AAAAACTACAATTTAATGTAGGTACTTTAGTTGTAAATAAAGTTAAAAATTTTATAGATAAATTGTTTGGAGATGATAAAAATGAAAATAAATAAATTAATAGCACATAGCAGTAACTTTACTAAAGGAAGAAAACAAAAAATACAGTTTATAGTTATCCATTATACCGCCAATAATGGTGATTTAGCTAAAAGTAATTGTAATTATTTTAAATCGGCTAACAGAAATGCATCGGCACATTATTTTGTTGATGAAAAGGAAATATGGCAAAGTGTAGAAGATAATAACACTGCTTGGCATTGTGGTACAAGTGGAAGGTATTATCATAACAAATGTAGAAATGATAATGCTATAGGTATAGAATTGTGTTCGGAAAAGGATAGTAAAGGCAATTACTATTTTAATAAAGAAACAATAAACAATGCTATAGAACTTACAAAAATGCTAATGAAAAAATACAACATACCTATTACAAATGTAATAAGGCATTATGATGTAACACATAAAAACTGTCCTGCACCTTTTGTAAGTAATAATATTGCTTGGAATAATTTTAAAAATAGTTTAAAGGAGAATGATTATATGAAAGTTAAAAGAGTTATAGAGGTAAACGGAGTTAAAAAAGAGCTAGAGGCTATAAATGATAATGGTAAAAACTATTATAGCATAGCAGAATTAGCAGAGGTTTTAGGTAAAAAGGTTATTTATGATGCTAATACTAAAGTTACTAAAATAGTTTAATTGTAACTTCTACATATTGACGTACGTTAAAAAGTATGCTAAAATTTATATGAAAGGTGGTATTAAAATGATAACAACAAATATAACTAATTTTAGAAAAGATATTTATAAAATGACTGAAAATACTATAAAATTTAATGAACCTTTATATATAAATACAAAAGAAGGTAATGCTATATTAATTAGTGAGGAAGAGTATAATGGTATGATTGCTACACTTGAATTAATGTCTAACAAGACAATGAAAGATAAACTTTTAGATGGAATAAATACATCTTTAGATGAATGTATTTCAGAAGACGAGGTTATCTGGTAATGTATAAAATAGTTTATACTAAAAAAGCTATAAAAGACATAGAAAAGATAAAAGGTGCTAAACTTGAAAATATAACAAAAAATTTAATTGGTATAATTAAAGAAAATCCATACCAGACACCACCTAGCTATGAAAAATTAGTTGGAGATTTGAAGGGGCTTTATTCAAGGCGTATAAATATAAAACGTAGGTTAGTTTATCAAGTTTATGAAGAAGAAAAAGCTATAAAAATAATTAGCTTATGGTCTCACTATGAATTTTAAGGGCAAGTTTATACTTGCCTTTATTTTTCTAGTTTTGTATCTAGTAGTGATAGTTTAGATTGGAAAGAATATGGAGTAGAACATGAAGTAAACCAAGTATTAAATCATAAACATTTAAATAATGGTTCAATAATACTATTTCATAATGATGCTAAATATACACCTGATTCATTAAATACAATATTAAAAGGGCTTAAAGACAAGGGATATGAAATAGTGTCTGTTGGAGAATTAATACATAAAGAGGATTATTATATGGACCACGAAGGTAGACAGTTTGTAAAAGAAAACGCAGAAATCAATAATTAGTAAATATAATAATTATTAAAGTGAACAAGTATGTTAAAAATATAAAATAGAAAAAACATACCTCCTGTAGTAAAATTATCATAGGAGGTTTTGTTATGCTAAGAAGTTATAAACATATAAGTTATTATGAAAATGAGATTTTATAACTAAGAAAACAAGGATTAAGCAAAAGAGAAATTAGTGAAAAGTTAGGCTTTACTATAAAATAACTAACAAACTTTATTAGTTGGAAGATTTATAGATGCTACAGTGCAAGCTGGAACTTATGATGAAACAAACTTTATTATACTATGCGACCACGGGCCAATATACATAGAACGTATTTTTGAATTAAATTTGTTATTTGTTGAAAATTACTTAATTGAATTAAAGGAACATTTTATAAATTTTTATTTATAGTAGATAAATATAAAATAAAGGTAATAATAAATGCTTTAAATAAAGATGATTATTATAAAGATGTTTACTTTGTATAATCTGAAGATGATTTATTTGAAATGGTTTTAGAAAATATTAATAAGGGGAATGATTTAAAATATTTTTGTGAAAAAAATGAAATAGATTTGGATAATACATATTTTATAGGAGATAGCTTTCATGATAAAGAAATTATGCAGATAGCTGGAACAAGTGCTTGTACTTTTCATACAGAAGAAATCCTTAAAGAAAAATGTAATTTTATTATAGGAACTTGTGAAGATGTAGAAGTTTATGAATTTATAACTTATATAGAAAATAAAATTTTAAGAGATAGTTGTTAATTTAATATATTATATTTAAAACAAGGATTTTAATAAATAAAAAGTACTAGCTAATAACTTTATTAGTTAGTACTTTTTATTTATACAATTAAGATATAACCTAATATTTTAGAAAAAATTATAAATGGTTTTTGTTTTAATTTTTTAAAACCAAATATTTAGGAATATCTGTTATTGAACACAAAGAGCTTAAAAAATTGATTAACTATTTATTAAGCTCTTCTTCAATAGCTTTTCTAACATCTTCTATTTTTAAACCATATATTATATGTGCATTATGTTCATCAATAATAATAACTTTGCTAGCACCTGTTTCATTAATAAGCAAATCTGCATTTATTTTAGAAACATCTTTTAATGTAAGTCTTAATCTAGTTATACAGTTAGTTAAATTAGTTATATTATCTTTACCACCAATACCTTCTAGTATTTTTCTTACATTAATATCGCCAACGTATCCTTCGTTAGATTTTTCGTTTTTTATTTCTTTATCTATGGCTTCTTTAATTTGTTCAATATGTAAGCCATAGATAACGTGAACATCATTACCATCTATAATAACTTTGCTAGCACCTGTTTCGTTAATAAGTAAGTTTTCATCTACTTTAGAAACATCTGCTAAAACAAGCCTTAATCTAGTCATACAGTTAGTAATAAATTTAATATTATCTTTACCACCTAACCCTTGTAAAACTTTTTTTGCATAGTTTGAATCAGGTGTACTTAAATTTATATTGCTCATATATTTTGCCTCCTTAATAAACAATTTATATATCTATATAAATTATATCAAAAAAAATATTTTTTTCAACTATTTTTTTGTATATTGTATAAAAAAATATATAATTACAAAAAATGATAGGTATAATTATATAAAATACGTATTAATTTATATTTTTTAGTAGTAAGTCTTTTATAATGTTTACATCACATTTTCCTTTAAGAGATTTCATACATTGTCCTATTAGATATTTAAAAGATTTTTCCTTTCCAGCTTTATAATCTATTATAGATTTTTTATTTTCTTCCAAAACTTTAAGTATAGTGCTTTCTATAAAGTTTATATCTGTTGTTAAATATAAATTATGTTTTTCTATAAAGCTTATAGGCTCTATATCGTTTATTATTATTTCATAAAATACATCTTTATATGTATCTCTTGAAATTTTATTAACTAAAAATAGTTTTAAAAGATTTTCTATATAATTAATATTAAAATTAAATTTTTCTATATCTAAATTATTTTCATTTACTATTTTAAAAAGATTAATAGCTATAAGGTTTGCTACTTCTTTTTTATTATCTATATTTTTGATTAAGGTTTCAAAAAGGTTATTAATGTTTTTACAACATAAAATAGCGTTAATTTCGTTTTTATTTAGGTCATATTTATTTTTATAAATTTCTCTTTTTTCATTAGGTAGAATAGGCATATTATTTTTAATACTATTTATAAAATCTTTAGATATATTTATAGGGGATATATCTATTTCCTTAAAATAACAATAATCTGAAATGGTTTCTTTATTACGCATAAATAAAGTTTCGTTAATATTTTCATCAAATCTTCTTGTTTCTATATTTATTTTATTACCTTCCTTTAATAGTGAAATATGTCTTTTAGTTTCAAAATCTATAGCATTTTTTATGGATTTAAAGGAGCCAACATTTTTAATTTCTGTTCTTTTACCTAGGCTTTCATTTTCTTTTCTAACAGAAAGATTTATGTCTACACGCATAGAACCTTCTTGTATCTTACAATCAGACACATCACAAAACATTAAAATTTCTTTTAGAAGATTTAAAAATTCTATAACTTCATTAGCATTTTCAAAATCTGGCTCTGTTACAAGCTCTAAAAGAGGGACACCTGCACGGTTATAATCTATAGGTGAAGATTTACCTATTTTACCAGCATCTTCTTCTATGTGTATCTCTTTTATATTTATTTTTTTATTTTCTAAATTAATATAACCATTTTTACATATAGGCTTAAAAAATTGTGTTATTTGATAGCCTTTAGGCAAATCTTTATAAAAATAGTTTTTTCTATCAAATATTATTTTTCTATCTATAGTACAGTTTGTAGCAAGCCCTGTTTTTATAGCAAGCTCTATGGCTTTTTTATTAGGCACAGGCAATGCACCAGGTAAGCCTAAACAAACAGGGCATACATTTGTATTTTCTATATCTCCAAAGCTAGCCTTACAGGAGCAAAACATTTTTTCTTTTGTAAGTAGCTCAATATGAACCTCTAAGCCTATATTTGTTTTATATTCCATATTATCCTCCTAAAAATTAGGCTTTTTTAAATGAAAATCAGTATTTTTTTGAAACTGTATAGAAGTGTTTAAAATAACACTATCTTTAAGGTGGTTACCTATTAATTGCATACCAACAGGCATATTTTCTTTTGTAAAACCACAAGGTATAGAGATAGAAGGTAAGCCTGTTATGTTGCTACTTGCTAAAAATATATCTGTTTCTGTGTTATCATCAAAACTTGTTGCTGTTTTTGGTGTTGTAGGTGTTAATAATATATCATATTTATCAAGTGCTGTTTTAAATTGTTTTGTTATATAATATTTAGCATTTATAGCATTTTTATAATGACTATTTTTATCATCTTTATGCCTTAAAACATAATTACCAAACATTATACGTTTTTTAACTTCAACACCAAATGCATCTGTTCTTGATTTTATACAAAGCTCTTCTAAACAATCTACATTTTCAGGCTTATAGCCATATTTTATACCGTCATATCTTGCCATATTAGAAATAGAATATGCACTAGATAAAACTTGGTATGTAGGCATAGAATATTCTATAACATCAAGGTTTATTTCTTCTATTATAGCACCTAAATTTTTTAATATATCTATAGCTTTTAAAACTTCTATTTGTACATCTTTATCACTATATTCTATAAAGTTTTTGCAAATGCCTATTTTTAAACCTTTTATATTAAAATTTTCATCTATTAAACTAAAACTATCTTTTCTTATTGTTGTATTATCGTTTTTATCGTAGCCACTAATTATTTCTAAGGTTTTAGCACAATCTATTGCATCTTTTGTCATAGGTCCTATTTGGTCAAATTCTGGTGCAAAGGCAATAAGTCCATAGCGAGATACAAGCCCGTAAGTTGGTTTTATCCCTGTTACAGAGCAAAAGGCAGAAGGTTGCCTTATTGAGCCACCTGTATCAGAGCCTAGGGTAAAAATAGCCTCGTTATAAGCTAAAGAGCTAGCACAGCCACTGCTAGAACCACCTGTAGATTTTGTGTTATCCCAAGGGTTGTTACAACCACCAAAGAAAGATGTTCTGCCTGTATCGCCCATAGCAAATTCATCTAAATTAAGCTTACCAACCAAGATAGCACCAGCTTTTTCTAACCTATCAAAAGCAGTTGCATTATAGGGTGGGATATATCCTTTTAGCATTTTAGATGCACAAGTTGTTTCTATGTCTTTAGTGCATATATTATCTTTTATAGACATAGGCACACCTGCTAGGATAGGTAAATCTTCTTTATTATCAAGCTTTTTTTGTATTTCTTTAGCTTTTTTTATAGCATAATCTTTTGTAAAACATATGTAGCCATTACTTTTGTTTGTTACATTATCAAAAAAATAATTTGTAGCCTCTATACAGCTTATTTCTCTATTTTTTATTTTTGTGCCAAGCTCTACGGCAGTCATATTGAAAATGTTCATATAAAAATCTCCATTCTAAAGTACATAATCTTCAATATTATTAAAAAATATTTCTTCTGTTTCTGGTATATCTGCAAGTTTGTTACAGTTTTTTATCATATTGTTAAATTTATTTAATATATAATTTTTTTCTTCACTATTAATATTAAATTTTGAAGCTTGTTCTAAAAATTTTATATAATCATCGTTAAACATTTTATCCTCCTAAATTAGTTGTTATTTATTATAATGAAAGATGTACAGTTTAAATCACAAGCTTCATAAAAGCCTAATGATTTATAAAAACTTATAGTTTTTGGTTTATTATCTGTTAGAAGTACTTTTTGATATACATTTTCATACTTATTTAATACACTTGTTATTAATTTTGTGCCAATTCCTTTTCTTTGATATTTATTTAAAACTATAATATCTTGTATATAAATAATAGAATATCCATCACCTATAACTCTTATTAAACCTATAAGTTCATCATTATCATAAGCACCTAAAATATAAAGTGAGTTTTTCATAGCATTAATAAGCATATCTTTATTATTTACATAGTTTTGCCAGTTGGCATCAATATATAAATTTAAGATTTCATCTATATTTATTTCTTTTATTTCTTTTATTTCTTTTAGTTTCATAAAATACCTCTATACAGTAACCTTTGGTGGTCTTTCTCCAAAAAATTGATAATAATCTACTTTTACATTACCGTTAAATAGTTTTCTTTTTTTATCTGCTTTTCTACCATATAGCTTTTCAAAGCCTTCGTGAGATGTAAGAACATAGGTAGAAAAAGTTTTGTTAGCATTAAAAATTTTGCCCATATCTTTATAAAGGGTTTCAACTTCATCTAATGTGCCTATACGTTCGGCATAAGGTGGGTTACAAACACAAATACCATATTTTATATTTTTTATATCTACCTTATTTAAAGGTTTTACCTCAAAACGTATGCAATCGTCTACACCTGCTATTTTTGCATTACCTTTTGCTATTTGTATAGCTTTTTCGTCTATGTCGCTTGCATATATTTCAGGCTTACAATTTACATCTATGTTGCTATATGCTTCTTTTCTTGCATCTTTCCAATAAGTTTTATCTATAAAATCCCATTTTTCTGATGCAAAGTTTCGCATAAGCCCTGGAGCTATGTTTTTAGCTATCATAGCAGCCTCGATAGGTATTGTACCAGAGCCACAAGTTGGGTCTATAAAAAATCTATCCTTTTTATAATAGCTTAAATCTATTAATGCACTTGCTAGAGTTTCTTTTAAAGGGGCAGAAAGCTGGTTTTCTCTATATCCACGTTTGTGCAAACCGCTTCCACTTGTATCTAGGGTAATTGTAGCCGTATCTTTTAAAAGAGCAACTTGTATTTTATATGTGTTACCACTTTTAGAAAAATAATTTATTCCTTTATACGTTAGCTTTAGCTTTTCAACAATAGCTTTTTCTGTTATTTTTTGGCAAGCGGGTACACTTGATAATGTAGATTTTAAAGATTTACCAGCTACAATAAAATTAGCATCTTTAGGTAAAAAATCTGCCCAGTTAACAGCCTTAACACCTTGAAAAAGCTCTTCAAAAGTTGTAGCTTTAAATTTTGCCATAACCATAAGAACTCTATCTGCACATCTAAAGTTTATATTCGCCTTTGGTATATCTTTTATATCTCCTGTAAAATTTACTATGCCATCTTCTACGCTAATGTTAGAAAAGCCTAGATTGATAGCTTCTCTTTTAACGATAGCCTCAAGCCCAAATGTTGTTGTTGCAATAAAATTTATCATAAAAAATCTCCTAATATTTAAAAACTTTTAAATAGCTACATAGATTATATAGCATTTAAGGTTAATATTCAATTAAAATATTATAGATTTATATAAAAAATTAAATAAATACTTTATTATATTAAAAAAATATTGTATAATAAAATAAAATGTAAAATTAAAATTTTAAAGTAGAGGTTTTAATATGTATAAATTGTTAAATACAGAAGGAAGAGCCAAGCTTGGCGAATTTCACACAGTACACGGGGTTATAAAAACACCTGTTTTTATGAACGTTGGTACAATAGCTGCTATAAAAGGGGCAGTTTCTACAGAAGATTTACAAGGTATAAAAACACAGGTAGAGCTATCTAACACTTATCATTTACATTTAAGACCAGGTGATAAGGTTGTAAAAAAATTAGGCGGGCTACATAAATTTATGGTTTGGGACAAGCCTATTTTAACAGATTCTGGCGGGTTTCAGGTTTTTTCTTTAACAGGGCTTAGAAAGATAAAAGAAGAGGGAGTTTACTTTAGCTCTCATATAGATGGCAAAAAAATATTTATGGGGCCAGAAGAAAGTATGCAAATACAATCTAACCTTGCATCTACAATAGCTATGGCTTTTGATGAATGCCCTCCTTATCCTGCAACTAGGGAATATATGCAAAATTCTGTTGATAGAACAACACGTTGGTTAAAAAGATGCATAAAAGAAATGAACAGGCTTAATAGCTTAGATGATACTATAAATAAAAATCAAATGCTTTTTGGAATAAACCAAGGTGGAACATATTCAGACATTAGGATAGAACACGCAAAGGTTATTTCAGATTTAAACCTAGATGGTTATGCTGTAGGCGGGCTTGCAGTAGGGGAAACACACCAAGAAATGTACAGAATATTAGAAGATGTTGTGCCTTATTTACCTCAAAATAAGCCAACTTACCTTATGGGCGTTGGTACACCTGAAAATATATTAGAGGCAGTAGATAGAGGGGTAGACTTTTTTGATTGTGTACTACCTGCAAGAAACGGCAGACACGCTCACGTTTACACAAATAAAGGTAAGCTAAATCTTAACAATGCTAAATACGAGCTAGATGAACGCCCTATAGCAGAAGATTGTAACTGTCCTGCTTGTAGAACTTATAGCAGAGCATATATAAGACATTTATTTAAAGCCAAAGAAATGCTAGCTATGAGGCTATGCGTTTTACACAATTTATATTTTTATAACAATATGATGGAAGAAATAAGAGATGCTTTAGAAAAAGGCGAATTTAAAGCGTATAAAAAAATGCGTTTAGAAGGATTTAAAGAAAATAATAAATAATATTTAACATAAATATTAATAAAATTTTAATCTTTAAAAAGGAGAACTTACAATGGCAAATATAAAAAGAATTTTTGTAGAAAAAAAAGAAGGTTATAACGTTGAGGCTAAAGGTTTACTTAAAGATTTTACGCAAAATTTAGGTGTTAAAAACTTAAAAAATGTTAGAGTTTTAAACAGATATGATATACAATTAAAAGATGAAAATGTATATGAAGATGCTAAAAATACTATATTTTCTGAACCTCCTGTAGATACTATCTTTGAAGAAAATATAGAACTTAAAAATGACGAATTTATGTTTGCTGTTGAATATCTTCCAGGGCAATACGACCAAAGAGCAGATTCTGCTATACAGTGTATAAGCCTTATAACAGAGGGAGATGTTTCTTTAGTAAAAAATGCTAAAGTTTACATATTACAAGGTAGCCTTACTAATGAAGAAATAGAAAAAATAAAAGGTTATGCTATAAATCCTGTAGATTCTAGAGAGGCACAAACTGAAAAACCAAGCTCATTAGATATGGAATTTACAAACCCTGATGATGTAGAAATATTAACAGGTTTTATAGATAAAACAGATGAAGAGCTTGAAATTTTTAGACAAGAGCTAGGGCTTGCTATGAATAAAGAAGATTTAATCTTATGTAAAGATTATTTTAAAGATACAGAAAAAAGAAATCCTAGCATTACAGAAATAAAAATGATAGACACATATTGGTCTGACCATTGTAGACATACAACATTTGCTACAAGGCTTAACAATATAGAAATAGAAGATGGTTTTTATAAAAAACCAATAGAAGATGCTTACAATGCTTATTTAGATGAAAGAAAAGTTTTATATAAAGATAAGCAAAAAGATATTTGCCTTATGGACATTGCCGTAATGGGTATGAAAGCTTTAAAAGCTAAAGGCATACTTAAAAACCTTGATGAATCTGAAGAAATTAATGCTTGTAGCATAGTTGTTGATGTTGATGTTGATGGTAAAAACGAAGAATGGCTTGTTATGTTTAAAAATGAAACACATAACCACCCAACAGAGATTGAGCCTTTTGGTGGTGCAGCAACTTGTCTTGGTGGTGCTATAAGAGACCCACTATCAGGCAGAAGCTATGTTTACCAAGCAATGAGGGTAACAGGTAGCGGTAACCCTAGAACAGAAATAAAAGACACATTAACAGGTAAGCTTCCACAAAGAACAATAACAAAAACAGCAGCACACGGATACAGCTCTTATGGTAACCAAATAGGGCTTGCAACAGGGCTTGTAGCAGAAATTTATGACGAAGATTATGTAGCTAAAAGAATGGAAATAGGTGCTGTTATTGGTGCTAACAAAAAAGAAAATGTAATAAGAAATGTGCCTAAAAAAGGTGATGTTGTTATTTTAACAGGTGGTAGAACAGGTAGAGATGGTTGTGGCGGTGCTACAGGCTCTTCTAAAGAACATACTGAAGAATCAATAAATACTTGTGGTGCAGAGGTACAAAAAGGTAATGCTCCTACAGAAAGAAAGCTACAAAGATTATTTAGAAATCCAGAAGTTAGCAAACTTATAAAAAGATGTAACGACTTTGGTGCAGGTGGTGTATCTGTTGCCATAGGTGAGCTATCAGACGGGCTTGATATAAACTTAGATTTAGTACCTAAAAAATACGAAGGTTTAGATGGTACAGAGCTTGCTATATCAGAATCTCAAGAGAGAATGGCTGTTGTTGTAGAAGAAAAAGACGTGGATAAATTTATTGCTTTTGCAAATGAAGAAAACCTAGAGGCTGTTGTTGTTGCAAAAGTTACAGATGATAGACGCCTAAAAATGAAATGGAGAGGCAAAGAAATTGTAGATTTATCTAGGGACTTTTTAGACACTAACGGTGCTACACAAAATATGGATATTTTTGTTAAAATGCCTTTAGAAAAGAAAGAAGAAAAAGAAGATTTAACAAACATTAAAGAAAAATGGCTTAACAATTTAAAAGACTTAAATGTATGTAGCCAAAAAGGTTTATCTGAAATGTTTGACTCTACAATAGGTTCTGGTACAGTTTTAATGCCTTTTGGTGGAGAAAATCAATTAACACCGCCTGAGGCTATGGTTTGCAAAATACCTGTTTTAAAAGGAGAAACTAACACTGCTACTATTATGAGCTATGGCTACAACCCTCAAGTTGCTAAATGGAGCCCATTCCATAGTGCTATTTATGCTGTTGTAGAATCTGTATCTAAAATAGTTGCTACAGGTGGCGATTACAAAAACATAAAGCTTACTTTCCAAGAATATTTTGAAAGATTAGGAACAGATAAAGAAAAATGGGGCAAGCCTTTTAGTGCTTTAATAGGTGCTTTACACGCACAGCTTAAGCTTGGTATTGCTGCTATTGGTGGTAAAGATAGTATGTCTGGAACATTTAAAGATATGAATGTACCACCTACATTAGTATCTTTTGCTTTAGATGTGGTTAACGTTAATAACGTTATATCTCCAGAATTTAAAAAAGAAAATAATACTATAGTTAAGCTTAACACAAAATATGATAGCTATCATTTACCTGTGTTTGAAGAGCTTACTAAAAACTATGAAAAAATAACAAGTCTTATAAAAGATAAAAAAGTTTTATCTGCTGGCACAGTAGGTTTTGGTGGTGTTGCATCTTGCCTTAGCAAAATGGCTTTAGGGAACTACATTGGTGCTAACGTTACATTAAATAGTGATGTATTTACATATAACTATGGGGCATTTGTTTTAGAGCTTGATGAAAATATAGATATAGAAAAAGAATTATCAGGTTTTGAATATGAAATTTTAGGTAAAACAACAAAAGAGCAAGCTATAACAGTAAATAATGAAAAAATTGATTTACAAGATATACAAAAAGCTTGGTTTGATACTTTAGAACCTATATTCCCTACAAAATATTATGATGAATTTGAAAAACAAGAGCTACAAGTTAAAGAATATAAAGTAACAGAAAAGAAAACAAGCAGTATATCTATAGCTAAACCTAAAGTTTTTATACCTGTATTTCCTGGCACAAACTGTGAATATGATTTAAAACGTGCTTTTGAAAAAGCAGGAGGCAATGTTGAAACATTTGTATTTAAAAATTTAGATAGCAATGGAATAAAACAGTCTATCGATGAAATGGTTAAAATAATAGATAGCTCACAAATTGTTATGATACCTGGAGGCTTTAGCGCAGGGGATGAGCCTGATGGTTCTGGTAAATTTATTGCATCTATATTTAGAAACCCTCGTATAAAAGATAGCGTAATGAATTTACTTAACAACAGAGATGGCTTAATGCTTGGTATTTGTAACGGTTTTCAAGCTCTTATAAAACTTGGTTTAGTTCCTTATGGTGAAATAAGAGATATGACAGAGGATAGCCCAACTTTAACATTTAACACTATAGGTAGACATATATCTTGCCTTGCTACAACAAAAATAACATCAAATAAATCACCTTGGCTTTACAACTGTAACGTAGGGGATACTCATAAAATACCATTTTCTCACGGTGAAGGTAGGTTTGTTGCTAACGAAAAAATGATGAAACAACTTATTGAAAATGGACAAATTGCTACGCAATATGTAGATAAAAACAATGAGCCTACTTACGACATTAAATTTAACCCTAATGGCTCTATGCTTGCCATAGAAGGTATAACAAGCCCTGATGGTCGTGTTTTTGGTAAAATGGGTCATTCTGAAAGGATAGGAAATGGTCTTTATAAAAATGTAATAGGTGAGAAAGACCAAAAAATATTTGAAGCTGGTATTAATTATTTTAAATAATTTAGTATAAAAAAATATTTGTAGGAAAATATATTAAAATAACATAAAATTAAGCTATATATATGTATTTGTAGTAAATGCATATATATAGCTTTGTAAAAAAGGGGTGTTTTGTATGAAAGTTACAAGCGTTGTTGTTAGTTCTTTAGCATTATTAATAAGTGGGTGTGCTTTAGCTATGTCTATTGTATCACTTGTTCACAAAAGAAAATAAAAATAAAAAAATTGTTAAAAAGTTATTTATCTTATTATAAATTTGTGTTATAATATATATATAGTTGTTAAAAAGTAGCAATATTTCTATTTTTTAACCTTAATTTTTTTAATTAGGAGGACTTTAAAATGATTAAAGTAGGTATTAATGGTTTTGGACGTATCGGTCGTCTTGTATTTCGTGCTTCAGTAGAAAGAGATAATTTAGACGTTGTTGCAATAAATGACCCATTTATCGACCTTGAATATATGGTTTATATGTTAAAATATGACTCTGTTCACGGTAGATTTGATGGCGATGTTTCTATCAAAGGCGATAAACTTGTTGTTAATGGTAAAGAAATCACTGTATTCCAATGTATGAATCCAGAAGAAATCGCTTGGGGCGAAGCTGGTGCTGAATATGTTATCGAATCTACAGGTGTATTCACTACTATCGACAAAGCATCTGCTCACTTTAAAGGCGGTGCTAAAAAAGTTGTTATCTCTGCTCCTTCTGCAGATGCACCTATGTTCGTTATGGGTGTAAACCACAAAGAATACAAAGCAGATATGAACGTTGTATCTAATGCTTCTTGTACAACTAACTGTCTTGCACCTTTATCTAAAGTTATCAATGATAAATTTGGTATCGTTGAAGGTTTAATGACAACTGTACACGCTACAACTGCTACTCAAAAAACAGTTGACGGTCCATCTAAAAAAGACTGGAGAGGTGGTCGTGCAGCTTGTGCTAACATAATCCCTTCTTCTACTGGTGCTGCTAAAGCAGTTGGTAAAGTTATTCCTGAATTAAATGGTAAATTAACTGGTATGGCATTCAGAGTTCCTACTCCTAACGTATCTGTTGTAGACTTAACTTGCCGTCTTGAAAAACCAGCTACTTATGAAGAAATCAAAGCTGCTGTTAAAGAAGCTGCTAATGGCGAATTAAAAGGTATCTTAGGATACACTGAAGATGATGTAGTTTCTACAGATTTCATTCACGAATACTGCACATCTGTATTCGATGCTAAAGCAGGTATCGCTTTAAATGACAACTTTGTTAAATTAGTTTCTTGGTATGACAATGAGTGGGGCTATTCAAACAAATGTCTTGACTTAGTTACTCATATGGCATCTGTAAACTAATTTGCCTAAAACTAGGTAAAATGTATTATTAAAAACTAGCTCTTATATAAGAGCTAGTTTGAGAGTGAAGACTTTGTCTTCACTCTTTTTGTATATACACTTGTTTTACAGGTTGTTCTAAAAAGATTGTGCCCATACATTATAAATAGAAAAGTTTATATATTATAGAAATAAAAATATAGTAATATAGTAATATAGTAATATAGTAATATACAAATATAAAATAACAAATTTAATAAATTTATTGAAAAAATATATTTATAAAAATTTACAAAAAGTTTAATAGTTTTTGTTGGTTGTTTTTAAAATTTATGTTATAATATAATATAAGATAATATGAATTTTATTTAAAAGTAGGTGTAAAAATGAATGCATCAGTAGATGGTCAAATATCTGGTATAACTAGCATTTTAGATGGATTAAATTTATCTAAGCTTAGTATACCTAGCATACGTATATCAGATGTTATAGATATATTAATAGTAGCTATATTTATATATATAATAATGAATTGGATTAGAGAAACAAGGGCTTGGTCTTTATTTAAAGGTATGATAGTTATCCTTATACTTAGCATACTATCATTTAGGCTTAATTTCTATACTACATATTGGATTATACAAGAAACATTTTCTGTTGGTGTAATGGCTATTTTAATATTATTTCAACCAGAATTTAGAAAAGGGCTTGAGCAAATAGGGAAAGGTAGCCTTACAAAAGGTATATTTAACAATAGCTTTCAACAGCAAGCAATACCTAAAGAAATTTTAGATGAAATATTAACTGCTTGTTTTACAATGGGCAGAGCTAAAACAGGAGCAATAATTGTTGTGGAGCAAAAAGTTGCTTTAGGAGATTTTGAAGAAAGCGGTATACCTATTGATGCTGTTGTTACAAATCAGCTGTTAATTAACATATTTGAAGATAAAACGCCTCTTCACGATGGGGCAGTTTTGATAAGAAATAACAGAATAAAAAGAGCAACTTGCATATTACCTTTAACTCAATCAGAAATAGGGTTAGACTTAGGCACAAGGCATCGAGCTAGCGTTGGCGCTAGTGAAGTTAGCGATGCTTATATATTTGTTGTTTCTGAAGAAACGGGGGCTGTATCTATTGCTCATAACGGTAAACTATACAGAAACCTTACAAGAGAGCAAATAGAAGAAATGTTTAAACAACAAGATAAACAAATATCTAAAAAAATAAATATATGGAAAGGAAGAGGCTAATGTATAAAAAGATAAAAAGTTTTCTAACAACAAATCTTTATTGGAAAGCCTTATCAATTTTACTAGCTATTGGTTTATGGTTTGTTGTTATGAATATAAATAACCCAACAGAAATAAAAACTTTTACATTAAACATCAGCCTTTTAAACGAGGATAAGCTTGCAGAAAATAATTTAGCTATATTAAATATAGATGAATTAAAAAACCAAAAAGCAGAAATAAAAATACAAGGTACAAGAACTACTTTAGATGAACTTAATAAAAAATATAATAAAGATAACATAAAATTAACATTAGATTTAGAACAAATATTATCATACAATATAGGAGATGAACCTTTAGAGGTTGTAGCAAATTTAAAACCTACAATACCTAACATACCTTATCCTAATAATAACTTTGAGATAGTTAGCTTTTATCCTATAACATCTACTATATATGTTGATAAAGTTATAACTATACCAAAGAAAATACACCCTAAAACAGTTGGCGAGATAGAAGCAGGTTATATAGCATCAGAGCCAGAGCTTTCATCTGAATATATACAGGTTACAGGTCCTAAATCTGTAGTAGATAAAATACAGGTTATATATGCAGAGGTTGACATAGCAGATGCTACTAGCACCATTGAAGAAAGCGTTAAACCTGTTGCCTATGACGAAGAGGGAAATAAAGTTTCTAACATATCTTTTAATCTTGATGAAATATCTGTTAAAGTTCCTATTGTTTCAGAAGGGAATATCACAATTGCAGAGCCAAAGATAACCGGTGAATTGCCAGATGGATATATTGTAGATAGCGTAACCTATAATCCTAAAACAATAGAGGTTATAGGGAGCACTAAAGATTTCAAAAAATTAACAAAAATAGAATTACCAGATATTGACATTACAGGATTAAATAAATCTACTGAATATACATATGATATAACATCTATTTTAAATCAAAATAACTTAAGGCTTAAAAATGCTAAAGATAGCAAGGTTGAGGTTTTTGTTAATATAAAGCAAGCAACAACAAAACAAATAACTATTCCTACAAATAATATTAGTATTTTAGGATATAATGATGAATTTATTATTGATATGCCAGATGAATTTGCTATAACTTTAGCTGGAGAAGATGAGCAAATAAACAACATAGATGTAAATAACATAGATGCAACCATAGATGTTACAGGTTTAACCGAAGGTAAACATACTGTAGAGGTTGATATTAAATTTTCAAATGATGTAAAATTAGTATCTAGGGTTTATATAGATATTAATATATATAATAAAAATGACGCAACACAAGATGATACATCTGAAGAAGCTAGCACAGAAGAAACTACCATAGAGATGGAAACAAAAGAAAATGATGAAAAAATTTCCATTGAAAATACAGAAACAACAAGTTAAATAAAATAGGGAAGGGGATAAACCTTCCTTATTTATTTTATATGAAAATGAAGAGGTTTAAGTATTAATGTATATTTTTTATTACAGTTTTTGACTATATTGTTGTAATATATAGATAATAAAATAGAGGGATTAAATACCCTCTATTTTGTTTATATTATAAAGATTGAGCTTTTAATGTGTTAGTAGAACCAGTTTGTCCAAGAGGTGTACCACCAACTGTAACTATAACATCGCCTTTTTTAGCAAAGCCTTTTTCGTTAGCAATGTTTGCAGTGTTTTGGAATAAATCTCCTGAAGATATGTTATCAATATTTACTAAAGAAGGATAGCAACCCCAAGTAAGATTTAATTGTCTTTGAACTCTTTCATCTGGTGTTAAACCAAGAATGATAGCTTCTGGTCTATATTTAGATACTTCTCTAACTGTAAGACCAGATTTTGTAACAGCAACGATACAAGGTGCATTTAAATCGTTTGCTGTTGTACAAGTTGCATAGCTGATAGCATCTGTAATGTTAGTTGTTTTAGCAGTAGCATTGTTGTAGAATTTTTCTACGTAATCGATAGAAGATTCTATTTTTGTAGCTATTCTAACCATAGCGTTAACTGCTTCTACAGGGAAGCTACCTTTTGCAGTTTCACCAGATAACATAATAGCATCTGTACCATCGAAAATAGCGTTAGCAACGTCGCTAGCTTCTGCTCTTGTAGGACGAGGGTTAGTAATCATAGATTCTAACATTTGTGTAGCAGTAACAACTAATTTTCCTTTTGCTTTACATTTATCTATTAATTGTTTTTGGATAATAGGTACTTCTTCAAAAGGTATTTCTACGCCAAGGTCACCACGTGCAACCATTATACCGTCAGTAACTTCTAAAATAGAATCGATATTGTCAACACCTTCACGGTTTTCTATTTTAGATATAATTTTTATATCGCTACCACCGTTTTCTTCTAAAACTTTACGTATAGATAACACGTCAGAAGCAGAACGAATGAAAGATGCAGCTATATAATCGAAGCCCATTTTTACACCAAATTTGATATCATCTATATCTTTTTCTGTAAGAGCAGGTAATTTTATAGAAACGTTAGGAAGGTTTATACCTTTTCTTGAGCCTAACATACCGCTGTTTATAATTTCACAAACAACATCATTGCCGTTTATCTCTAAAACTTTAAGCTCTATTAAACCATCATCAATTAAAACTGTTGCACCAACACTAAGGTCTTTTGCGAAATCTTCGTATGTAACAGAAACTTTTGTAGAATCGCCTTCAATATCGTCTGTAGTAAGGATAAATTTATTACCTTTTTCAAGCTTAACAGGTTCTTCTTTAAGAACTTTAGTTCTTATTTCTGGACCTTTTGTATCTAAAATAAGAGGGATAGGCATACCAAGCTCTTCTCTAACTTTTTTTACTGTGTTTATAGTTTCACCGTGAGATTCGTGGCTACCGTGTGAAAAGTTGATACGAACTGCATTCATACCAGTTTCTATAAGTTTTTTTACCATTTCAGGCGAGTTGCTAACAGGACCTAATGTAGCAATAATTTTTGTTTTTCTCATAATTTGAATTACTCCTTTAAAATATTATTAATATTAAATACAATGTATTTAATAAGTAATTATTACAATTAAGGTATGACTTAATATTTTAAAGTAAAAAGTATAAACGTTTTTTTGTTTTAATTTTTACTTTAAAATATTTAAAAATACCTGTTTTGAATACAAAGTATTCAAAAAAATTGATTAAGCAAATGTTTTTATTATTTGATACATAGTATCATCGTATGTTCTTGTAGCTTTTAAGCCTTCTTCAAGGTCTATAGTATCATATTTGCCATCTTTCATAATCATAATTTTGTTAGTGTTACCTTTTAAAAGCTCTTGTACAGCATAATATCCCATCATAGATGCGTGCATTCTATCAACAGCAGTTGGAGAACCACCACGTTGAAGATGGCCTAGGATAGTAGCTCTTGTTTCTATACCTGTAGAAGCTTCAACTTTTTTAGCAAGCTCGTGAGCTTTAACGTTTGTAAAGCCTTCTGCTAATATAATAACATTACTTATTTTGCCGTTTTTTCTATTTTTTTCTATTTCTGCTAAAATTTCTTCTTCTGTAACATCTGGTCTTTCTGGAATTAAAACTTCTTCAGAACCATTGATTAAACCACACCATAAAGCAATATAGCCTGCATTTCTACCCATAACTTCAACTATACAGCAACGCTCGTGTGAAGAAGATGTATCTCTTATTTTATCAATGGCTTCCATAGCAGTGTTTACAGCTGTATCAAAACCAATTGTATATTCTGAGCAAGCTAAATCTAAATCGATAGTGCCAGGAATACCTACTACTTTAATACCTAATCTTGATAGGTGAAGAGCACCTGTTAAAGAACCATCGCCACCTATAACAACTAAAGCATCTAAACCTAACTTTTTACAAACATCAATAGCTTTTTGTTTGCCTTCGTCTGTCATCATTTCTTTGCAACGAGCAGATAATAAGATAGTACCGCCTCTTTGCATTATTTCAGAAACACTTTTATTATCAAGGTTTATATAATCACAGTTTATAACACCTTCATAACCACGCATAAAGCCGATTACCTCAATGTTGTTTTTAACAGCAGTTCTTACTATAGCACGGATAGATGCATTCATACCTGGAGCATCGCCACCACTTGTTAATATACCGATTTTTTTTACTTTATTATCCATAAAACACCTCAATTAATTGATTTATTTTTAAACCTTTACTTAAATTTTACAATTAAAACTATACATAAGTCAATACTAAATTTAAAATTTTTTAAAATTATTAAAATTGACAAAAAAATAACATAGCACAGTTAAAATTATATAAAAAAATAATAAAATTATAGTTAATATTAAGTATTATAACCAAAAATTTAATAATATTTACTATTTTATTACGATACAATCGTTATTTAGCACATTAATTAGCCCATTTATAAGGTTATCATTAATGTTTACCCAATGGCTACTATTTAGCTTTAGTTTAACTTTTTTAGCCTCATCATACACAATAACAGGTGTAAAACCTTTGTTAGCTAATAAAATATGTTCTATATTATTTAAAGATATATCCATATTCTTTGGTAATTTTATCCAAAGGGTTTTATCTGCTTGTTGCAAAATCTCATAAGGTTTTATGCTTGAACATATAATTTTTGATGATTGATTTTCTGATATGCTAGCTTTACCTTCGATAACTACAACGCTATCTTCTTTTAAAAATTTTGAATACTTGGAAAAAACGTCTGGAAATACAATTACTTCTATAGTACCAAACAAATCTTCAAGAGTTAAAAAAGCCATTTGTTTATTATTCTTTGTAAAATTTGAAGTTATACTTGATATTATACCACCAACTATAACTTTTTGTCCATCTTTAATATTTTCTACTTGGTCATCTTCATTTTTAATAAAATCTAACGTAGAATTACTTATAAATTTTTTTAAATTTTCGTTATACTCATCTAAAGGATGACCGCTTACATATATGCCTAGCATTTCTTTTTCAAGGGATAAAAGTTCCTTTTTAGAAAGCTCTTCTATATTAGGTAAAGTGTCTATTTGGTCAGATTTTGAGCTGTTATTACCCATAGAGAAAATGTCAAGCTGGCCTTCTAAAGTAGATTTTTTTGTATGGTTTATACCATCATAATATTTTTTATATACTGCTAGATATTGAGAGCGTTTACCACCTAAAGAATCGAATGCACCAGCTTTTATTAAAGATTCTATAGCTCTAGAATTTAGCTCTTTATCTAACCTTTGTAAAAAATCTCTTAAAGATGTAAACTTACCGTTTTTTTCACGCTCATTAACTAAAGCTTTTATTAATGATTTTCCTACATTTTTTATAGCAGATAAATTAAACCTAATTTTACCACTTGAAACACTAAACCTATCAAAGCCTTCATTTATATCAGGTGGTAAAAGCTCAATGTTTAAACGTTTTATATCTGCAATATATTCTGATATTTTGGTTGCGTTATCAGAAACGCTTGTTAAAAGGGCAGACATAAACTCTACAGGATAATAAGCCTTAAGCCAAGCAGTTTGGCAAGCGATAACTGCATAAGCTGCTGCGTGAGACTTATTAAAGGCGTATTTTGCAAAATCTTGCATTTCATCAAAAATTTGGTTAGCTATTTCTTCACTTATACCTTTTTTTATGCAACCATCAACTTCTCCTTCTATACCATAAATAAAGTTTTTACGCTCAAGCTCCATCTCATCTGTTTTCTTTTTACCCATAGCACGCCTTAAAAGGTCACTTCGTCCTAGGCTATAGCCTGCAAGTTCTTGTACTATCTGCATAACTTGCTCTTGATAAACAATACAGCCATAAGTAGGCTTTAGGATAGGCTCTAAAAGAGGGTGGGTATATTTTATATCAGACTTTGTGTTTTTACCTTTTACATACTTTGGTATAAAGTCCATAGGTCCTGGCCTGTAAAGAGATACACCTGCTATAATATCTTCTATAGATTCAGGCTTTAGCTCTTTCATAAATTGTTTCATACCAGCACTTTCTAGCTGGAATATACCATCTGTGTTGCCTGTAGATATAAGCTCATATATTTTACTGTCTTTATAGTTTATATTATTTACATTAAGATTTGAATTATGTATACGATTTATTTCGTTAAATGCATCTTTTATAACTGTTAAAGTTCTAAGCCCTAAAAAGTCCATTTTTAAAAGCCCTAGCTCTTCTAAAGTTGTCATAGGAAACTGGGTTGTGATAACACCATCGTTAGTGTTAAGCGGTACATAGTCCATAACAGGCTTATCACAGATAACAACACCTGCCGCGTGAGTTGAGGCGTGCCTTGGAAGCCCTTCTAGCTTTAAAGACATATCTATAAGATGTTTAACCTGTGGGTTGTTATTATATTCTTCTAAAAGCTCAGGGTTTTGCACCAATGCTTTAGATATAGTTATTTTAAGCTCCATAGGTATCATTTTTGCTATTCTATCAACATCTGCATAAGGTATATTTAACGCACGCCCTACATCTCTTATAGCATTTCTTGCTGCCATTGTACCAAAAGTTATAATTTGAGAAACGTGGTCTATACCATATTTTTCTATAACATAATTTATAACATTTTGCCTTTTTTCATAACAAAAATCTATATCTATGTCTGGCATACTTATTCTTTCAGGATTTAAAAAACGTTCAAAAATAAGGCTATATTCAATAGGGTCTATATCTGTTATTTTTAAACAATAAGATACCAAGCTACCAGCAGCAGAGCCTCGCCCTGGACCTACCATTATATCATTATCTTTTGCATATTTTATAAAGTCCCATACTATTAAAAAGTAATCTACAAAACCCATTTGTTTTATTGTATCAAGCTCATAATTTAGCCTATCTATTAAATAATCTGTTATTTCTTTATATCTTTCTTTTAAACCATTTTCACAAAGCTCTTTTAAGTAAGAAAACGCATCTTTGCCATTTGGAACATTAAATATAGGAAGTTTATATTTATTAAATTCAAAAGAAACATTACATCTTTTGGCTATTTTATATGTGTTTTCTAATGCCTCAGGAGCATAGGGGAATAAATCCAACATTTGTTTAGGAGATTTTAAGTAATATTGCCCACCTTCATAACGCATACGGTTTTCATCTTCAACAGTTTTACCTGTTTGTATACATAGCAAAATGTCGTGAGCCTCTGCATCTTCTTCTTTTATATAGTGAATATCATTTGTGCAAACAAGGGGTATGTTTGTTTCCTTGCTCATTCTTATTAAATTTTGGTTTACTATAGCTTGATTTTCTATACCGTGGTCTTGTAGCTCTAAAAAGAAATTACCTTCTCCAAAAATATCGTTATACATAAGGGCAAATTCTTTGGCTTTTTCGTAAGAGTGGGTTAAGATGCTTCTTGCAACAGCACCTCCCATACAAGCACTAAGCCCTATAAGTCCTTTGCTATATTTTTTTAATATTTCTATATCAATACGGGGCTTATAATAAAAACCTTCTGTAAAACCAAAGGATACAAGCTTTATAAGGTTGTTGTATCCTTCGTTATTTTCTGCTAATAAAACTAGGTGATAGTAGGTATTTTCTTTAGAATAGGTTTTATCAAAACGAGAGCCAGATGCAACGTAAACTTCGCACCCTATAATAGGCTTAATGCCAACTTTTAATGCCTCTTTGTAAAAATCTATTGCACCATACATAACTCCGTGGTCTGTTATAGCTATAGAATCCATACCTAGCTCTTTTACTTCTTTTACAAGCTCTTTTATTTTAGAAGAGCCATCTAACAAGCTATATTCTGTATGCACGTGCAAGTGAGTAAAGTTTATATTTTCCATAAAACACCTACTTTCTTTTATTTTTTAAACTTCTTCATCTATAAAAACTTTATTTAGAAGATTTATTTTAGAAAAAGCATTTAAAATATAATCATCTTTTGTAAATAAGTTAATGTTTTTATATCCAAATAAAATACTTGTTAAATCATTAATATTTATATTTAAAACCTTATTTAAAGGGGTATTTAAAGCTTCTATATAAGAGCTATTTTGGCTAATATTTATCTTAAATAAACCGTTGTTTTCTTTAATGATATCATCTTTTATATTTAGGCATATAGATACATCTTCTTTAGATGAAAAATTCTTGAAAAATTCATACAAATTAACAATTCTTGCCATAACTAGAGGCTTTGTTTCTTTTATACTTGTATATTTATCATCTAAAAATACACCACGAACAGTCTTTTTATCAACACCCCAATAAACATAATATCCTACAAAATTATTATCATCAAAAAGCATAGTTATATTACCGTTCTCACTTTTTACCTCTTGATGCAATGTTTTTATATAATCTAAATCTCTTATGCAAAATACATTATATTTTTCTTTAAGAAATTTATTTGTGAAATTTGCTATTTTTTCATAATCTTCCTCTTTAACATCTATCTCTTTAAAGCTATCATTA
Source organism: uncultured Clostridia bacterium (assembly GCA_944381435.1). Taxonomy (GTDB): domain Bacteria; phylum Bacillota; class Clostridia; order Lachnospirales; family CAG-274; genus Tyzzerella. Next base: position 24,009 of record CALWLD010000015.1, read on the forward strand.
ATATTTAAAAAATTATGGTTATATATATAGTTAAAATCAAAAGGGAGGTAAATTTCTTCTTTAGCAGGGCGTAAGAAGGTAAAAGGTATTTTTTCTTTGTACATATCTTTTAAGCTTTTATTTAAAAGCTCTGCCATATATCCTTTTTTTCTATGTTCATTAAGGGTAGCAACAGCAACTATATAATAAGAATTATATACATTGCCGTTTATAAACATTTTATAAGGGTTTAAATGTAACATAGATGCTATGTTATCATCTACAAATTTACATAAAATTTTATTATCTTTATTTTTATATAAATAATAATAATCTAAAAATTTTTCTGTATCTTCTTTAAATATATTTTCCCATATTTTTCTTGTTTTTTCTTTTTCTTTATCATTTAAATATTTAATCAAAATAACACCACCTTATAACTGGATAACACGGTATTTTCTGGCATACCCTATAGGTTCATAAGAAAGCTTTGCCTTTCTAAGCCCTTCAAGCCCTAAATCGTCCTCTCTGTTTACAATGTAAGCATCAGGAAAAGCATTTATTATAAATTGTTGGTTTATAAAAGGATATAACCCTCTAATATCTGGATTTGCTTTTTCTATGTGGATTATTGCCATTTTTTCAACTGTGTTATAACTACCTATAGTAAATGCCTCTAACCTATCATTTACAAAAATACCTGCCATAGTTACCTTTAATGCATCACAATTTTCCAAAATATCGTTTATGCCTTGTAGTTCTCCGTCTAAATGCTCTTCTGCATCATCTCCTTTTTGTTCACGCCATCTGTTTAAAAAATCTAGTATAGTATCTCTGTATTGGCAACAAAGGGTTTTATAATAAAAATTGCCTTCATTTTCTCTTAAAAATGCATTTATATGATTTTTTTTCTTTCGAAGTTTTTTCCCAGAAAGAGTTTTTAAAGATTCTGCTAGATATAGATAATCTTTAGCGTCATCAACATCTATTATATCAAATAGAGCTTTATCAAGATTTAAAGCATTAAGACCTTCTTCATCTGCTAAATAAACTTTTAATTTTTTATTTAATGTGTTATTAAAATAGTCTATTAAAACATTAAAAGCATCTTTTATATGCTCATCTTTACACATAGGTAATGCACAATAGTCTTCCCCATCTATGACCATCGTTATAAGAAGAGCCTTGTTATCCCAGATTGCAAACTTTACGTTATAAAAATCTTTCCATAAAAAAACATCTAAAAAAACACTATCACAAGTTTTGTTACTTCTTAAATTAAAATAAGATGAAATTGTTTCTATATCTTCTTTTGATATAGGTTTAAAATCTAAAAACATAATAATACCTCTTTATAAAATATATAGTTAATTATAGTATAGCAAATTACTATATATAAGACAAGAAAAAATTTAACAAAACAAACTTGACAAAAAATATAGGGTATGATATCCTATACATAGGATAGGGGGGTATGCTATATGCAAACTAAAAGAAATGATGATTTTAAACAAAACTTGACAAAAAGGCTTAACAGGATAGAAGGTCAGGTTAGAGGCGTAAAAAAAATGATAGAAAACGACGCCTATTGTAACGATGTTATGAACCAAATATTATCTATAAAATCTGCCCTAGATTCAGTAAATAAGCTTATTTTAGAAAGCCATATAAACACTTGTGTTGTAGATAAAATAAAAAATGATGATACAAAGGTTTTAGATGAGCTAATGAACACAATATCTAAAATAATAAAATAAGGAGGATTTAATATGAAAAAAACAATAGGTATACAGGGTATGTCTTGTGCTGGTTGTGCTAAAAGGCTAGAAGATGAAATAGGAAAGCTTAAAGGCATAGAAAAAGCTAGCGTAAATTTTGCAAACGAAAGCCTTTATGTAGAATATAACGAAAGCTTAAATGATGATGATTTAATAAAAAATATAGAAAAGTTAGGTTTTAAGCCTATTATAAAAGAAAATAAACAAGTTATAATAGGGATAGGGGGTATGTCTTGTGTTGGCTGTGCTAAAGGCATTGAAAAGGAGCTTTTAAAAGAAGAAGGTATTGAAAGTATAGAAGTTAATTTTGCTACAGAAAAAGCAAAAATTATATATAATGATAAAATAAGATTATCTAGCATAAAAAGTAAAATAGAAAGCCTAGGTTTTAAAATATTAGAAGAAGATATTGAGCAAAAAGAAGATTTTAAAGAAAAAGAAATAAAAACAATGTTTAAAAAGGTTTTGCTATCTGCTATTTTTGGTATACCTTTATTAATCATTGCTATGTTACCTATGATAAAAGGATTTGAAAATGCCTTGCCTAGCTTTATAAATATGAAGGATAGCCCTTTAAATTATGCTATATTACAAATAATATTAACTGTGCCAATAATGATAATAGGGCATAAATTTTATACAACAGGTTTTAAGTTATTCTTTAAAGGTAGGCCTAATATGGATAGCCTTATAGCTATAAGCACAACAACTGCTTTTTTATATAGCTTATATAACACTATAAATGTAGCTAAAGGTGATTTACATTCGGTACATTCTTTATACTTTGAAACGGTAGGTATGATTATTGTTTTGATACTTTTAGGAAAATACCTAGAAACTATATCAAAAGGAAAAACATCTCAAGCTATTAAAAAATTAATAGAGCTTGCACCTAAATATGCAACTATATTAAATGACGGTAAAGAAGAAAAAATACCAATAGATGATGTTTTAATAGATGATATTGTTTTAGCAAAGCCTGGGGAGAAGATAGCCGTAGATGGTATAGTTATAGAAGGTGAAACTTATATAGATGAGGCTATGCTAACAGGTGAAAGCATACCAGTTTATAAACAAAAAGATAGCAATGTTTTCGCAGGTTCTATCAATAAAAATGGTTTTATAAAATATAAGGCTACAAAAACATCTAAAGATACAACCCTTGCAAACATTATAAAAATTGTAGAAGATGCTCAAGTTACTAAAGCACCTATTGCTAAAATAGCCGATGTTGTATCTGGTTATTTTGTACCTATTGTTTGTGTTATTGCTTTAGTATCTGCTATAATATGGTATTTTGTAAATAGAGATTTAGAGTTTTCCTTAAAAATATTTGTTTCTGTATTAGTTATTGCTTGTCCTTGTGCTTTAGGCCTTGCAACACCAACTGCCATAATGGTTGGAACAGGTAAGGGGGCTGAAAACGGCATACTTATAAAAAGTGGCGAGGCTTTAGAGGTTGCCTATAAGTTAGATGCAGTTATTTTAGATAAAACAGGCACAATAACAGAAGGTAAACCTACAGTTACAGATGTTATATGTAATGATATTGAAGAAAATGAGTTTTTAAAATTAATAGCATCTATAGAAAAGCTATCAGAACACCCTTTAGCAGAGGCTATTGTTAAATATGCACAAGATAAAGATATTGCATTATATGATAATGTAGAAAACTTTAAATCTAAAACAGGCTTTGGGATAGAGGCAGAAATAAATAACCAAAAAATATATATAGGTAATGAAAAGCTTTTAAACAGCTTAAGCATATCTTTAGAAGATAAAAAAGAAAAGGCAAATAGGCTGGCAGAAGAAGGCAAAACACCTATGTATGTTGCTATTGATGACAAAATAAAAGGTATAATAGCTGTGGCAGACCCTATAAAAGAAGGTAGCAAAAAAGCTATAGAAAATTTAACTAATATGGGCTTATCTGTATTTATGATAACAGGGGATAACGAAAAAACGGCAAATGCTATTGCAAATCAAGTTAATATAAAAAATGTATTTGCAGAAGTTTTACCTGTTGATAAGGCTAACTATGTAGAAAAGCTTAAAAATGAAGGTAAAAAGGTTGCAATGGTAGGTGATGGTATTAACGATGCACCTGCTTTAGCTAAAGCAGATTTAGGTATTGCTATTGGCTCTGGAACAGATATTGCTATAGAATCTGCCGATGTTGTGCTTATAAAAAATGATTTAATCGGTGTTTATAATGCAATAAGGCTTAGTAAAAAAACAATAATTAATATAAAACAAAATCTGTTTTGGGCATTTATTTATAACATTATAGGTATACCTATTGCTTGTGGTGTTTTATATGCCTTTGGTGGGATATTGCTAAACCCTATGATAGGAGCAGTTGCTATGAGCTTAAGCTCTGTTTCTGTACTTTTAAATGCTCTTAGGCTTAGAAATTTTAAATAATTGTAAAAAGCATAAATTTATGTTAAAATTAAAACATAAATTTATGCTTTTTTTTATAGGGAGGGATAAAAATGAAATATAGATTTATGGTTATTTTGTTTACTGCAAGCTTTTTAATTAGTGGTACATATGTACAAAAAAATACAGTATATGCACAAAATGTACAGTCTACAAAAAATATACCTATTAAAGGGTTAGAAGGTGTTTATATCCAAGAAACTAATATGCAAAATTATTGTATTGTAGATGAAGATGGTAATAAGCTTATTGAAACTGAATTTAGAAGTGTAGATGATAAATTAAGCCCTGGTAACACTTTAGTAGTTAGATATCCTATAGGTATGGCTGATTCATCTCTTATGATTTTAAATAAAGATTTACAGGTAATTGTTCCAGAAAATGGGTATGGTGGAGAACCAGAGTTTTTAAATGCTAATGGACAAATATATATAAAAGTGGAACAAGCTATTGGAGGTGGTGAAACACATTATTATGATTTAAACGGAAACAAATTGGAAGAAATACCATCTAATGCAAAACCATCAAGCCCTATATATGATACTTCATATAGTGAGTGGGCTAGAGAAAGTGTTAATGGAGCTATTGATATAGATATAGTACCAGATAATTTACAGTCTAATTATACTAATAAAATTACAAGGCAAGAATTTTGCCAGCTTGCAGTACAAATGTATATGATAAAAACTAAAGCCAATATAGATATGAACGTAAAATCTCCTTTTACAGATGTAGATGACCCTTATGTTACCACTGCTTATAATTTAAAAATAGTTTCTGGTGTTGGGGAAAATGAATTTGCACCAGATAATCATATAACAAGGCAAGAAGCTGCTGTTATGGTTAATAATTTGGCTAATTTGATTGATATAAAAAGCGAGGGTAAAAACAGAACAAAATTTGTAGATGAAAAATATTTTGCTACTTGGGCTAAAGATGCTATTTACAATGTATCTAGCATTAAAAGCGGAGATGTTTATGTTATGAGTGGAACTGGGGAAGGGAAGTTTTCTCCTTGGTATAATTATACAAGAGAGCAAGCTATAGCTACAATTCTTAGACTGTATAATTGTAATTAGTTGACAAATTATATTATTTATTGTATAATCAACTAGAATAATAAATAATGGAGGAGTTTTATGAACCAATTTGACAACAATTATAACGATCAATATGAAAGGACGTTTTATCCTGGGCTAAAGCTTACAGGTTCTGCATTACAATATGTAGGATATTCTTTATTAGTGGCTTTAGGTACCGTAATAACTTTGGGTATTGCATATCCATTTTTAATGAGTCGTTTGGTTAAATGGTGTGTAGAACATACAACTTATAACGGAAGATACTTAAGATTTATAGGTTCATCTGTAGATTTATATATTAAAATAATAATTTTTTGGTTAATAGGTATTTTTACATTTGGTATAGGTTTCTTATTTTATGGTTATTATTTTGTTAAATGGATAATAGAGAATATTGTTGTAGAATAATAAAAAAGAGATAGTAATTTATAAATTACTATCTCTTTTTTATTATATTATACTATATTATTTAGCTTCTGCTAAAACATCATATAATTTAGACATAATAGTAGCCATTTCTGCTCTAGTAACAGGAGCTGTTGGATTTAATTTACCGTTGTTACCAGAAATTATACCAGAATTGATTAAGATAGCAACGCTTTCTGTAGCATAAGAAGAAACTTTGCTTGCATCGCTAAATTGATTTAATGTTGTTGTATCTGTATTAACATTTAAATCTAAAGATTTTAAGATTTGTGCTATCATAACCATAGTATCTTGTCTTGAGATGATACCTTCTGGGTTGAACATACCGTTAGAACCATTTACTATACCATAAGTAGATGCAGTACCTACATAAGGAGCATAATAAGCACTAGGGTTTACATCAGCAAATTTACCGTTAGCCTCTGGTGTTAAGCCTAAAAGATTAACAAGCATAATTGTTGCATCAGCACGTTTAGTTTGACCGTTAGGGTTGAACATACCGTTAGCACCGTTTATAACACCTGCAGTAGATAATTTATCAATGTGAGATTTTGCCCAATGGCTAGCATCTACATCACCAAATACTTTAGCTTCACCTTCAATGCTAGGTAAGCTAATCACATCTAAAGTAAGGTCTTTATCTTCAGATACATTACTGTTGTTACCTGATGTAGTAGATTCTGTAGTTTCATCGTTTGGTTTAGCATTTATAACTGCACCACCACCAGAGAAACCACCACCAGAAGAAGAGCTACTACTATTACCTTGGTCTTTATCACCAGGTTTAACAATTATAGTACCACTATCATTTTGGATAGGAGCTTCAATGCCTGCCTCATCTTTAAGTTTTTTAGCTAAGCTTTCTGCTTTTGTTTGGTCGTTACAAACAAATTTAACTTTATCATTAAATGAATTTTTCTCAAATGTAACTTTTGCTAAATCAACATTATCAAAGTTTAATTTAAGCTCAGATGTAGCACTATCAAATGCACCACTTTTAACAAGAGTTAATTCGCTTGTTAACATAGAGTTGATTTGTTCTTCTGTAGCACTACCTACATTGTGTATTTCTGTTACTTTACCTGTTTCGTTAGTTGTAGTTTCTAAATCGCTATTTGCAACTTGTGCTTGTGCTACTGCAAATAAAGCTACAGCTCCAGCAGGTTCTTCTTTTGTTACAGTTATACCTTCTTGGTTTTCTGCTAAAGCATTACCTTTTAAATCTGTAACACCATTATCACTAGCAACTTTAACTTTTACGGTTGCACCTTCTGTAGATAACTCTTTATCTGTAGTTGTAATAACTAAACTATCACCTTCTATAGTAACAGTACCGATTGTAGCATTTTCTGAACCGCTACTTGAAGGAGTATATTCAACTGTAAATTTAGACTTATCTGGTGTACCGCTAAGAGTTTCGCTAGCTTTTACAGTTATAGTGTAGTTATTGCTTTCACCTGTAAATGTACCACTTGCTAATGTAGGAGCAGTTGTATCTGTTTCGTTTGTAACAGGAGTTTCTGATATTTTATCTACAACTACGCCATTTGAAGTAAGCTCTGTGTTGCCACCTTCATAAGCAAATTTGATAACATCGCCTTCTGCAACTTCTGCATTTAATGTTAAAGTGATTGTGTTATCGCTAGTTGAAACTTTATCTACTACTAATGCTTCAGGTTCTCCTTCTTTTGTTACTTTAAAACCTTTTGTGCTTGCAAAGTTTTCTACTGTATCAAAAGAGGTATTTGTAGTTATAGTTACTGATTTTTTGTCAACTGTAGCGTTAGTAACTTCTACGCCTTCAATGCTTTGTTCAGATTTTAATGTTACTATACCTTTGTCCATAGAAACAAGATAAGGTGTAGCCTCATCACCATTTAAAGAATAAGCTTCTTCAGGTGCAGTAAATTCTTTTGTACCAACTAAAGCTAATTTGTTATCTTTTAAACCTTTAAATAATAAACCTTCTTTTGTTTGATAATAGCTATTTTCAACTATTTTAGCGTTTTTAGCATTATATTTTTCTTCTGGTAAAGTAGCTTTAACTTTTACAGCTAATGCCTCTGTGTTATCTAAAGTGTTGTTGCTAGCATCTTTTATTTTTCCGTTACCTTTATATTTAACTTTAAACTCATCGCCGTATGCTACAGTAGTATCTACTAATTTTATTGTTAATGAAGTAGAAGGAGCTGTAATATCAGCTACAGTATAATGAGTAGTTTCAGTTAATGGTTGACCATTTTTTGTGATTTCAAAATCTGTTGCAGTAAGACCTTCTGAGGTTACATTTTCATTAAAGTTAATAACTAAATTTCCTTCTGTATCTAAAGTGATTTCATCTGCTTTTACAGTAGGTTTTGTTGTGTCATATACAAATGATAATGTAGTATCATTTGCAAGTTTATTAGCAGATGTAGATTTATCTTTAACTGTATCTTTGTTTAAGTATTTGATAGTATAGTTACCATCTGCAAGTTCTGATTTAGCTTTGATTTGAATTTCTTTGCTGTCATCTGTAGCTTGAACACTTTCAAGCTCAACTGCTTGACCATCTTTTTGCACTTCAAAGCTAAAATTGTCTGATTCTTGAGCTATTTCTGCTATATTTTCGCTAGTAGCAACTTTTATAGTTAATTTATCACCATCAACACTTGCAGATACAAGAGTAGGAGCTTTTTTGTCATCACTAGCACTTATTGTAGCACCTGAACTTTCAAGAGGAGTAGAATCATTAGCAGCTACAAGGTTACCTTTTTCATCTTTAAGTGTATTACCGTTATAGTAAACTTTAACTGTTCCTTGGTCAAGTTTTTCACCTAAAATTATTTCAAGGTTAGAACCACTAACTGTAACATTAGTTACAGAGATTAAGTTACTATTAGCATCTTTAACAGTTATACCATTAGCTTCAGCAGTATTTTCTGTTAATGCCTCTAAAGCCTCATTAAATGCAATAGTTAATTTATCATCTGATTCTGTGTAAGTAGTGCTTGATGCAGTAGGAGCAGTAACATCAGGGCTACCTGTAAGAGCTAATTCCCCTAGGTTTAAATCTGCCCAAGAATCATTACCACCATCAGTATCTATTTGTAATTTAGCTTTTTCTGCTTCAGCAGGAGCATTATATACTACTTTAACATCAGAAGTAATATTTTTACCTGTTAAAGCATCAACAGGAATAGTTAAAACTACTTGTGTGCCAGAGTGAACATATTTTGCAGTTATAGGATAATCTCCGTCGTTTATACCTGTTAAACTAAAACCTTCTAAACCTTCAGTATCTTCAGAAATATCTTCAGAATTTTGCACAAGCTTTAACTCTGCGCTACCTGTTTGTGCAATAGTAACGTCTACAGTTCCAACTTCAGCACCATCAGCAGCTGCAGCTGTAACATTAGTATCGTGAGTACCAGCAGCATAAGCATTAACAACTGTGCCTGTAACAACGCCGCTAATAGCACCAGAGCTACCCATAGCAACTGCCATACCAATAGCAATAGCTTTTAAAGAACTATTATAAATATTTCTTTTCATTAATAAAATCCCCCTTAAAATAATAAAAATTTGTAAAAAGATGTAATATTTTGTATATAAAACAAACATCATTTTATATATGTTCATAATATAACAAAATAAAAAATATGTCAATATTAACAGATAAAACTTAATAAAAAATTAACAAGTATGAAACATTTACTTATTTTTAACAAATAAACATTTATGCACATATTTACAAACTACATTTAGATACGATAAAAACAATAAAAATATATATAATGTTTGTTATTTTATCTTGATTTTACAGGTTATTATGTTGATTTATTAGCTGTGTAAAAATTTATATAATAAATTAATTATTGACAAATAAAAAAATTATAATTATACTTTATTTAAGTTAATACTATTCAAGGGTGCTAAGTTTTCTTGGCTGAGAGAATGCTAACAGATGCATTTAACCTTTATACCTGAACTGGATAATGCCAGCGTAGGAAGAATATTTATTGTATAGGTGCAATAGGTGTTTTTCTATTGCACCTTTTTATTTCAATTAATGTATGACTTAATATTTTTATACAAATTATAAACGTTTTTTCTTTTAATTTTTATGAAAATATTTAGAAATACCTGTTTTGAACACAAAGTGTTCAAAAAATTGATTATATTAAATAGGTTTCCTTATAAGTATTAGCTTAATAATTTTATAAAGGAGAATGAAATATGAACAAAAACTATGAAGCAAGTATGGCAATACAAATATTGCCTAGTTTAGCAGAGAAGGAAGAAAAAATAAGGGTAATTGATAAGGTGATAGAAAACATCAAATCTAAAGAGCTTAATATGCTTGTTTGCCCTTTTGAAACTGTAATAGAAGGTAGCTTAGATGATATGTTAAAAATATTAAAAGAAAGCATATTAATTGCAGAAAAAGAAGGGGCTAAAGATGTGCTTACTAATGTAAAAATATCTTATAATCCGTTGGGAGTAATGACTATAGATGAAAAAACTACAAAACATAACAAATAAATACATAAGCTTTATAACCATTTTACTAATAATTTTAATATGGGCTATTATAAGCTATACACAGCTTGTACCTAAATTTATGCTACCTAGCCCTTTAGATGTTTTTTTGGCTTTTATAAAAGATTTTAGGTTGATTTTAAGCCACATAGGTATAACTCTTTTAGAGGCTAGCCTTGGCCTTTTGTTATCTATTATATTTAGCTTTTTTTTAGCTATTTTTATGGATAGATATAAGATTTTTGATAAAGCTATATATCCTATATTGGTTATTAGCCAAACTGTACCTACTATTGCTATAGCACCTATTATTGTGTTATGGTTTGGATTTGGTATTTTACCTAAAATTATATTAATATTTTCAACTTGTTTTTTCCCTCTTACTATAAGCCTTCTTACAGGTTTTAAAAACATAGATGAAGATATGCTAAAGCTAATGAAATCTTTAGATGCTAGTTATTTGAAAACTTTATTTATTATAAAAATACCCTTTGCTATGAGAAGCTTTTTTTCGGGGCTTAAGATATCTGCTACTTATGCTATAGTAGGGGCTGTTGTATCTGAATGGCTTGGTGGAGAAAAGGGTATAGGTGTATATATGACAAGAGTTAAAAAGGCTTATGCCTTTGATAAAATGTTTGCAAGTATTATAATTATTAGTTTACTTAGTTTAATGCTGGTGTGGTTTATAAAATTTTTAGAAAATAAGATTATATACTGGAAGGAATAAAAGATGATAGCTAGAATTTTACAATTTATATTAATATGTACATTGATTACAGGTTGCAGTAATAAAGAAAATATACAAACCGAAAATGAGAAGGTTACTTTTTTGTTAGATTGGACACCTAATACTAACCATACAGGAATTTATGTAGCCTTAGAAAAAGGGTTTTACAATGATGTTGGCATAGATTTAGAAATATTAAACCCGCCAGAAGAATCTACAACTGCTTTGGTTGCTAGCGGTAAAGCTGATTTTGGCATATCTTTTCAAGATACTATGGGTATGGCTATGAATGAAAATGAAGATTTCCCTATAATGGCTATAGCTACTATTATACAACATAATACATCTGGTATTTTATCTTTAAAGGAAAAGGGGATAGACAGCTTTAAAAATTTAGAAGGTAAAGTTTATGCTACTTGGGATAATGCACTAGAACAGGCTACAATAAAACAAGTTATGGAAAATGAAGGGGCAAGCTTTGACAATGTAGAGCTTTATCATAGCACAGTTACCGATGCTGTATCTGCTATACAAACTAATGTAGATGCGGTTTGGGTGTTTGAAGCTTGGGACACTATGAATGCTAAAGTACAAGGTTTAGACTATAACTTTATAAAATTTAAAGATGTAGAGCCTAGGTTAGATTTTTATACACCTGTTATAGTATCTAGCCAAAAATATCTAAAAGAAAATGAAGAAACAGCTAAAAACTTTTTACAAGCTACTCAAAAAGGATATGAATACGCAATAGAAAACCCTGAAGAAAGTGCTGAAATATTGCATAAATATGCTCCAGAATATGACTTGGATATGCTTATAGAAAGCCAAAAATACCTTGCTAACGAATATAAGGCAGAGGTTGAAAAATGGGGATATATAGATGCTAACAGATGGAACGATTTTTACACTTGGGCTTACGAAAAAGGCATAATAACAAAAGATTTAACAAACAAAGGATTTACTAACGAATATTTGCCAGAAAATTAAAGGAGAAATATGGAATATATAAAAGTAGAAAACTTATCAAAATCTTATGATGATATTAAGATAATAGAAAATATAAATTTTTCATTAAAAAAAGGTGAAATAGTATCTTTTCTTGGGAAAAGCGGTGTTGGAAAAACTACTTTATTTAACATATTAGCAGGGTTTGAAAAACCTGATACAGGAAATATTTTTCTAAAAAATAAAGATATTACAAACCAAAAAAAGAACATAAGCTATATGACACAAAAACACCTTTTAATACCTTATCTTAACGTTTTAGATAATGTTTGTTTATCTTTTAAAATAAAAGGTATAGATAAAAAAATAGCATATGAAAAAGCGACAAATATGCTTAAAAATTTTGGGCTGGAAAAACATATAAAAAAATATCCAAGTGAACTATCGGGAGGTATGAAGCAAAGAGTTTCTTTCATAAGAGCATACTTAACAGAAAGTGATTTAATGCTTTTTGATGAGCCTTTTTCTGCTCTTGATAGCATTACAAAAGAAGAAGTTTATATATGGTTTAAAGAAACTATGAAAAAAGAAAACAAAACAACTATCTTTATAACCCACGATATAAACGAAGCCATATATTTATCAGATAAAATATATATATTAGCTAAAAAACCTGCTAATATAGTTTTAGATTTAAACATAGATAATTCTATAGAAAATTTTAGAACTAGCAATGAGTTTTTACTATATTATAAAAAGATAACTAACTGCTTGAAAAAATTTTAAACCTTATTAAATATTTATCGTAAAATGTCGATATATAATGTACATAATTATTATGGAGAGGATATATATGGCTTATAATGATAAAAAAATAAAGTTAGATGCATCTCAAAAAGATATAAATGAAAAATTTAAAAACGATATAGAAAACACTGAAGAAAAAATATTTTGGTATATAAAGTTTAGCTTGCCTCTTGACACAGAAAGTGTTTCTAAAAAAACAATGAAGGTTACAGATACTAAAGGATATATATTAAAAACTAATATTATATACAATAAATCTTTGGAACTTATAGTTATAGAAACCTTAGAGCCTTATCAAGAGGAAGAATATTATATACTTCAAATTAGCAAAGAAGTTAGAACAGAAAATTTAAAAAATTTAAAACGTGATGTTAATATTTTATTTAAAATAAAAGGTGGAGAAGTTTTAGAATTTAAAGAACTTGCCGAAAATATTGTTGTGCCTAAACCTAGAAAACGACCTAAGGTAGATAGGAAAGAGGTTAAAAGCAGAGTATATTCTTTTGAAAAAGATGTGGAAAATTTATTAGGAGATAAACTCCCTTTTGCTAGCATAAAATTTAACCCTTTTGTTGCTATAGCTGGTGTACCTTTATTTTTGATAGGTATATTTTTAAAAAGTAATATAATTATTGCTTTAGGCGGGGTAGTTGCTTGCTTGGGCTTTGTACATATAATAATGCAAGTTGGTAAAAGAGAGTTTAGATCTAACTTAATATATAACTTAGGTGTTGTTAGCTTTAACAAAGAAAAATATAAAAAAGCTAAAAAAAGATTTAAAAAGGCTATTATTATTAACAGATACAATGAATATGCCGAATATGCTATAAGAAAACTATCTTTTTATTTAGAATAAACAATAAAGGGTTGTAGACTTTGTCTACAACCCTTTATTGTAATAACAGAGTTAGAAAAAGTTATTTTACATTTATTTTAATAAATTTTTGATATTTTAAAAGTATATAGGTTTATTTTTTACTTGAAATTATGTTAAAAAATTAATATAATAATAATTATATAGAAAAGACTTGAAAGGAGGATATTTATGGAAGAATGTAAACTACTATATGACCAATTAATAGAAAAAATAAAAAAATATCATCCAACTACAGATTTTAGCCTTATAGAAAAAGCATATAATCTTGCTAAAGAAGCACACGGAACTCAACTTAGAAAATCTGGTGAACCTTATATAATACACCCTCTTTATGTTGCTATTATATTAGCCGAGCTGGAACTAGACTTAGAATCTATTGCAGCAGGTATATTACACGATGTAATAGAGGATACTAAATACTCTTTTGAAGATTTAAAAGAGCTTTTTAGCGAGGAAATAGCAAATATTGTAAGCGGGGTTACAAAACTTGATAAATTTACTTACTCTTCAACTTCTAAAGAAGAGCTACAAGCAGAAAACTACAGAAAAATGTTTCTTGCTATGGCAAAAGATATAAGAGTTATACTAATAAAAGTTGCCGATAGACTTCATAATATGAGAACCTTACAATATATGAGCAAAGAAAAACAGAGAGAAAAAGCACAAGAAACACTGGATATATACGCACCTTTAGCTACAAGGCTTGGTATATTTAAAATAAAAATAGAGCTTGAAGATTTATGCCTTAGATATTTAGACCCAACAGCATACTATGATTTGGCAGAAAAAATAGAACGTAAAAAACACGAAAGAGAAGAATATGTTCAAAGAATTGTTGATGAAATATCACAAAAATGTAAAGAAGATAACTTGCAATGTGAAATATATGGCAGGCCTAAACATTTCTTTAGCATTTACAAAAAAATGCTTAACCAAGATAAAACGCTAGACCAAATATTTGACCTTTTTGCAGTTAGAATAATAGTAAATAGCATAAGAGATTGCTATGAGGTTTTAGGGCTTGTACACGAAATGTATAAACCTATCCCTAGCAGGTTTAAAGACTATATAGCTATGCCAAAAGCTAATATGTATCAATCTTTACACAATACTCTTATAGGTCCAGAGGGGCTACCTTTTGAAATACAAATTAGAACTATGGAAATGCACCGTATTGCTGAATATGGTATAGCTGCTCATTGGAAATATAAATCTGGTAACAAAAACGTTAAAGAATCGGCAGAAGAAGAAAAGCTTACTTGGCTTAGACAAATACTAGAATGGCAAAAAGATATGTCTGATAATAAAGAATTTATGGACACCATAAAAACAGACCTAGATTCTTTTAACGAAAATGTTTATTGCTTTACCCCAACAGGAGATGTGAAAAGCTTACCTTATGGTTCTAACCCAATAGATTTTGCATATTCTATACACAGTGCAGTTGGTAACACTATGGTTGGAGCTAGGGTAAACGGTAAAATTGTAACCTTTGATTATGTTTTACAAAACGGGGATAGAATAGAGATTATAACAAGCCAAAATTCTCGTGGGCCTAGTATGGACTGGCTAAAAATGGTTAAAAGCAGTGAGGCTAAAAACAAAATAAATCAATGGTTTAAAACTATTAATAAAGAAGAAAATATATTAAAAGGTAAAGAAATGCTTGAAAAAGAGGCAAAGCGTAAAGGATTTGTCTTTGGGGAGCTAGCTACACCTTTTAGAATAAAAAAGGTTTTAGAACGTTATGGCTTTAGAGATTGGGACGCTATATGCGCAGCTATTGGCCACGGTGGTTTAAAAGAAGGACAAATAATAAATAGATTTATAGAAGAGCTTAAAAAAGATATAAACAAAAACAAAACTGCTGAAGAAATTATTAAAGAAACAGCAGAAATTATATCTAATGCAAATGCAAACAGCCAATCTATAAGAAAATATAAAAATGATTCTGGTATTGTTATACACGGAATAAGCGGTTTAGATGTTAGGGTATCTAAATGTTGTAGCCCTGTTCCTGGTGATGAGATAGTAGGCTTTATAACAAAAGGTAGAGGGGTATCTATACACAGAACAGATTGCATAAATATAATAAATCTTTTAGAAGATGATAGAAAAAGATTGGTAGAGGCTAACTGGAGCATAGATACTATCAAAGATAAAGAATTTTTAGCAGAAATACGCATAACAGGAGAAGATAGGATAGGGCTTTTAGTTGATATAACAAAGGTTTTTACAGACGAAAAAATATCTCTTAAAAATATCAATGCAAGGACTGTTAAAACAGATTTTATAATAGATGCAACCATTACTATAGGTGGAAGAGCAGAGCTTGAACATATTTGCAAAAAAATAAAAAATGTAAAAGGTGTTTATGACATACAGCGTGTTACAACATAGGAGGATATATGAGAGCAGTTTTACAAAGAGTAACAAAAGCAAAAGTTGATATAGATGGAAAAACTGTGGGCAAAATAGATAAAGGGATAGTTGTTTTAGCTGCAGTGAACGATACAGATAATATAGATACTTTTAAATATATGTTTGATAAAATTGTAAATTTAAGAATTTTTGAAGATGATGAGGATAAACTTAATTTATCTATAAAAGATTTAGATTTAGGTGTTTTGATAGTTCCTAACTTTACAGTTTATGCAGATGCAAGAAAAGGCAGACGCCCAAGCTTTGTGGGAGGCGCTAAGCCTGATGATGCTGAAAAAATATTTAACGATTTTATAAGCTATTTTAAAGAAAACTATGAAAAAGTAGAAACAGGTATATTTAGAGCAGATATGCAGGTGGAGCTTGTAAACGATGGACCTATCACTATACTTTTAGATAGCGACAAAATAATTTAAGTAGCTTAAAACTTAGGAGGCTAATATGAAAGTTAAAGTTGAAATAGTTGGCGGTATGATGATGCAAAACTGTTATTTTGCTATAGAAGATGACACAAACAATGCAATAATAATAGACCCAGGTGCAGATGCTGATAAGCTTATAAAAACTATAGAAAAAGAAAGATTAAATTTAAAATATATCGTTTTAACACACGGACATTTTGACCATATAGGTGCTTGCAAAGAAATAAAAGAAAAATATAACACACCTATTGTTATATGTGAAGGTGAAGAAATTTTAATAGAACACCCAGAAAACAACCTTTCTTATATGATACATTCTAACATTACATTAAAAGCAGATATTGTGTTAAAGGACAATGATATTTTTAAATTTGGTGATGATTTAGCATTTAAAGTTATAAAAACACCAGGACATACACCTGGAGGTATGTGTTTATACTTTGAAAACGAAAATGTACTTTTTTCTGGAGATACTTTATTTTATGGTTCTGTTGGTAGAACAGATTTTCCTTATGGAAATTCTACTGATTTGGTAAAATCTGTTACAAGGCTTAAAAATTTGCCTGACAATACAGTAGTTTATAGCGGACACGGAGATAAAACTACAATAGGAACAGAAAAAAACATTAACCCTTATATGGGAAATATGTATGAATATTAGAAAGTTGGTTTAATATGTATTATATTGTAGAACATAAATATTTAGATGATGTTCTTTCTGTTATACAATTATTTTATTTTGGAGAAAAAATAAAACAAATATATGATGTAATAGATGACAATATTGTTATAAAAAGTAGCATTGAAAATGATATATCTATATGTAGGATATATAAAAATAAAGAAGAAATAGTTTATAAAGAAAATAGCTTAAAAGATATAGAAAAAGACACTTTTTCTAATGAAAAAGCAAGAATAATAAAACTAACAGTTTATGAGGCTATACAAAAAATAAGACCTTTAAATATGCCTTGGGGGATACTAACAGGGGTTAGACCTACTAAAAAAATAAATGAAATGTTAGAACAAGGCTTTACAGAAAGAGATATTAAAAATATACTAAAAGATAAGTATTTAGCTACAGATGAAAAGATAGATTTGGCAATAGATATAGCTAAAATAGAAAAAAATATATTAAAAAATAATAACAATAATAAAATTTCTATATATTTAGGCATACCATTTTGCCCTACAAGATGTGTTTATTGTTCTTTTCCATCTTTTAATCTTAATAGCTATACTAAAAAGGTAGATTTATATCTTGATTGTTTAGAAAAAGAAATACTTGCTATGAAAGATTATGTAAATAGCTTTGAAATAGAAAGTATTTATATAGGTGGAGGAACGCCAACGTCATTAAATGAAAATCAATTTTATAGATTTTTAAAAATGATTGATGATAATTTTAAAAAGCCTCTTATAGAATATACAATAGAGGCTGGGCGAGCAGATACTATAACAAGAAACAAGCTTAAAACAATGAAAGATTTTAACGCTACCAGAATATCTATAAACCCTCAAACTATGAACGATAAAACACTAAAGTTAATAGGAAGAAACCACCTAGAAAAAGACTTTTTAAATGCATTTTATCTAGCAAGAGAAGAAGGGCATAACAACATAAACACAGATATTATTTTAGGGCTTACAGACGAAAATTCAAATGATGTTTTATATACTATGGATAAAATTTACACCTTAAAACCAGAAAGCCTAACTGTACATACACTTGCTTTAAAAAGAGCGTCTAGGCTTAATGAAAATATAGATGATTTTAACCCTAGTTCTTTTTATGAAATGGAAAAAATGATAAACATTACAAGAGAATATGCTAGAAAAATGGATATGTATCCTTATTATATGTATAGACAAAAAAATATGATAGGAAATTTTGAAAATGTTGGATACTGTAAAGATAATTTAGAGTGTTTTTACAACATTCAAATAATGGAAGAAAAGCAAACTATTATTTCTTTTGGTGCTGGCGCTACAAGTAAATTTTATTTTGAAGATACAAACCTTATAAAACGTGCTTTTAATGTGAAAAGTGTAGATGATTATATAAACCGTATAGATGAAATGATACAAAGAAAAAGAGAAATAATAGAGGAGGAAAGCAAATGAAAATAAAAAGACCAAAAGGCACTAATGATATTTTTGGCAAAGAGGCTTACAAATGGCAGTTTTTAGAAAATGTAATAAGAGAAACTTGTGAAAACTTTGGCATACAAGAAATAAGAACTCCTATGTTTGAATATAGAAACCTTTTTGAACGTGGCGTTGGAGAAACAACAGATGTTGTGCAAAAAGAGATGTTTACCTTTAAAGATAGAGGTGATAGAGAATATGCCTTAAAACCAGAAAGCACTGCTGGCACTGCTAGAGCTTATCTTGAAAATAGCTTAAGTGCTGATGTGCAACCTACAAAACTATATTATATAGCACCATCTTTTAGAGATGAAAGAAACCAAGCAGGAAGGTTTAAACAATTTCATCAATTTGGCGTTGAAATGTTTGGCTCTTTTGATGCTAGCTGTGATGCAGAGGTTATATCTTTTGTACACGAGCTTTTAAGAAGGCTTAAAGTAAAAGATGTTACATTAAAGCTTAACAGCCTTGGCGGTAACGAATGTAGAAAAGCTTACAACCAAAAGCTTAAATCTTTTGTGGAAACAAAGCTTGACAGCTTATGCGAAGATTGTAAACAAAGGTATGAAAAAAATCCTTTAAGAGTACTTGATTGTAAAAACAACAACTGTAAAGAGGCATTAAAAGATGCACCTACTACTATAGAAAGTTTAGATAATGAATGTAGGACCCATTTTGAAAATTTACAAAAATACTTAAATGTAATGGGGATACCTTATGAAATAGATACAAAAATAGTTAGAGGGTTAGATTATTACACAAAAACTGTTTTTGAATTTGTTTGTAAATCTGAAAAGCTTGGCTCTCAAAGCACTATTTGTGGTGGTGGAAGATATGACAACCTTATAAAAGAATGTGGCGGGCAAGCTACAGGTGCTGTTGGATTTGGGCTTGGTATGGAGCGTTTAATTATGCTTTTAGAAGAGCAAGGTTTAAAAATAGAAAGCGAAAATAGGCCTTTGATTTATATAGGTTCTATGGGTGATGTTGGATTTATAAAAGCTCAAGAAATAGCATATAATTTAAGAAAAGAAAATATATATGTAGAATATGACATAGTTAAAAGAAGTGTAAAAGCACAACTTAAATATGCAGATAAAATAAACGCTAAATATGTTATAATAATTGGTGATAACGAAATAGAAACAAATAAAGTAAACCTAAAAAATATGGATAAAAGCGAACAAAGAGAAATAAACTTAACCGATTTAAAAAATGAAGTTTTAAAAGATATTAAATAAGAAATGTATTATATAGTATATTTTAGATAATGTTTGATTTTGGAGGGAAAGATGAAAGGATTTAAAAGAACTAATTATTGTGGTGAAATAAAGGAAAATATGATAGGTAAAGAGGTAACCCTTACAGGTTGGGTTAGCCGTAAACGTGTATTTAGTCATTTTTCTTTTATATTATTAAGAGATAGAACAGGTATTGTACAAGCTGTTGTTAATCAAGATACTAACACAGAAGATGTTATTAAAAAGGATAAAGAGCTAAAGCCAGAATATGTTATAGTTATTAAAGGTAAGGTTGTAGCTAGAACAGAAGAAAATATAAACCCTGATATGGAAACAGGTAAGGTGGAGGTTTTAATTGATGAAATGGAAATTTTATCAGAATCTGAAACACCTCCTTTTCAAATTGAAGATAGCGTAAATGTAAGCACAGATTTAAGACTTAAATACAGATATTTAGACCTTAGAAGACCTAGCGTTGCTAAAAACTTAATCTTAAGACATAACATAGCTCAATCTGTAAGAAGATTTTTAGATAAAGAAGGCTTTTTAGAAATAGAAACACCATTTTTAACAAAATCTACACCAGAAGGGGCAAGAGATTACCTTGTTCCAAGCCGTGTACACCCTGGAGAATTTTATGCTCTTCCACAATCTCCTCAAATATTTAAACAGCTTTTAATGGCATCTGGCTTTGATAAATACTTCCAACTAGCTAAATGTTTTAGAGATGAAGATTTAAGAGCAGATAGACAACCAGAATTTACACAGATAGATATGGAGCTATCTTTTGTTGATGAAGAAGACATAATGAGCTTAAACGAAAGACTTATGCAAACTATATTAAAAGAAACAAAGGGGATAGACATACAAATTCCTTTTGAAAGAATGACTTATAAAGAGGCTATGGAAAGATTTGGCTCAGACAAACCAGATGTTAGATTTGGTATGGAGCTTGTAAACATTACTGAAGTTGTATCAGGTAGCGAATTTGGTGTATTTGAAAATGCTATAAAAGATGGTGGCAGCGTTAGAGGTATAAATGCTAAAGGTTGTTGCTCTATGCCTAGAAAACAAATAGATAGCCTTGTAGAGCTTGCTAAAACTTATGGGGCTAAAGGTTTAGTTTGGGTTGGTTTAAACGAAGATGGCACATTTAAAACTAGCATTGGTAAATTCTTTAATGATGAACAACTTACAGAAATAGCTAATGTTTTTAACGCAGAAAAAGGTGATTTAATTTTAATTTGTGCCGATAAAGACAGCGTTGTATTTGATGCTTTAGGTGCTTTAAGGATAGAAATGGCTAAAAGGCTAGATTTAACTAATAAAGAAGATTATAAATTTTTATGGGTTACAGAATTTCCTTTATTTGAATATGACGAAGAAGAGCAAAGATATGTTGCTAAACATCACCCGTTTACTATGCCGATGGAAGAAGACATTGAGCTTTTAGATACTAACCCAGAAAAGGTAAGAGCTATAGCCTATGATTTGGTTTTAAACGGTTATGAACTTGGCGGTGGAAGCCTTAGAATATATCAAAGTGATTTACAAGAAAAAATGTTTAAATATTTAGGCTTTACAAAAGAAGATGCTAATGAAAGATTTGGATTCTTAATAGATGCCTTTAAATATGGAGCTCCTCCTCACGGTGGACTTGCTTTAGGCTTAGATAGAATGGCTATGCTTTTATCTGGTAGCGATAGCTTAAGAGATGTTATAGCTTTTCCTAAAGTTAAAGATGCATCTTGTCCATTAGCAGATGCTCCTAACTTTGTAGATAAAAAACAATTAGATGAACTTATGATAGATATTAAAAACATAGAAGAATAAAATTTATTAATAGTTAAGTGTAAATAGTTATTTATTATAATTATTTGCACTTATAGTATTAATAATTATAGAATTAAATTATTATACCAATAAAATTGTTAAAAATATATTAAATTTACAAAAAAAGCTTTAAATTATAACAAAAAGATGATATAATTAAAATGTTATAATAAAATAAAGGAGAAAGTTTATGTTTGGCTCTGATATAGGCATAGATTTAGGCACATCTAGTGTGTTAATATATATAAAAGGGCAAGGCATTGTCCTTAAAGAGCCTTCTGTTGTTGCAATAGACAGGCATACTAACGAAGTTATTGCTGTTGGGGAAAAGGCTAAAAAAATGATAGGTAAAGCACCTAGCAGTATAAATGTAGTTAGACCTCTTAGAGAAGGGGTAATATCTGATTACAACGTTACAGAAATTATGTTGAAATATTTTATTAAAAAGGTTATAGGAAAAACTTCTAGACGACCTAGGATAGCTGTTTGTGTGCCATCTGAGGTTACAGAAGTTGAAAAAAAGGCTGTTAAAGATGCAACAAAAGATGCAGGGGCTAGAGAGGTTTTTGTAATAGAAGAACCTATTGCTGCTGCTATTGGATCTGGCATAGATATAACTAGAGCTTGTGGTAGTATGATAGTTGATATTGGCGGAGGAACAACAGATATTGCTGTTATATCTCTTGGTGGTTCTGTTGTAAAAACATCTCTGAAAATAGCTGGTGATAATTTTGATGAGGCAATAATAAGGCATATTAGAAAAAAATATAATGTTTTAATAGGTGAAAAAAGTGCAGAAGAAATTAAGATAAATGTTGGCACTGTTTATGAAAAAAGTATATTAGTAAATATGGATGTAAGAGGGCGAAACCTTGTTACAGGATTACCTAATACAATAAATGTTACATCAGAAGAAATATACCAAGCTTTAAAAGAGCCTTCTACTATGATAATTGAAGCTATACACAAGGTTTTAGAACAAACTCCTCCAGAGCTTGCCTCTGATGTTTATGAACGAGGCATTGTTATGACAGGTGGTGGAGCTTTGATACACGGATTAGATAAAGCTATAAAAGAATCTACAGGTATAAATGCTGTTTTGGCCGAAGATGCGTTATCTTGTGTAGCTTTAGGTACAGGAAAATATATAGAATATAACAATAAATTTGAAAGAAACTCTAATAGTTTTTTAGATAAAATAATAAAATTATTTAAATGGAGATGATTTGATTTGAATAGAGGTTTATATACGTCAGCAATAGGTATGATAACTCAAATGAATAATATGGACGTTATAACAAACAATATAGCCAATGTAGATAATACAGGGTTTAAAAAAGATACAACTGTTGTACAGTCTTTTTCTGAAGAAATGATGAAAATATTAGATGACCCTAGCAAAAGACTTATAAAAAGAGATAACAACATAGGTACTGTTTCTTTAGGAAATTTTATAACAGAAGTTAGCACAGATTTTACAACAGGTTCTATAGAACAAACAGGCGGTACTTATGATTTAGCAATAGAAAATGATGGTTTTTTTGCTATAGAAGCTATTAATAAAGATGGCACTACTACCGAAAGATATACAAGAGATGGTTCTTTTACAGTTAATGCTAATAAAGAGCTTGTTACAAAAGAAGGTAACTATGTTTTAGGTGAAAACGGAAGAATAGTTATCCCAGATGGTAATATAACTATTAGTGAAAATGGATATATATATTCCAACGGCGAATTTGTAGATAGATTAAAATTGGTAGATTTTGAAAATAAAGAAAGCCTTAGAAAATATGGGGATAACTTATATGACAGAATAGATGAAACCATAGAAAAGCCTTTTACAAGCAAAGTTTTACAACAAAGCTTAGAAACATCTAATGTAAATGTTGTTGATGAAATGGTAAGAATGATAAATGTTTCTAGAGTTTATGAGCTTAATCAAAAAATGGTACAAAGTCACGACACAGTTTTAGGAAAAGCTGTTAACGATATAGCTAGAAAATAATGGGAGGTAAAAAGCTATGATGCGTTCTTTATGGACTGCAGCATCTGGTATGGGTGCACAACAGTTACACGTAGATACTATATCTAACAATATATCTAATGTAGATACTAATTCTTACAAAAGAGAAAGACTAGAATTTAAAAGTTTATTATATCAAACTATGGAAAGAGCATCTTTAGATGATGCTGACACAGGAAAGCCTGTTAATTTACAAGTGGGACTTGGGGTAAGACCTATTGCTACAAGCAGGATGTTCTCTCAAGGTAACTTAGAAAGAACAGAAATAAATACAGATTTGGCTATAGAAGGCGAAGGCTTTTTTATGATACAAACAGGTGAAGATGAAGTTTCTTATACAAGAGATGGTAGCTTTAAAATAAGCCTTGGTGATGGAGAAAACAACCTTGTTACATCTGAAGGTTATTATGTTTTAAATTCTGATGGTGACCCTGTTACATTTCCTGAAAATATACCTGTGAAAGATATTATTATATCTAAAACTGGTCAAATAGGATATATGCAAGATGGTGAACAACAAGATACTGGAACTAGCATAGGTGTTGTTCAGTTTGCAAACCCTCAAGGGTTAGAGGCTATAGGTGGCAACTTATACACTACAACACCAGCATCTGGAGAACCTATTTTAGAAGGTGATGGAGATGTGGCTACAAGCAATATTGCACAAGGTTTTTTAGAACTTTCTAACGTTAATATTGCAGAAGAAATGGTTAACTTGATTGTTGCACAAAGAGCTTATGAGCTTAATTCTAAAGCTATAACTACATCTGACGAGATGTTACAATTAGCTAATAACCTTAAAAAATAATAAGAGGTGAATAAAATGAGCTTAAATAGTATATCAGGAATAAATCCACAGAATGTAACAGATATTAATACTGCTAAAAAAACTAGCCTAGAAACAGAAGAATTTAAACATGCTTTAGATACTGCTATTGAAAATGGAAAAGATGAAGACCTTAAAGAAGCTTGTGTTGAATTTGAAAGTTATTTTTTAAATATGATGTTTAAATCTATGAGAAATACTATTGTATTTGATGGTGGTGTTTTAGGCAAAAGCAATGCAGAAAAAATATTTCAAGAAATGTTAGATACAGAGCTAACTAAAAAAATGGCTAGCCAAGGTGGAATAGGGTTAGCAGATATGATGTATAAGCAACTTAATAGACAAGATAGCGCATTAGATATTAATATATAACTATGTATTGATTATTTTTAATGATAACTAGGAATAAAGCATAAAAATAAAAATGAACCAGAAAATAGGTTCATTTTTATTTTTATATGTTGTTATAAACTTTATAGAAATAAATAGTATTGTTATTTTATGGTTTATAAAAGTATACAAATTAAACCACCGTTATTTTCGTTTACTATTTTTTGTAATGTTTCTTGGAACTTTATTTGAGTATCTTCTGGTATTCTATATAGCTTTGTATTTAATCCTTCATTTACTAAATCGGATAAAGATTTACCAAATATATTATAATCCCATATTTTTTCTTTTTCATTTTCTAGTTGCTCTAAAAGATAATTTGACAACTCTTTGCTTTGCTCTTCACTACCAACTATTGGTGCTACTTCTGTTTGTATATCTGCTCTTATAAGGTGGAAACTAGGTGCTGTTGCTTTTATTTTTATACCATATCTTGAACCGTGTTTTATAAGCTCTGGTTTTTCTAAAATCATTTCTTCTAATGTTGGAGTAACTATCCCATAACCTTTTGTTTTTACTTCTTCTATTGCATATTTTACTTTATCATATTCTTTTTTACTTTCAGATAAAAGTTTTATTGTAGAAATCAACTCATACTCGTTGTTTATATCCATATTTGTTGTTTCGCTTAAAACTTTATAAAATAAATTATCATCTAGGCCTATTTCAATATTACTTAAGCCTTCTCCTAATTCTATTTTATCTATGTATGCTTTTTTTATGTAATCATTATTTTCTAATATGGATATAGCTGATTTTATATTATGTAATTTATCTATTTCTGATAATAATTTTTTTGTATCTTGTATTATACTTTGTTTTAACCAGTGATTTATATCTAATGTTTCTATCCATTTTGGTAGATTTAGATTTAACTGTTTTACAGGGAATTCGTATAAAACTTTTTCTAACACTATGTTAATATCATCTTGTTTTAATTGAGCTATATTTAATGCTATTACTGGTGCATTATATTTTTCCATTAATTCTTGCTTTAGCTCTTCTGTTGCTTGAGAATATGGTTTTGTTGTATTTAATAAAATTACAAAAGGTTTTGATAATGATTTTAGCTCTTTTACAACATTTTCCTCTGCTATTATATAATCTTCTCTAGGGATATCTGTTATACTTCCGTCTGTTGTTACTACTATACCTATTGTTGAGTGATCTGTTATAACTTTTTTTGTGCCTATCTTTGCTGCTTGCTCAAAAGGTATTTTTTCATTAAACCAAGGTGTTGAAACCATTCTTGGTTGGTTATCATCTAAATATCCTGTTGCACTTGGTACTATATATCCTACACAATCTATCATTCGTACATTAAATTTTGTATTATCATCTAAATTTATTTCTACTGCATTGTTTGGGATAAACTTTGGCTCTGTTGTCATTATCGTTTTACCAGCAGAACTTTGAGGAAGCTCATCTTTAGCTCTTTCTTTATTGTTTTCATCTTGTATGTTAGGTATTACTAATAAATCCATAAATCTTTTTATAAAAGTAGATTTTCCTGTTCTTACTGGGCCAACAACACCTATGTATATATCACCATTTGTTCTTTCGGATATATCTTTATAAATATTAAATTGTTCCATACTAACCTCCTAAATTATTTATAAATACATTTTAATATATGTTTTTTTTATTAAAAATATGTTTTTAAATGAAATTTTTTAAGTTTTCATCTAACAACATTATTGGGTCTTCTATATTTAGATATTTTGCTATACTTGAAAGCTTATTTAATTTTGGTATTCTTTTTCCTCGACACCAACTTGAAATAGTTGATTTTGGAATATTTAAGTCTCTTGATAAATCTATTTGTTTTTTACCTTTTTTGGCTAATGCATATTCTAAATTTTTTGAAAAAATATTATTATAATTTTTTTGCATAGTTACTCCTTTCGAAAAAATGTAAAATAAGGGAGGTTAAAAAATTCTACTTTAAGTAATATTATATATTAAAAAGTGTAATAATTCAACAAAAAACTTTAAAAAAATTATCAAAAAGTATTGACAGTCTACAAAAAGTAGACTATACTTTTTTTGAAAGGAGTGATTTTATGAAAATTTCTTTGAAAGCTGCTAGAGTTAATGCTAATTTAACTCAACAGGAAGTTGCAGATAAAATGAAAGTTAGCAAACATACTATTATAAACTGGGAAAAGGGCAAAACTAATGTTGGATATGCTCCTTTAAAAGTTTTAAGTGAAATTTATAACATAGAAATTGAAAACATTTTTTTAGGTTAATTTGGAAAGGAGAACTATGAATAAAGAAAAGAGAAAACAAGGCGAAAAATATTTAAAAAATTGGGGACAAAGCATAATAGATATTGAAAGAATACAAAATGACATAAATAAGGCTAAAAGAGAAAATGATGTTTTTAACAATATACAAATAAAAGATAAATCAGATATTATTAATATCTATAATGAAGTTTTAGATGAAAAGCTTAAAAATCTTAAACAGGTTATTTGTGATTATAAATTTGTAGATGATATAATTACTGACCTAGAAGAATACCAAAAAGATATTATAAAATATAGATATATTTATAAAAATAGCTGGCAAGCTGTTGCTTTAAAAGCTCATATTAGCCTTAGACAGTGCTTTAATATTAAAAATTTGGTTATAAACAAAATATTGGAACATATTTAATACAATTATATTGCATTTTTATTAAATGATTATTTATTAAAATAAAATTAACCTTTAAAATTATTATTTATTTATAAATAGTAAATTGAGGAGGTAAAATTTTGAATGAAAAACAAAAGTTATTTTGTAAATATTATATCGAAAATAAAAATGTAGAAATGGCTGCTAAAAATGCTGGATATACCTTAAAAACAGCACTTAAACTATTAAAAAATGAAAAAATTAAAAATTATATTGAAAGTAACAATATTGCTAAATCTAATGAGGTTATAGAATGTCTTACTAGAATAATGCGTGGATACGATGAAAATTCTTCTAAAGATATATCTGTAAAAGAAAAATTAAAAGCTGCTGAACTACTTGGAAAAATGTATGCTATATTTTCTCCTAAACAAGAAAAGGAAAACGATGACACAGTTTATATTTTAGGTGATGATTTTATAAAGGAATAAATGAAAAATAAAATATATTTACCTGATATTGTTGGAGGAGGATACAGAGAATACTGGAACTTTAAAGGCAGATTTAGAATATGTAAAGGCTCTAGAGCTAGCAAAAAATCTAAAACTACTGCATTAAACTTTATTGTTAGAATAATAAAATATAAGGATGCTAACCTTTTAGTTGTTAGAAAAACTTATGCAACCCTTAAAGATAGCTGTTTTACTGAACTTATGTGGGCTATTGAAACTTTAGGCGTTTCTAAATACTTTGATATTAAACTATCTCCTCTTGAAATTACTTATTTACCTACTAATCAAAAAATATATTTTAGAGGACTTGACGACCCTTTGAAAATAACATCTATTACTGTTTTAAAAGGTGTTTTATGTTGGCTATGGGTTGAGGAGGCTTATGAAATAGATAAGGAAGAGGACTTTGAAATTTTACAAGAAAGTATTAGAGGGGTTGTTCCTAATGGGCTTTTTAAGCAGATAACCTTAACATTTAACCCTTGGAACGAAAAGCATTGGATAAAAAAACGATTTTTTGACTGTGAAAAAGATGAGGATATATTAGCTATTACCACAAACTATTTAATTAATGAATGGCTAGATGATGCTGATATGAAAATGTTTGAGGATATGAAGAAAAATAACCCTAGAAGGTATCAGGTTGCAGGGCTTGGAGAATGGGGTGTTAGCGATGGGCTTGTTTACGAAAATTTTTATGAAATGGAGTTTAATATAGAAGATATTTCTATAAAAGAAGATGTTGTTTCTATTTTTGGCCTTGACTTTGGATATACTAATGACCCTACTGCACTATTTTGTGGCTTAGTTGATACTAAATTAAAAGAAATTTATGTATTTGATGAGCTTTACAAAAAGGCACTTACCAATTTTAAAATTTATGAAGAGATTTTAAAATTAGGATATAATAAAGAGGTTATTGTGGCAGATTCTGCTGAGCCTAAAAGCATTGAAGAGCTTAGAGAACTTGGACTTGAAAGAATACGACCTGCTAAAAAAGGAAAAGATAGCCTAAATAATGGTATACAATTTATACAAGATTTTAAAATAATTATACACCCTAGATGTAAGAACTTTTTAAATGAAATATGTAATTACACTTGGTGTAAAGACAATAGAGGAAGGCCTATTAATACTCCTATAGATGATTTTAACCATTTATTAGATGCTATGCGTTATGCTATTCAATCTATAAATAGACAAGATAGATTTAGCTTTAAATAATTATTTAAAGGAGGTTTTTATGAACCTTGAATATAATTTTAAAACTTATGAGGTTAATGATTTAATAAATAAGTTTGGAAATGAACAAGCTTTTATTAAATTTTTAGAAAAAAATATAGATAGTTTTTTAAAATCTAAAAAGCGAAACAATATGATTGATGGTGAACAATATTACATAGGTAATCACGATATTTTACATAGAAAGCGTACTATTATTGGTGCCGATGGTAAAAATCAAGAAATAGAAAACTTACCCAATAATAAAATTGTTGACAATCAATATGCTAGAGTTGTTGACCAGAAAAACAGTTACTTGTTATCAAAGCCTATGAGCATTTATTGTGAAGACAAAGATTTTATAACAAAAATTGACAAAATTTTTAATAAGTCTTTTTATAGGCTCATTAAAAATATAGGTGAAGATGCTATTAACTGTGGTATAGCTTGGCTTTATATATTTTTTGATGAAAATGGACATATAGATTTCAAAAGATTTAAGCCTTATGAAATATTGCCTATATGGTCTGATGAAGAACATACTATACTTGATTGTTTACTTAGAATATATGACATTGAAGTTTATGAAAATGATGATACAAATATAATAACGCAAGTTGAGCTATACACAAAAACTGGAATACAATACTATATTTTACATAATGAAACATTAATATTAGATAAGCTAAAGGGCTTTAAGCCTTATATATATAATTCTTATAATTTTCCTTTATCTTGGGACAAAATCCCTGTGATATCTTTTAAATTTAATTCTAAAGAAATTCCACTTATTAAAAGAATAAAAACTTTACAGGATTCTTTAAATACTGTTAGAAGCGATTTTATGAATAATATGCAAGAAGATGCTAGAAACACTATCCTTGTTTTGAAAAATTATGATGGCACTAATTTAGCTGAATTTAGAAAAAATTTATCTGAATATGGCGTTGTAAAAGTTAAAACTATTGATGGAAATGACGGTGGTGTTGAGGCTTTAAAAATAAATATTGATAGCCAAAACTATGAGCTATTAGCTAAAGCACTTAAAAAAGCCATAATTGAAAACGCTAGAGGTTATGACTGCAAAGATGAAAAGATGGGGCTTAACCCTAACCAAATGAACATACAAAGCATATACGCAGACATTGACCTTGATGCTGGACTTATGGAAACTGAATTTCAAGCATCTTTTGAAAAATTATTTTGGTTTATTAAACAGTATTTCAATTACATTTATAAAAAAGATTTTAGTGAAACTAGCATAGATGTTATATTTAACAAAGATATTTTGATAAATGAAACAGAGGCTATTGAAAATTGTATTAAATCTATAAATATTTTATCTAAAGAAACTGTTATTGCTAGGCACCCTTGGGTATCTAATATTAAAAAAGAACTTAAAAAAAATAATTTATAAATATTTATAATTTTAAAGGTTGGGAAAGGGATTGGCGGGATAAAAAAATAAAATTTAAGGAGGTCTTTATGGACGTAAAACAACTAATTAGTTTTGGCTTAGAAGAAGCTAAAGCAACTGAAATTTACAATAAAATACAAGATTATATCTCAGATGAGGTTAAAAAGAAAACTAAAGAATTTGAAGAAAAAATTTCTTTATTAAACCTTAATATGATTGTTGAAAGGCATTTATTTAAAGCTGGTGCTAAAAACATTAAAGCTACTAAAGCTTTAATTGACATTGACAAGCTTAACAAGAAAAATATTGATGAAGAGCTTATTAAACAGATGATAGATGAGCTTAAAAACAACGAAGAAACTAGATTTTTATTTTTTGAACAAGATGTTCTTAAACTAAAAGGATTTAAGCCTTTTGAAACTAACTTAAATAAAAATACAGTAAATAAAAATTTAAGC
>CALWLD010000016.1 GCA_944381435.1 uncultured Clostridia bacterium
GTCGTTTAACGACTAGATTATAATATCATATTTTTTTAACCTTGTCAAGAACTTTTTTCATTTTTTTGTAATTTTTTTATTTTTTGTAATTTCTTGACTTTTATTTAAAATCTTGTCACTTTTTAGCGACTAGATTATTTTACCACTATTTCAAAACTTTGTCAACAACTTTTTTCATTTTTTATAAAATTTATTAGTTTGGTTTGAAACAGCTTGTTTATATTAACACATTAATATTTATATGTCAATATCTAATTTTATTATTTTCAAAAAAATTTATTTTATACAATATTTTTAATCTTTAGTAAGCTTTGTTTCTGTCCCATCTTTTTCTACTATATAAATGTTATCTAGTATTTCAGTTTTAAACTGCTCCCTAAAATTTTTAATATATTCTTTTCTAAGCTTATCTCTTTCTTTTATTTCATCTTCTGTAAGCCCTACAGTTTTTGCCTTTTTAGCAAGCTCATTTATTCTAACTATAAGTTTATCATTCGTCATACTAAAACTCCTATAAAATTAAAACTTGTACAAAACCAAGGTTTGTACGGTATAAAACTAAAGTTTATACAGTATAAAACCAAGGTTTATACGCTATAAAACTAAAGTTTATATAAATAATTAAGAAAACCCTAAGCAAAAACTTAGGGTTAAATACGGAGGACAAGGGATTTGAACCCTCGCGCCGCGTTAACGACCTACTCCCTTAGCAGGGGAGCCTCTTCAGCCACTTGAGTAATCCTCCAAACATAAGCAGTATCAACACTGCTTGTTTATTATATTACACTTTTTATATAATGTCAATACTTTTTTTAAAATTTTTAAAAAATTTTTAAAACACCTAAGCCAACTGTCATTTTACCACCTTTTAATATATGCTGTTGTATAGATTTTTGCAAAGATGTTTTAGCGTTAAAATCTTTTATATCTCCTTCAAATTTATTAAATACCCATTCTATATAATCATTGCTTTCAAAATAATTGTCTAACATATTATAATCTTTTCTAAAATTATATATACCACTATCTTTTTTTATAAAGCCTTCTAGCTCTTTGCCTAAAAGCCAGCTAGAGCATAAAATTTTATATTGTTTATTAAATATTTCATTAAAAAATATTTTTGCATTTTTATAGGTAGTATTTAATTTTTCATTTGTGCAAACAGCATCGCTTGGTATATGAACATATAAAACCTTATCTTCTTTAGGTATATTTATCTTCTTTGCTATCTCATCATTTAAAGAAGCTATTTCAAATTCTAATTCATCTATTCTAAATATCCTTAAAGATAACTGACGCCAAGCCCAAAAGCCTCTGTCAAAAACATATTTATTGATGTTATTATAAGTTTCTCTTACAAACCTAGAAAAACATTTCATAGTATCTAAATATATTTTTTCATTTATGCCTTTTTCTATATATTTATCATAAGATAGTATAGCAGTATATAAAAATACTATAAGCTCACAAACCTTGTTTTCATCTAATGTATCTGTATATACTTTTAATGTTTTGTATGCTTCTTCTGCTTGTTTATCATTTAATAATTTTTCACATATAGGAATTATTTTATCCTTTTCTATAAAATGAAAGTTTTTTTCTATTTCTTGTATCATACCTTGTGGCATATCTATCTTGTAACATAATTTTATAATATCTTGTTTGTTAAACTGCATATATACCTCTTATTCTTTAGCTAACACTTCAACTTTAAGATACCCTTGTAAATTTGAGTTAGCACTTTCTACATTTATAGTATAAACATCTTGTTCTCTTTCTTCATCTGTCATATAAAATTCCATAAAGTTATTAGAATTTTTAGGAACAACAGTATCTTGGCTAACTTTATTTCCATCTATATCTTGTATATATAATATTACATCTTCATCTGTGTTGTTTTCAAAATAAACACTGCATATTTGCTCTTTATATAGAGCTATATCGTGTTTAAAAGATTTAACCTGCATATCTTCAGTTATATTTTTTTCATATAAATATTGGTCATTGTCTAGGGTGTTTTCTGGTATGTTAAATAACTGAGCCTGTTGTGTGCTAGGTGCATCTGTTATACCTCTTGTAGCAACTTTAGGCACATTTTCTATGTTTTCTTCTTGAACAATCACAGCTTCGCTAGCCACATCTTTAGCTTCCTCTGTTGTTGTTTCTTGGCTAGCCTCTTTTGTAGTTATGTCTTGGGTGTTATGTTCTATATTTTCTTTTAGCTCTCTACCTTCTATTTCTGTTGATGAAGGGATAGTTGTCTGCTCTATATGCTCTGTTATATTTTCTGTAGATTGTTCTATATTTTGAGCGATATATATGTTGTTTTTAACTGGACTATTTTCCATAGCCTTTATTATATAAAATCCACATATAAAAATAGCTATAGTTGCTGCCACATAAGAATACTTTTTAAAATAAAGTATTTTAGGAGCTTGTTTTTCTTCTTTTTTAATATTTTCTAATATTTTATATTTTAAATCTTTAGGTGGGTCTATATCTTTAATATTTTTAAGCTTAACAGTTATTTTTTCTAATTTATAATATTCATCTTGACAATGCTTGCAATCTTTCATATGCTCTTCAAATGCTTTAAGTTCTTCTTGGGAAAGTTGATGCTCTATATAGTCATACATTTTTTCACAAACTTCTCTACAATCCATTAGCTATACCTCCTTTACATTTTTTAGAAATAAAATAAAGCCCACGGTTTTTAAATTTAATAATCAAATATATAATATTAAACGTAATTTATTTATATTTGTTCCTATCAAGCTTTTAAAATATTTTTAAGCATATTTCTAGCACGGTTTATTCTAGACTTAACAGTGCCTATATTAAGGTTTAATATTTCGCTTATTTCGTTATAGCTAAAACCTTTTACATCTCTTAAAAATATTAAGGCTCTGTTTGTTTCGCTTAAGCTGTTAATAGCTTTTTCTATTTCTAAAATTCCTTCTTTTTGTATAAGAGCATTTTCTGGTGTAATATCATCAGAAGGTATATCAAGAGAATAGCTGTTATCTTCTCCTTCTAATTCCATATCAAGAGATATATTATTTTTGCCTTTTCTTTTTCTAACTTCATCTATGCAAGTGTTATATGTTATGGTGTAAACCCAAGTTTTTATGCTTTGTTTACCTTCACACTTACTTAAATTTTTATAAATTTTCATAAATGCTTCTTGTGTCATATCTTCTGCATCTGATGTATTGTTAAATATTCTGTAAGAAAGGTTATAAACCATTTTTTCGTATTTTTCAATAATTTCAGAAAAAGCATCTATGTCGCCTTTTAAAACTTTTTCTACAATTTCTATATCCATATAAACCTCTTTTAAAACAAGATAAAAAAACCTAAAACACCTGTTGTTATCCCTATCATAAATCCAAATAACACATCTATAGGGTAATGAAGCCCTGCTGTTATTCTGGATACGCCTGTAATAATAGCTAATATAATAAAAAGCATCAAATAGCTAGGGAAAACATAGCCTAAAGCTAGTGCTAAAACCATAGCACTAGCAGAGTGGTTGCTAGGCATAGAGTTTCCCCCTTTGTGCTTTACAAGGCTTTTAATATTAAGCCTTTCAAAAGGTCTTTTAGAATTTATCTTTTTTCTAAGTATTTTCGCTATAATGATAGTAATTAAAGGAATAATTAAATATTTTAATAAATCTTTATATGTATATATATGAAAGTTTAATAAAATATGTATAAACCCCATTAAGTACATAATAAAAAATAAATAACAAGAATATATAGTAGTAAAAACTGTTAATTTTTTATGTCTGTTACCAAAGCTAAATAGTATATCAAATAATTTTTCATTTAGCATTATAAAAGCCATTCTCCTTCAAATACAAACCTAGCAGGGCCTGTCATATAAACATTGTTATCGTCTTTGTTCCAAGTTATGTTAAGTGTGCCACCTAATAATTTTACAAAAACATTTTCTCTATCGCTTTTACCGTTTAAAAATGAAGCTACAACTGTTGCACAAGTGCCTGTACCGCAAGCAAAGGTTTCCCCGCTACCTCTTTCAAAAACACGCATTTTTAAATGGTTGTTGTCTATAACTTCTACAAATTCAATGTTAGCTCTTTTAGGAAAAGCCTCGTGTTTTTCTAATATAGCTCCATATTTATCCACGTCAAAGTTATCAACGTCATCAACAAAGGTAACAGCGTGAGGGTTGCCCATAGATACACAGGTAAAGGTAAATTCTTTATCTAATGCTTTAAGCTTTAAGTTTTTAACAACTTCTTCATCAGATATAACAGGTATGTCTTTAGGGTTAAATATAGGCTCACCCATATTAACTTTAACATCTAGCACCATATCTTTATCATCTTTAAAAAATTCTAAAGTTTTAATACCTGCTAAAGTTTCTACCGTTATTTTATCTTTTTTAGCAATGTTTTTATCGTGTACAAATTTACCAACGCATCTTATGCCATTTCCACACATTTCAGATTCTGAGCCATCGCTGTTAAACATACGCATTTTACAATCTGCCACATCAGATGGCATAACTAATATAAGCCCATCTGAGCCTACCCCAAAGTTTCTGTTGCTCATTTGTATAGCAAGCTCTTTTGGGTTTTCCACCTTTTCTTTAAAACAATCTATATAAACATAGTCATTTCCACAACCTTGCATTTTAGTAAATTTCATAAAATTCCTCCTAAATTAAATAATTTTAAAAAATTGCTCAAACTTACTT
Source organism: uncultured Clostridia bacterium (assembly GCA_944381435.1). Lineage (GTDB taxonomy): Bacteria > Bacillota > Clostridia > Lachnospirales > CAG-274 > Tyzzerella. The sequence goes on from CALWLD010000016.1 coordinate 4,726, forward strand.
ATGATAACAAAATTACCTTTAACTTTTAACCTGCCTAGCATAAAGGCTTTTTGAAGGGTGCATTTACCGCTTATAACCTCTTCCCAAACAGCACTATCAGATATAATTGTAACATCTGCAGATGGATAAATACCCTCTGTATAGCTACATTCTCCATTTTTTATAACAAAAAAACCATTAAAATTTTCTTTTCCAGATATGCTAACTTGCATAGTAATGTCTATACCGCTTGCAATCTGAGGTTGAAAATAATGATATAGGCTTTGAGTTTTTTGTTTTAAACTGCTAATGCTAGCAGAAATGCTATTTTCACTGCTATATTTAACATATTCATTCATTTGCCTTTGTATATTAGCTTCTTCTTCATATTTTTGACCTAATAATTTTGCAATATGGCTTATATCATCTGTTTTGTTGTTTTGGTCTAAAGTATTTCCAAATTGGTTGTTTACGCTGTTGTTGTTAAATTGGTTGCCAAATTGGTTGTTTACGCTGTTGTTGTTAAATTGGTTGTTATCTTTTATATTTGATAAATTTCCGCTAAACTGTTGGTTATTAAGCCCAGTGTTAGCTTGTTGGTTATTGTTAAGCTGTTGGCTTTTATATTGGTTTAGTATATCATTAATGTTATTTTTTGATATGTTATTAACAGGCTTGTTTTCCACTACATTGTCTATTTCTTTTTTGTATAAGTTAGCAACTTGCTCTCCTGTTAAATTTCTTATAGGCTTGTCTTCTTTCATAAGGCTTTCTATGCTAACATTATTTTGAACAACAGGTTCTTTTTGTTTTACATAAGCCTCTTTAAAAGGATTAGCAATAAAGTATTTACGGTTTTGCCTTAACATTCTGTAAAAATCTTCGGCATATTTTTCTATAGTTTCTGTAATTTCTTTAGATATTTCTATGTTGGTTAAATATTCTTTGCCTATAAGCATATTGTTAATGTTTATACCGCCTAACGCTCCTATAAGCATATTCATATAATTTCCAGCCATATATTCACTATTATCAGATGATGTTATTATAGACATACAAGGCTTGTCCTTTAAAACATCTTTGTATAGGTTATCATCTAAATGTTCTAGGAACGCGTGCATAAGGCCATTTACAGAAAACCTTTGTGCTGTTGTTGCAAATATAATGCCTTGTGCGTTTTTCATATGGTTAAATATGTTTTCAACTATAGGTTGTTTTGTCCCGTTATAATAGCCTATATCTACTTTTGTTATATCTAAGGTAGATACATTAACCCCTATTTCATTTAATGTGTTTTTAAATATATTAAAAACATAATCTAGCTTTTGCTCAAAAGGAGAAACTCCAGAATATATACAAATTATTTGCATAAACAAATCCTCCTAATTAAATTGTGAATTATTTTAATTATAGCATATTATAACAAATATATAAAGATTAAAATATATTTTTATAAAATTTATTGATATTTTTAAATTTGTTATTGACAAAAATACCTTGTTGTGCTAAACTAACTTCAGTTAGCTTTAGTTTAGAAAAGTTAATTATTACTTAATACAAGTTATTAAGAGGGGGTAATATGAAAAGTATTTATAAAAAAATTATATATATTCTTATACTTTTAACATTAAGTATAATTTCTATACAAATAGGAGTTAAAGATTTTAGCATAATAGGTGCTTTATCTAGTAATGAAAGTGATGTATTTTTAATAACTATTAGCAGGTTACCTAGGCTTTTAGCAATCATAATAACAGGGGCAAGCCTTAGCATATGCGGGCTTTTAATGCAAACTATAACAAATAACAAGTTTGTATCTCCATCTACAGTAGGTACTATGGAATGGTGCAAGCTTGGTATATTAGTATCAATTTTGTTTTTTGGCGGCGAACATAAATTAATAAAAATATTAGTAGCTTTTATAATAGCTTTAATTGGTAATTTTTTATTTATGTCTATCCTAAAAACTATTAAATTTAAAAATAGCCTTGTAGTGCCTCTTATAGGTATAATGCTTGGTAGCGTTGTATCTTCTATAACAAGTTTTGTTGCTTATAAATATGAGCTTATCCAAAACATATCTTCTTGGTTGCAAGGTAATTTTTCAACAGTTATTAAAGGTAACTATGAAATATTATACATTGGTATCCCTATGTTAGCCTTCACTTACATATTTGCTAATAAATTTACTATAGCAAGTATGGGTGAAGATTTTGCCATAAACCTTGGCGTAAATTACCAAAAAATAGTAACTATAGGGCTTGTTATCATATCTTTTGTTAGCTCTTTAGTTGTTGTTACCATAGGTAGCATATCTTTTGTAGGGCTTGTAATCCCTAATATCGTTTCTATGACAAAAGGCGATAGCATAAAAAATACAATTTTTGATATAGCAATTTTAGGCGCTATTTTCGTCTTGTTATGTGATATTTTAGGAAGGGTTATTATCTATCCTTACGAAATAAACGTTAGCACAATAATAAGTGTTGTAGGTAGCATTATATTTTTATTTATCCTATTTAAAAAGCAAAAATAATTATAAAGGAAGTTCACTATGTCTAATAACAAAAAAATTTTTATATTAATTATCTTAACTATATTAGCTTGTAGCTTATCTTTATTTTTAGGTATAAATAAAGATAACATTGGCTTTTTCTTGCCAAGGCGTGCTACAAAAATTTTAGCAATAGCCTTATGTAGTTATTGTATAGGCTATTCTGCTGTTACTTTTCAAACAATAACAAACAACAAGATATTAACGCCAAGCGTTATAGGGCTTGATTCTTTATATATGTTTGTTCAAACAATAATAGTTTATTTTTTTGGTTCAAAAACTTTAGCTATGTTAAGCGGATATACAAACTATTTTTTATCTATAGGTGTTATGATAATTTTTTCTTTAGTTTTGTTTTTTATACTGTTTTTAAAGGAAAATAAAAACCTATATTTTTTAATCCTTGCAGGCATAATAGTAGGTAACCTTTTTGGCGGTTTATCTACCTTTATGCAGGTAATTTTAGACCCAAACGAGTTTTTAGTTTTGCAAGGTAAAATGTTTGCAAGCTTTTCTAACGTAAATGAAGAATTACTTTTTGTAAGCTTGTTAATTATTATAGCTATGTTTTTTATAACTATAAGAGATTATAACAAACTAGATGTTTTATCCCTAGGTAAAGACCATTCCATAAACCTTGGCATAAACTATAATAAGTTTGTGCTTAAAAATCTTATAGTCATAACTGTGCTAATAGCAGTATCAACTGCTTTGGTAGGGCCTATAACATTTTTAGGTATATTGGTAGCAAGCATATCTCGTGAGCTTATGAAAACATATAAACATACTTATGTTATTTTATGTGCTGTGTTAATTGGCTTTTTCTCTTTAGTTTTAGGTCAGTTTTTGGTAGAAAGAGTATTTAGCTTTAACACAACAGTTAGTACAATTATAAACTTTATAGGTGGTATATACTTTATATTCTTAATTTTAAAGGAGGCTAAAAAACAATGATAAAGTTAAAAAACATAATAAAAAAATATGGCGAAAAACATATAATAGATAATGTTTCTTTAGATATCCCAAAAGGTGAAGTTATAGCCTTTATAGGTTCTAACGGTGCAGGCAAAAGCACCCTTTTATCTATAATAAGCCGTACTTTAGCTAAAAACAGCGGTGAGGTTTATATAGATGATAAGGAGCTCTCTAAATGGGATAACAACGAGCTTTCAAGGAAAATGTCTATATTAAAACAGTCTAACAGCTTAAACATAAGGCTTACTGTTAAAGAGCTTGTTAGCTTTGGTAGGTTTCCTTATTCTAAAGGTAAGCTTACAAAAGAAGATAAAAAACATATAGATGATGCTATAAAATATATGGGTATAGAGCATTTGCAAGATAGATACCTAGATGAGCTATCAGGAGGACAAAAACAAATGGCTTTTATATCTATGATTATAGCTCAAGATACAGAGTATATCTTTTTAGATGAGCCTCTTAACAACCTAGATATGCATCATTGTGTTAAAATAATGAAAAATATAAAAAAATTAGCTAGAGAAAAAGGTAAAACTATTATCATTGTAATCCACGATATAAACTTTGTATCTTTATATGCCGACCATATTATAGCTATGAAAGATGGCAAAATAGTTGAAAACAACAAAAAAGATGAAGTTATAAAAGAAAATGTATTAAAAGAAATCTACAATATGGATATACAAGTAAAAAATATAGATGGCAAAAATATATGCCTATATTATTCATAAATTATAATTTTAAATAAAAATATATAATTAAAAAATAAAAGAAGGAGGAAGTAATGTTTTGTTTATAAATTTTTATAAATAAAACATTATATAAACAAAATTTACTATGAAAAAATTATTAAAATTAACATTTACATTTTTATTAGCATCTAGCTTATTTGCTTGTACAGCTAACAATGAAAGCCAAACAAGCCAAGCTACAGAAAGCTCTAGTGAAGCTAACCAAGGTGAATCTAGCCAAGCTTTAGAAGAAATAACTATAAAACATTCTAAAGGGGAAGCTACAATTAAGAAAAACCCTGAAAAAGTTGTAGTTTTTGATATGGGTACGTTAGATACAATGGATAAACTAGGCGTTGAGGCAGATTTTGCTTTACCTTTAGATAGTATACCATCTTATTTAACAGGATATGAAAATGCAACAAATGCTGGTGGCTTAAAAGAGCCTGATATAGAAACAATTTATACATTTGAGCCTGATGCAATCTTTATAAGCGGAAGACAAGCAGATTTTTATGACGAATTAAATAAAATAGCACCTACTGTATATGTAGATTTAGATTATAAAAAATATATGGAAGATTTTAAAACAAATGTAACTAACATAGGTAAAATATTTGATAAAGAAGATTTAGCATTAGAAGAATATAATAAAATAGAAGAAAAAATAGCATCTGTTAAAGAAAAAACTAATAACTCAAACGAAAAAGCATTAATTATTATGACAAATAGTGGCAAAATAAGTGCTTATGGTGCAGGTTCTAGGTTTGGTATTATCCACGATGTATTAGGCTTTAAAGAAGCAGATGAAAATATGTATAAAAGCGAAGAAGAAATAACTACACACGGTAAAGAAGTATCTTTTGAATATATTTCACAAATAAACCCTGATATATTATTTGTTGTAGATAGAGATGCTGCTGTAGGTGGCGATGGTAACGCTAGTGATACATTAAACAATGAGCTTGTTAATAACACAAATGCAGCTAAAAATAACAAAGTAATTACGTTAGACCCTGAAATTTGGTATATATCAGGAGGTGGCTTACAATCTGTTAGTGATATGATTGATGAAGCAAATATTTCATAAATCAATTTTTTAAATACTTTGTATTAAAAACAGGTATTCCTAAAATTTAAAACAAAAACCGTTTATAAATTTTAGGAATACCTTAATTTTATAAATAAAAACCTGTAGATTTTATCTACAGGTTTTTTATTTATAAAACTCTTCTTGCACCATAGTAAGTTTTTAATGCATAATCACTATTTAAGCTAGATATAATAACGCCTTGGTTTTTGCTATCTGTGCAATGAATATATTGGTTATTTCCTATATAAATACCTACGTGAGATATTGCAGTGTTCCCACCAGTGTTAAAGAAAACTAAATCTCCAGGTAATAAATCATTTTTGTTATTAACAGGTGTACCGTTTAAATATTGGTCTCTAGATACACGGTTAAGGTTTATGCCAAAGTTTTTAAACACAGCATAAGTAAAGCCAGAACAATCTGTACCAACGCTAAGGTTTGTACTGCCGTATATGTAAGGTTTGCCTAAATGAGACATAGCAAAGTTTATAACTTGTGTTGCGTTAGCATTAGAGCTAGAGCTAGCAGGTTGTGTTTCTTTTTCATCAGTTATTTTTCCAAACTGTGAGCTAATATAACCAATTTTACCATTATATTTAACCTTTAACCAGCTTCCACTATCTTCTATTAAATCTGTATAAGCACCACTTGGAATAACACCTAAAACTTGTGCTGATGTAGAAGGTGCTTGTCTTAAATTAAGCCCTGTGCTAGATGTAATCATTACGTATTTACCGCTTGGTGTATTGTTTTGATTACTTTGGTTATTTTCAGCTGGTTTTTCTTGTGGCTTAGAGCTTATAAGATGTGTATTTTCTATATAGCCTATTTTCTCATCAAAAAATATTTGATAAAAATCTCCTTCTTGCTTACCTAAAACAACAGTAGCACCAGTAGGTATAGAGCCTATAGCACTGCTATTATTAGACGCGCTAGAATAAACAGGCACATAACCGGAGTTAGAGTTAGTAACTATAGCAAATTTTGTAGTAACATAGTCATTGTCTGTAAAAGATATTCTAAAAATAGAATTTAAGCTATCAACCTTAGATACACTTTCGCCGTTTTTAGAAGATATAACAGATATATCATTTTGTTTAACCGTATTTACGTTTGTAGCTGTAACAACAGTAGCACCATAAGCTAAAACAGAGTTAGATAACAATGCCATTACCATTACAGAAGCTTTGGCTAATGTATTTATTTTCAAACCAAATTACCTCCTTAGTAAACATAAGTTTTGAATATTATACAATAATTGGTATCCTTTTGTCAATTATACATAATATAAAAAGGTCATAGGCTTTGTCTTCACCTTAAAATAAAGAAAACCCTTTTACCATAAATAACTTTTTAATATTAGGTATAAATATATATGCTATAGCTCAATATATATAGGTATATTAGTTAGCCTTATAAAAGCTATAAGTCGCTACATATAGAGCCTTATAAAATTGTTAAAGTTGCTAAAAAAAATATTTAAAATTTTTCAAAAAATTTAACTAAATTAATTAATATGTGTCTTGATTTATCAAAAGATATAGTATATAATGTTATTGAAAGTTTATTAAATTAATATACTTTATATTTTTAATTAAATATTGTTATTTAGGGGTGAATGATTAATGAACACTGAATGGAAAGATTTTGTTGGTGGTAGTTGGCAAAAAGAGGTTAATGTAAGGGATTTTATCCAAAGAAATTACACACCTTATGAAGGTGATGATACCTTCTTAGCAGGCCCTACAAAAAACACAACAGAACTTTGGGCTCAAGTTATGGAGCTTACTAAACAAGAAAGAGAAGCAGGCGGCGTTTTAGATATGGATACAAAAATCGTATCTACTATCACATCACACGGTGCAGGCTATTTAGATAAAGATAAAGAAACAATCGTTGGTTTCCAAACAGATAAACCTTTCAAACGTTCTTTACAACCTTATGGTGGTATAAGAATGGCAGAAAGCTCTTGCGAAGCTTATGGTTATAAAGTAGACCCAGAAATTAGTGAGTTTTTCACTGTTCACAGAAAAACACACAACGCTGGTGTTTTCGATGCTTATACAGATGAAATGAAAGCTTGCCGTTCTAGCAAAGTTATCACAGGTCTTCCAGATGCTTATGGCCGTGGCCGTATCATTGGTGACTACAGAAGAGTTGCTTTATATGGCGTAGATAGACTTATCGAAGATAAACAGGCTCAAAAACGTTCTACAGGCGGTATAATGACATCAGATATTATCCGTGATAGAGAAGAATTATCAGAACAAATTAGAGCTTTAGGCGAGCTTAAAAAATTAGGCGAAATTTATGGCTTTGATATTTCAAGACCAGCAAGCGATGTTAAAGAAGCTATCCAATGGATGTATTTAGGCTATTTAGCAGCTATCAAAGAACAAAACGGTGCTGCTATGTCTTTAGGTAGAACATCTACATTCATTGATATATATGCAGAAAGAGACTTAAAAGCAGGTAAATACACAGAAGAGCAAATCCAAGAATTTGTTGACCATTTCATTATGAAATTAAGACTTGTTAAATTTGCTCGTACACCAGAATATAACCAATTATTCTCAGGCGACCCTACTTGGGTTACAGAATCTATCGGTGGTGTTGGCTTAGATGGCAGACCTCTTGTTACAAAAATGTCTTTCAGATATTTACACACTCTTAACAACTTAGGTACTGCTCCAGAACCAAACTTAACAGTTTTATGGTCTGTAAGATTACCAGAAGGCTTTAAAAGATTCTGTGCAAAAACATCTATCACATCATCTTCTATCCAATATGAAAATGATGACCTTATGAGAGTAACTCACGGTGATGACTATGCAATCGCTTGTTGTGTATCATCAATGAGAGTTGGTAAAGAAATGCAGTTCTTTGGTGCTCGTGCTAACCTTGCTAAATGTTTACTTTACGCTATCAACGGCGGTGTAGACGAAGTTAAGAAAAACCAAGTAGGTCCTAAATTTAGACCTATTACAGATGAATACTTAACTTATGACGAAGTTATGCCAAGATACAAAGATATGATGAAATGGCTTGCAGGTGTTTATGTAAACACATTAAATGTTATCCATTATATGCACGATAAATATTGTTATGAAAAATTACAAATGGCTTTACACGATAGACACGTTACTCGTTGGTTTGCAACAGGTATAGCTGGTTTATCAGTTGTTGCAGACTCTTTATCTGCTATCAAATATGCTAAAGTTAAAGCTATAAGAGATGAAAACGGTATCGCTGTAGACTACGAAGTAGAAGGCGATTTCCCTAAATATGGTAACAACGATGATAGAGTAGATAGCATTGCTGTTGAAATCGTTCATACATTTATGGAATATGTAAGAATGAACCAAACTTACAGAAATGGTATCCCTACAACATCTATCTTAACAATTACATCAAACGTTGTTTATGGTAAAGCTACAGGTTCTACACCTTGCGGTAGAAAAGCAGGTGAACCTTTTGCTCCAGGTGCAAACCCAATGCACGGCCGTGATAGCCACGGTGCTGTTGCAAGCTTAGCTTCTGTTGCTAAATTACCATTTATGGATGCACAAGATGGTATATCTAACACATTCTCTATTATACCAGGTGCTCTTGGTAAAGAAGACCAAGTTTTCGTTGGCGATTTAGAGGTAGAGCTTGACAAATAATAACCTAAGAAGGTGATATTTTGGAAAGTGATAAAAGAATAGACGATATCATTGCTATGCTTGATGGGTTTACTTCTAACAATGGGGGTCATATAAACATTGAGGTAAATGGCGAAGATATTAATAAAAAAATAGATACAGCTAACAGTTTAGACTGTTGTGCAGGCAATATGGCTTGTAGAGTGCCTACTCTTTTTGAAGGCATAGAAGATAATAATTAATTTGAAAAATTAAAAATTAGGGCTATAGAAAGCCTATAGCCCTTTAAATAAAAATATTATTTTTGTATAAATAGGAGGAATTTATTATGACAAATGTAAACAACCAACAAGTAGACAATTTAGTAGCAATGTTAGACGGATATGCAGAGCAAGGTGGCCATCACCTTAACGTTAATGTTTTCACTAAAGAAACATTATTAGATGCTCAAGCTCACCCTGAAAAATATCCACAATTAACTATCCGTGTTTCTGGTTATGCTGTAAACTTTAACAAACTTACTAAAGAACAACAAGACGACGTAATCAGCAGAACATTCCACCAAGCAATGTAATTATGGAAGGCTATATTCATTCTACAGAAAGCTTTGGTACGGTAGATGGCCCTGGTGTTAGGTTTGTAGTTTTTACACAAGGTTGCCCTCTACGTTGCCTTTATTGCCATAATCCAGATACCTGGGAGGTAAACAAAGGTACAAAAATGACTGCAGAAGAAATCTTAGCCAAGTATGATTTAACAAAAAGTTATTATAAAGATGGAGGGCTTACCGTTACTGGCGGTGAGCCTCTTCTACAAATAGACTTTGTAACAGAGCTTTTTGAAAAGGCAAAAGCCAAAGATATTCATACTTGCCTAGATACATCTGGCATTGTTTTTGACAAAGATAACGAAAAAATAATAGAAAAAATGGACAAGCTTTTATCTGTTACCGATTTAATTCTTTTAGATATTAAGCATATAAACAACGAAGAGCATAAAAAGCTATGTGCTGTTCCTAACACACATATTTTACAATTTGCTAAATATTTAAGCGATAAAGAGCAACCTGTTTGGATAAGACACGTTGTTGTAGATGGTTATACTTTCAACGAAGAATATTTATATGAGCTTGGGCTTTTTATAGGCGAGCTTAAAAATGTTAAAGCTTTAGATGTGCTTCCTTATCACGAAATGGGTGAAGTAAAATATAAAAACCTTGGCATAGAATATCCTTTAAAAGGTATGCCTGCTCTTAAAAAAGAAGATGCTGTTAAAGCTAGAGAAACCATCTTAAAAGGTATTAAAGATAAAAGAAATGAGCTAAATAATAAATAATGTATTTATATATTAATTAAGGTTGTAGGTTTCTACAGCCTTAATTAGCGTATAAATATAGTATAAAATCTAAAAAAATGTAATTAATATATAAAGGAGGTTTGCTATGAAAAATATACTTAAAAAAACAAAACATATCCCACTGCCTATAGTGCCTTGTATGTTAGGAGCTTGTACATTATCTAATGTATATAATAGTTTAGGGTTTAGCTTTATAAAGCATTTAACAACCTTTTTAGCAATTATTGTAGTTATTTCCTATATAGCAAAAATTGTAATCCACCCTAGCGTTATAAAAGAAGAATATAAAAACCCTAGCATATCTAGCTTATATCCTGGTATATGTATGGTATTAATGGTTATAGGTGCTTATATTTATGATTATTTTAGCCCTATAGGCAAAATAATATGGGAAATATCAATTATCCTCCATATTATACACATTTTCTTATTTACCTATTTACATTTTATAAAATCAAGAGATATAAATACCTTTTTGCCAACTTGGTTTGTTACTTACAATGGTATAATGGTTAGTAGCGTAGTTGGGTCTAATATGAATGAAAATAAGCTTTTAACCTTTATCGTTTATTATGGCATAATAATTTATTTGTTGTTACTTCCTATTATGGTTTGGCGTCTTATAAAATTTGAAATAAAAGATACAATGCAACACGGAACAGCCATACTTTTAGGCCCTTGTAGCCTTTGCGTTGTATCTTATATAAATATAATAGATAACCCTAATATGATTTTAACTTGGTTGTTATATATTTTAGTATTAGCCTCTCTTTTATATATTTTAATTATGCTACCTAAGTTTTTCTCTTATGCCTTTACACCTGCTTTTGCAGGGCTTACCTTCCCTATGGCTATAGGTACAGTTGCCACGCAAAAAATGTCTATTTATCTAGCTAACACAGGCTATAGCAACATATCAAGCATACTCACCCAGCTAGAAGGAATACAAATATACATTACAACTGCTATTATAGGCTTTGTATTGTTTAATTTTGCAAGGCTTTTAAGGTTGCACTTTACAAAATTATGATAGCTTAAAATACTTGACAACATAATTTATTGTGTTATAATTAAATATATTTTAAATACTATGAAAGCGTAAGTATATATTATGGTTCTTTTAGAGAGAAAATGCCGTGGCTGAAAGCATTTTTAAGATAAAATAATATAGAAGTTCCCGCTGGAGTTTATCCTTTGAACAGGTTTCTTATTAGGAGGATACGGTTAAGGCACGTTAAGCCTACGAGTGTATAAGGTTTTCTTATAAATTTGGGTGGTACCGCGGAAGTTAGCTTTCGTCCCTTTTGGGACGGAGGCTTTTTTTAGTTTTAATAATGTGGTATTAATTTTTAATTATTATATAAATTTTTGAAAGGAGTATTAAAATGAAAGAAAAATTATCACAAATTAAAGATATGGCAATAGATAAGCTTAATAAAATAAGCGATTTAAAAGCCCTAGAAGAAATAAGAGTAGAAATTTTAGGTAAAAAAGGTGAGCTTACAAACATATTAAAAGGTATGGGCTCTTTATCAGCTGAGGAAAGACCTGTTATAGGTCAGCTTGCAAACGAGGTAAGAGGAGCTATTGAAGAAAAAATTGATAATATGAAAAAAGCTTTAATAGCTAAAGAGCAAGAAATAAGGTTAAAAGCAGAAAAAATAGACGTTACAATGCCTGCTAAAGCTAGAAAGCTTGGTAATAAACACCCAATGACACAAGTTATAGATGATATTAAAAATATATTTATAGGTATGGGCTATGAGATAGCAGAAGGCCCTGAGGTAGAAACAGCTTATTATAACTTTGAGGCTTTAAATATACCTAAAAACCACCCTGCAAGAGATGAGCAAGACACTTTCTATGTAGATGGACTTTTAGATTTTGTTTTAAGAACGCAAACATCTCCTGTGCAAATTCGTGTTATGGAAAACAAAGATATGCCTATAAAAATTGTAGCTCCTGGTAGAGTTTATCGTTCAGATGAGGTAGATGCTACCCATTCTCCTGTTTTCCATCAGTTAGAAGGTCTTGTTATAGATAAAAACATAACAATGGGAGATTTAAAAGGTGCTTTAACTGTTTTTGCAAAAGAGCTTTTAGGGGAAGATACAAAAGTAAGGTTTAGACCGCATCATTTCCCATTTACAGAGCCTAGTGCTGAAATGGATGCATCTTGCTTTGCTTGCGGAGGTAAAGGTTGTAGAGTTTGTAAAAACAGTGGCTGGATAGAGCTTTTAGGTTGTGGTATGGTTCATCCTAAAGTTTTAGAAATGGCAGGTATAGACCCTAACGAATATAGTGGCTTTGCCTTTGGTATGGGGCTTGAAAGGGTTACTATGCAAAAATATGCTATTAGCGATTTAAGGCTACTTTTTGAAAATGATGTTAAGTTTTTAGAACAATTTTAATTTAGGAGGGATATAAAAATGAATTTACCAATGTCTTGGCTTAAAGATTATGTTGATATAGATTGTGATGTAAACACATTTTGTGATGAAATGACTTTATCTGGTTCTAAAGTTGAAGGTGTAGAAAACAAAGGTGCTGACATAACAAAAGTTGTTGTTGCTAAAGTTTTAGAGATAGAAAAACACCCAGATGCCGATAAGCTTGTAGTTGTAAAAGCAGATATAGGTAGTGAGGTTATACAAATAGTAACAGGGGCTACAAACCTTTTTGTAGGTGCTTATGTACCTGCTGCTTTAGATGGTGCTACCCTTGCAGAAGGCTTAAAAATCAAAAAAAGTAAATTAAGAGGGGTAGAATCTAACGGTATGTTTTGCTCTGTAGAAGAGCTTGGCTATACAAGAAACGATTATCCAGAAGCTCCTGAAAATGGTATTTATATATTTGATAAAGAATATCCTTTAGGTAGCTGTGTTAAAGAGATATTACAAATAGATGAAGATGTTGTAGAGTTTGAAATTACATCTAACCGTCCTGATTGTTTTAGCATAACAGGGCTTGCAAGAGAGGCAGCAGCTACCTTTAGAAAACCTTTTAATATGCCTAAAATAGAGGTTAAAGAAGAAGACAAAACAATGGATAATATGATAGACATAGAAATTAAAAACTATGATATTTGTCCACGTTATACTTGCCGTATTATAGAAGATGTTAAGATAGAGCCTTCTCCACAATGGTTAAGACATAGGCTAACATCTGCAGGTATCCTCCCTATAAATAACATTGTAGATATAACAAACTATGTTATGCTTGAGCTAGGTCAACCTATGCACGCTTACAACTATGATGAAATAGAAGGTAAAAAACTTATAGTTAGAAACGCTAACAAAGGTGAAAAGCTTGTTACATTAGACGGTGTTGAAAGAGAATTTGATGAAAGTGTACTTGTTATACAAGATGAAAATAAGGTTATAGACCTTGCAGGTATAATGGGTGGCGAAAACTCTATGATTACAGATGATACAAAAACTATCCTTTTAGAATCTGCTAACTTTAATGGTACACATATAAGACTTACTGCTAAAAAGCTAGGTCTTAGAACAGATGCATCTAGCAAATATGAAAAAGGTTTAGACCCTAACCTATCTATCCTAGCTTTAGATAGAGCTTGCCAGTTAATAAATATGTTAAACTGTGGTAAAGTTTTAAAAGGCCATTTAGATTTTTACCCTAACAAAAGAGAGGCTAAAACTATTAGCTATGACAATGAAAGAATAAACAAACTTTTAGGCACTAACCTTTCAGAAAAAGAAATAATAGATATTCTTAAATTAGTAGAAATAGAGGCTGATGGCAAAACTGCTAAAATACCTACATTTAGACCAGATATAGAAAACAATGCAGACATTGCAGAAGAGGTTGCAAGATTTTATGGCTATAACAACATAGAGGCTACACTATCTACAGGCACACCTACTGTTGGCAAAAAAACATATAAACAGTCTATAATAGAAAAAATAACTAACACTATGGTTGCTTGTGGGCTTAGCGAGGCTTTAACTTATTCTTTTGAAAGCCCTAAAGTTTTTGATAAATTAAACATAGATAAAGATAGCAATTTAAGAAACACTGTAACTATATCAAACCCTCTTGGAGAAGATTTTAGCATAATGAGAACATCTACATTAAATGGTATGCTTACATCTATAGCTACAAACTATAACAGAAGAAACAAAGAGGCGCATTTATTTGAAATAGGCAAAATTTATTTACCTAAAGAGCTTCCTCTTAAAGAATTGCCTATAGAAAGAGAGCTTTTAACAGTGGCTATGTATGGTGGTGTAGATTTTTACGATGCAAAAGGTGTATTTGAAAATTTATTTGCAGAGCTTGGTATGTTAGATAAGGTAGAATACAGCCCTCTTGAAACACTTTCTTATATGCACCCAGGAAGAACTGCCATTATAACAGATGATAAAAACGAAGAAATAGGCTATATAGGTGAAATACACCCACAAATAGCATCTAATTATAACATAGAAACTAAAGTATATTTTGGTGTTTTATATATAGATAAAATTGTAGAGCTTGCAAACTTTGAAATAAGCTATAAACCTTTACCAAAATTCCCTACTATCCAAAGAGACATAGCTATGCTTGTTAAAGATGAGATAAATGTTAAAGAAATAGAAAAAATAATAAAAGCTAAAGGTGGTAAGCTTTTAGAAAGTATTAAGCTTTTTGATGTTTACAAAGGTGAGCAAATAGAAAAAGGTTATAAATCTGTAGCTTATAGCATTTTATTTAGGTCTAACGAAAAAACTTTAACAGATGAAGAAATTAATTCACCTATGAAAAAAATATTAAAAGAGCTAGAGGAAAAACTTAATGCTCAGCTTAGAGATAAATAGTTTATAAATAATTTAACTAAAAAGGATATAAATTTTATTTATATCCTTTTTATAGTATACAAAATAAGACTTAAATATTGATTAAAAGCCTTCTATGATAAATATTTAAGTAATTAAAAGGTTCCTAGGGCGAAGCCCTAGAATAAGGGTGGTGGGTGGGAATAGATAAATTTTATTTATAACATTTTAAATAAAATTTTGTAACAAAAAAACTCCTTTTTAATATTATATAATTAGGACAAACAATAGTCCTGATTATATAAATTAAAAAAGGAGTTTTTATTATGGGATTAAACCTTGCAAGTAAAACAATAGATAAAAATATAATTAATTGTAATGAAAACTTTTTTGTTACCCTAGCCCTTTCAGCATCACCTAATATACAAGATAACCCTACAGATATTGTGTTAATACTAGATAGGTCTGGAAGTATGACAGGCGTACCTTTAACAGAGGTTAAAGCTGCTGCTAAAACATTTATAGATATTATAGACGAATCTACAGATGGTGGCTTAAACGGATTAATAGGTAATGGTAGCAACATAGGTATGGTTAGCTTTTCTACAGAGGCAACAAAAGATGTAGCTCTTACCACTAACACTGCCACATTAAAAAACGCCATAGATTTAATGGTAGCAGGTGGTAACACAAACCACGCAGATGCTTTCCAAAAAGCAACAGAGCTTTTTAACCCTTTATCACAAAATGCCAAAGTTATGATTATGTTTACAGATGGTGAAACAACTATAGGCACAAACCCTTTAATAGATGCAGACCTTGCTAAAGCTGCTGGTATAACTATTTATTGTATAGGGCTTACAGGTGCTAATGGTGTAGATGTTACTGCTTTAAATAGCTGGGCTTCAGACCCAGATGCAACTCACGTTTCTATCGCTCCAGACCCTGAGGATTTAGTAAACCTATTTGAAGAGCTTGCTAGCAATATCTCTAAAACAGGTGCCACAAACATCGTTATAGACGAGGTTTTAAACGACGATTTTAACATTGTAGATATATTAACACCTAGCGTTGGTGATGCTAGCCTTGTAAATAATACAAGCCTAAAATGGAAAATAGCAGAGCTTGGCAAAAAGGGAGATGAAGGTGCATCTTTAACATTTGAAGTAAAATATATAGGCAAAAAATCTAAAATTACAAACGTAAATAAATCTATAACTTATACAGATACAGAAGGAAATATAGCTAACTTTGGTAACCCTGAGATAACTATAAATTGCTCAAAAGTTATTGTTGTAAACCCTTGTCCAGAACCTCAAGAAATGGATTTTGGCAGGTGTCAGGAATATTTAGAATATGATTTAGGAGATTACAGCTTAAGTGATTTAGGACGTATTTTAGAGCTTTCTGTAAATATTAAAAATGTATGTCCTAACAAAAAGGTTGCTGTTGCTATCACGTTAAATGAAGTAAACGATTTAGGCCAAGAAACTAAAAAAGCTATGAAAGTGCTTTCTATACCTGCTCACAATAGCACTGTATGTGAAGATATAAAATTAAAAAACATTAAATTTGTTTTACCAGAAGAAAATGGCTTATTATGTAGCGAAAGAAAACTTGTAGCTAGAATTTTAGCTAACTATATAGATAATAACCCTGTTTGCTAAAAATAATAAAAAGTTGTAGATTTTATCTACAACTTTTTATTATTTTATTATAGTGGATTATTTTTCATATGGTTGATAAGCTCATCAACAGTTGTAAATGCAATGCCTGTTACAGAATCTGCACAACCATAATAAATACAAATTCTACCTGTTTCAGCATCTGTTAATGTAGCACAAGGGAAAGTAACGTTAGGTACATCTCCTACACATTCATAAAGCTCTTCAGGCCCTAAAATATAATCTTTAGAACGCATAATAACTTTCCAAGGTTCATCTATATCTAATAAAACACATCCCATACGATAAACAAAACCGTTACAAGTGTTAATAACACCGTGGTAAATCATTAACCAACCTTCATCTGTTTCGAT
Organism: uncultured Clostridia bacterium; assembly: GCA_944381435.1. GTDB lineage: Bacteria > Bacillota > Clostridia > Lachnospirales > CAG-274 > Tyzzerella. The sequence continues at coordinate 21,877 of CALWLD010000016.1, forward strand.
AGGTGTTGGGCCTGGGCCTATTTTTGTTATTTGCCAAGCACTTGTATCTCCAGGAACAGTGCCCATAACAAATCTGTGTTTACCCCAGTATGTTAAATCTGGGCTTTGGCTAAAGAATATATCACCAAAAGGAGTATGCCCTGTATCGCTTGGTCTGCTTACCATTGCATAGTTACCGTTTATTTTACGTGGGAATAAAACACCATTTCTGTTATATGGTAAAAATGCATTTTCTAATTGATGGAAAGTTTTAAAATCTGTAGTGTAAGCAACGCCGATTGTTGGTCCGTGGTAACCGTTACACCAAGTAATGTAATATCTGCCGTCTTCTTCTACATAGCAAACACGTGGGTCGTATCTATATTCTCTTTTTAAAATTTCTTCATCTTCACCTACAAATTTAATAGGCTCGTGGTTTATTTCCCAGTTAATACCGTCTTTACTAAAGCCTGCAAATATATCCATACTAATAGATTTGCTATCACATCTAAATACCCCTGCAAAGCCATCGCCAAAAGGCACAACAGCACTGTTAAATATACTGTTAGATGAAGGTATAGCACGTCTACCTATTATAGGGTTTTGTGTGTATCTCCATACAGGCATTGTGTAACCTTCTGGCTTATCTTGCCAAGGTATGTTTTTTAAAGCTTTTCCTATTATTTTTGTCATTTTTAAATCTCCTTTTTAAAGTTAAATTTTTCTTCTGCAATAGATTTATGAACATAATTAACTATTGGTTTATCACCTTCAAAGATTATTTCACAAAGGTTGTATTTTTGGTCTAAATAATCGTTTGTTTCGCCGTCGTCATAGTAATATAACGTGCTAGCTTTATCTCCATAAATTTTAAATGTTACCTCATTAGGTCTGTTTTTAGTGTTTTTATATTCTTGTTCATAAACAGGTATTATAGAACCTTCTTTTACAAACACTAAAACCTCATCAAGCTCACATTGTAAGTTGTAATATTTACCACCTTTAAATTTTTCATTTGTAAAATAATTATACCAATTACCTTTAGGTAAATAAACAACTTTCTTTCTTTCCCCTTCATAAACAACAGGAGCAACTAATATGTTTTTACCAAACATAAACTGTTCTTTTAAGTCTAAAACGTTTATATCGTCTTGATATTCCATAACCATAGGCCTAAAGATAGGAAACCCTAGCTTATGAGATTGATAGTATAAATTATAAAGATAAGGCATAAGCTCGTATCTAAGTTTTATACATTTTTTAGCAATATCTTCTGCTCTTTTACCAAAAGCCCAAGGTTCTTGCCTTCTTGTATACATATTAGAGTGATTTCTTAAGATAGGTAAAAATGTTCCTAGCTGGTTCCAACGGATAAAAAGCTCTTCTGTGCTATCTAAGCCAAAGCCTGAAACATCGTTACCAACAAAAGAAAATCCGCTAATACCTAGGTTGCAGTTCATAGTTATAGACATTCTAAGCTGTTGCCAAAGGCTCATATTATCCCCTGTCCATACAGAAGAATAACGTTGCCCGCCAGAATAAGTAGCTCTTGTCATAGAAAATCCACGTTTGTTAGGATATAGCTCTTTTTGAGCCTCACAAGATGCTCTGCTCATTTCAAAGCCATATCTGTTGTGGAATTCTTTATGCTCTATTACGCCATAATCGCTGTTATGTAAGCAGTTTTCTAGCATAGTTTTATAATCGTTATTAAATACGCAAGGCTCGTTCATATCATTCCATATACCGTCTATGTGATATTTTGATATAAACTGCTTAAGCTCTTCTTTCCACCATTTTCTACAGTTTTCATTAGAAAAATCAGGGAAGGCACTATCGTTAGGCCAAACAGCCCCAACATAAACCTTTCCATCTAAAGTTTTTGTAAAATGGTCACCTTCTAGCCCTCTGTTATAAACACCGTAGTTTTCATCTACCTTAACACCTGGGTCTAGGATAGTTATAGTTTTTATGCCCTTTTCTTTAAAGCTAGCGATAGCATCTCCTATGCCGTCAAATTCTGGGCTTTTAAAAGTCATAACTCTAAAGCCGTCCATATAGTCTATGTCTAAATAAACTACATCTATAGGTATATCTTTTTCTTCAAAGGTAGCAAGTAGCTGTTCCACCTCTTGTTTAGAAAAATAGCTAAATCTACATTGTTGATAGCCTAAGCTCCATAAAGGAGGCATATCCATTCTACCTGTTAAAAGGGTATATCTTTTAACTACATCTTTTATAGTTTTGCCAAATATAAAATAATATTTTATATCTCCACCGTTAGCTCCAAAGAAAATTCTATCTTTGTAGCTTTTACCCATATCAAAATAGCTTCTAAAGCTATTATCAAAAAACATACCATAAGTATGATTTTCTTTAACTGCCACATAAAAAGGTATTGTTTTATAATACATTACAGAGTTATCATCTGTTTCTGGGTCATCTGTATTATAGTTTTCCATATAACAACCTTTTTTGTTAAGTTCTCCACCTTTTTCCCCAAATCCATAATAAGCTAGTGCATCATTTTCTTTTGTTACAAAAATATGCCCGTTTTCATCTATAAAGCTTGGTTGAAAATCTTTACAAATAACGTTTTTATGTAAATCTAAAAATGTTATCTCTGTTGTATATTTATCTACATATATATAGCCTTCTTCACATTTTATAACAACATTGTCTTCTTCTATATCAACTTTTACATTAGTGCAGTATTCATTGTAGCAAACAGCTCCTGTTTCTCTTGGTTCTTGGTTTATATCAGATATAAAAACCTTAACAATACCTTCTTTAAAAAATGTAAAAGTAAGCATTTTGTTTGTAAAATTTAAAGTTAAAATGTTATTATCTAGGTTATGCTCTTTAAATTTTACAGGCTTATCTACATAAGCTTTAAACTCTTGATTTAATATTTCACGGTATTTTAATTGCTCCATATTAAATTCTCCTTTTAATATTAAATAATTTTATAAACTAATACCACCAGATAAACTGGTGGTATATATTAAAATAGATTACTATTTAGTAGCTTTCCACTCATCTAATTGTTTTTGAGCTTCTGCAATAACTTTATCTATATTTTGAGCTTTTAATTTATCATTTAATTTTGTTAAATATTCATCAATATCAACAGAACCACTGTAAATCGTAGCTTTAAATTCTTCCATAACGTTGTTAATAGCTGCAAGCTCGTTTGTTACAGGAGCTGTGTCAAACTTAAAGCCTAATAATGGAGAAGTTTCTGCACTGTCGTTAAATGTTTTAAATTCTTCCCATTTAGTTTCAGGCTCTGTATCTAAAGTATAAGTTATAAATAAGTTACCACCGCCAAAATATGGAACAGAATAATCTTTAGATTTTTCTGGGTCTAACTTGATAGCGTTTTCGCTACCTTCAACTTTAGTGTAATGTACACCTTCAATACCATAGTTTAATAAGTTTCTTAAATAAGGGTCTGTATTTAAAAGGTTTAAAAATTCTACAGCTTTTTCTGGGTTTTTAGAGTTTTTAGAAACACCTATCATAGAACCAGTAGTAGAATCGTTTGTAACTAAACCGTCCATAATAGGGCTAGCTACAACATCATAGCCTAAATCTTTGCTCCATAAAAGCTCAGCATAAGGTTGACCATCACCTTTAGTTACAAATCTTTTAACAGATTTATTATCTTGAGCTGTAGCAGAATCAGCATTTATATAACCTGCTTGATAATATCTTCTTAAAGTTTGTAAAGTGCTTTGCATTTTTTCTGTATCAAAAATATTTTTAACAGTTAAGCCTTCATCGCCAATTTCAACACCAACAGGGTTTACAATAAAGTCAAAATATTGAGGTGGAGAGAAACCTTTTGTAATGTATAAAGGTACCACGTCTGGTTCGTTTTCTTTAATAACTTTTAACCAAGGTTCTAAATCTTCAAGACTGTGTAAATCTTGGTAAGGAATGTTGTATTTATCTACATATTCTTTAGTGAAAACCCACATAGGCATTGTAGAAATTTCTTTTTGGTTAGGTACAGCATAGATTTTACCATCTATAGTAGCACCTTCCCAAAATCTTTGGTCGATAGCATCATACATTGCTTTACCTGTTGTTTCTAAATAAGGTGTTAAATCTAAGAAAGCACCTTTTCTAGCGTTTCCAAGGTAATCTCCTGCCCAAGAGCAAGTGAAAGCAAGGTCAAATTGCTCACCAGAGTTTATTGTTACATTGATTTTTTGAGTATAATCACCAAAATCGATATAAGTCATATCAAGGTTTACGCCAATTTTGTCTGCTAAATATTTATTAGCTTCATCTAATACCATTTGTTTATCTTTAGGCTCTGCACCTATAGAATAATATTTTAATGTTACTATATCACCATTAGATGCACTACCACCATCTGATGAGCTACCACAACCTGTTAAAGCAGTAGCACCAAGCGCTACCGTTAAAGCTAAGGCTGCAAGTTTTTTCATTTTTTTAAAAATCATTTCTTACACTCCTTTTAACATTAATAATTTAATATTAATTATTATTCCATTAGGATAAGATAATACTCTATCCTAATGGATATATATTAAATTAAAATAATTATTTTAATTTAATTTTAAATGTTTTAATTTCGTAAGGTTTAATTTCAAATGATATTTCTTTACCATTTGCTTTAACCTCTTCAATGTTTTCTTCCATAAGGTTACATTCGTAAGCTTTTTCAATTTCTTTAAAGAAGCTTAATGTAGCGTTTGTTCTCTTATTGTGGTATTCATATACCCTAACAATTAAATCATCGCTATCTTCTGCTTTTTTGATAACCTCTATCATAACGTTTTCTTTGTTTATATCTACAAAGCTAAGCTCTTTATCTAAGCTACCGTTATGAGCATCTTCTACTATTGTAACTAATGGGTTATTTAAGTTGTAAGCTTGCATAGCAGTGTTAGCTTCTCTCCAATCACCTGTGTGAGGGTAGATAGAGTAAGTATAGTAATGTACTTCTTTATCTGCATCTGGGTTAGGGTCACAAGTAGATTTGATAAGAGTTAATCTCATATCACCTTCTATAATGTCGTGGCCATATTTAGATTCGTTTAACATAGACACACCAAAACCATCTTCAGATAAATCTGCCCATTTATGACCGCAAACTTCAAATCTAGCTATATCCCAAGTAGTGTTGTTATGTGTAGGTCTTTTTACGTTACCGTATTGTATTTCATAAGTAGCTTCGCTTGTGTTAATATCAATAGGGAAACATACTTTTAATAATACGTCTTTTTCTTTCCAATCTACAACGTTTTCAAAATCTACTCTTCCAATGTTTTTGTAAACGTGCATATATTGAGTGATAGTAGATGTTAAAAACTGTCTTACAATTTTTAAAGTAGCTCTAACAGGGCCGTTTTCTACAACCTCAGCACTTTGTAAATCGTCTACTAACCACATTTTTTCTTTGTAGAAAATATCAATATCCCAGTTATCAAAGCACATAGGTTTATCTTCAAAAGCTTGAAGCTCATTACCTAATCTACCTTCTTTTAATAACTCTCTGTTAGTTTCTTTGTGCATAAAAGATGTAATGTTAGCTTTATCATCTAAAGTAATTTTAAAGAAATCATTTTCAATGCTAGATTTTGTACAATCTATAGTAGCTTTTTCGCTTTCTTCATCAACAAGTTTAAATGCTTTATAACCGTTAGCAGGTATGTTTTCTGCAAAGAAAATAACTTTGTTATCTCTTGTCATTTGACAAGGAACTTTATTTCCGTTTTCATCTAATACAGATACATTTTTAAAGCCTTCTGGCATATCAAATGTAGCAACATCGCTTCTTGTAAAGCCTAAAGTATTGTTTACAACAACGCTTTTTGCATCTAAGTTAATTCTGTTAGCAAGAGCTTTAATGTTTTGCTCTAAAATGTTGTTACCTTTTTCTAAAAGCTCTTTATATTCCACCTCTGTAACATCATATACTTCTTTAATAGAAGAACCTGGGATAATATCGTGGAATTGATTTAAAAGGATAGTTTCCCAAGAGCTGTTAATTTCTTGTTGAGGATAGCTATCGCCAAATAACATATTTAATGAGCTTAATTTTTCTAAAGAAGTGTAAAGGTTTTCACATTTTCTGTTATCTCTTTTGTTTCTAGCCATAGAAGTGTAAGTACCTCTGTGGTATTCAAGATAAAGCTCACCGTTCCATTTTTTAAGCTTTTTGCTATCTTTAACTTTGTTTTCTAATCTTCTAAAGTAATCAAGAGATGTACCCATTTTAACTTTTGGAGCACCAGGAATACCTTTTGCAAATCTTCTTGCGTTTTCAAGCATTTCTAAAGTAGCGCCACCGCCACCGTCGCCCCAACCAAATGAGATTAAAACGTCATCGTTAATGTTTTTGTTTTGGTATCTTCTCCAAGCACCCATAACAGCATCTGCTTGTATGTGACCGTTGTAAGTAGTGTTAAATGATGTTTTAGGCTCACCTGGGTTTGTAGCAGTTATAAAGTGAGTAAATATTTCTGTACCATCAATACCTTTCCACATAAATGTGTCGTTAGGTATTTTGTTAAATTGGTTCCAAGAAATTTTTGTAGTCATAAAGTAGTTAATACCAGATTTTTTAAGGATTTGAGGTAACGCTGCTGAATAACCAAAAACGTCAGGTAACCATAAAATTTCGTTATCTACGTTAAATTCTTCTTTAAAGAATCTTTTACCGTGTAAAATTTGTCTAACTAAAGATTCACCAGATGTAACGTTACAGTCTGCCTCAAGCCACATAGCACCTTCTGTTTCCCAAACGCCTTCTTTAACTTTTTCTTTAACTTTTTCGTAAACTTTTGGGTGGTCTTCTTTTAAGAATTTGTATAATTGTGGTTGAGAAGACATAAATATATATTCTGGATATTCTTCCATAAGTTTTAAAACAGTAGAGAAGCTTCTTGCAACTTTTTCTCTTGTTTGAGCAACAGTCCAAAGCCAAGCTACGTCAATGTGTGTATGACCTACGCAAGTTGCTATGCAATCTTCGTGTCCGCAAAGCTCACCATAGAATTTTTCATTTAAAAATTCATTAGCTTTTTTAACACTTTCGTGATACATTTCACTTTTTGGTTGTCTTAAATCAATTAAATTACAAGCTTCTGTTAAAACTGTAATCATATCTATTCTTCTTTTGTCGTTTTCATCTAGCTCTTTACATACATCAGCAGGTACTTTCATATTAAAGTAAAGCTCTCTTGATGCCATATCTATAACAACAAGTTTACCGTGTAATGTAGCTAATTTATCAGATAACATACCTGCATAAGCGTGTAAATCTATTTCGTATTTAGTGCCAGCAACAGCATTATGTGATAAAATAACTTCTCTATGGTTCATATCTAAACCTTGGATATGCTCACCATTTACATATAAGATAAATTGAGGGTTTGTTGCGTCCCAACCTTCGTTAAATGTATGGAAGTTAAGAGCAATAGTTTTACCTTCAAATTCTTTAGGCACTTCAACGCTACATTTAAACCAACCGTGTTTATCTCTACCGCCCCATAAATCGCCTGTTTTAAATTCTCTAAATTCGTTTTCATCAACAGTTTTAATGTTATCTATATTGTGGTAGTTACCATCAATATATTTGTAATTTTCTAAAGGAATTTCTTGGTTGTAAACATTTTTTGCAATATGTTCACAAGTTTTGTTAATTCTTTCTAATAAATAATACATAGTTTTTCTCCTTCTTTAAAATATTATTCTTTAACAGCACCTATTGTTAAACCATTTACAAAGTATTTTTGGAAAAATGGATAAGCAAACATAATAGGTAATGTAGTTATAACAACTATTGCCATTTTTAAAGTTTCTGTAGGCATATTTTTAGAAGCCTCTATAGCGCTTGCACCTATGCTAGATGCGTTTTTAACTAAAAACTCCATAGATGTTTCTATTTTAATAAGCATATATTGAAGAGGTATTAAGTTTGGTTTTTCTATATATAACATAGCGTTAAACCAATCGTTCCAATAAGCAAGGGTTAAGAAAAGCCCTATTGTTGCAATACCAGGTATTGCTATAGGTAAAACTATTTTAATAAATAGCTTTAATTCGCTTGCACCATCTATCCTAGCAGATTCTATAACTGCCTCTGGTACAGATGTTCTAAAGAAAGTTCTTAAAATAATTATATTAAATGAGCTTACACAAAGAGGTAATATCAAAGCTAATATATTATTTTTAAGCCCTAAAAAGTTTACCATAACTAAATATGATGATACCATACCACCTGAGAAAAGCATAGGTATGAAAATAAGCTTTGTAAAAAATTTTCTATAAGTAAAGCTTCTTCTTGATAAAGCATAAGCGTAAGTAGACATTATTATAAGGCCTAATAAAGTACCGCTTATTGTAACAAAAATACTAACGCCATAAGCTCTTAATATATCACTACCTGATGATAAAATATGTTTATAAGCCTCAAAGCTTATTTCTTCAGGTATAAATCTATAACCGTTCATTTTTAAGGCTTCTTCGCTAGTTAAAGAAATGATAATAACGAATATAAAAGGAACAACACAAGCTAAAGCTAATAACAAGAACAATAAGCCTATTAAAAAGTTTACAGGCTTAGAAACTCTGTTAAATCTGCTTTCAGATTCCATTTCTTCCATATTTTTAGCCTTTTTAGGTTTTTTCTCTATTTTAGTCGACACAAAATTTACCCCCTATCCTAAAAGAATGCGTTTTCGTTATCTACTTTTCTAACAATGCCGTTAGTTACAAGTATTAAAACTAAACCTACAATAGATTGATATAAAGCTGCAGCCGAGCTCATACCGATGTTACCTAAGTTTATTAAAGCTCTATAAACATAAGTATCAATAACGTTTGTAACAGGGTATAAAGCACCAGAATCTTTTGGTAATTGATAGAATAAACCAAAGTCTGACCTAAACATACCACCAACTGCGTTAATAAACATAATTATAAGAACAGGTTTTAATAAAGGTATTGTAATGCTTTTTATTTGTTGCCATTTAGATGCACCATCTACAAGAGCAGCCTCATAGTAAGTTTTATCTATACCGCATATAGATGCTAAATAAACTACTGTACCATAACCAACGCCTTTCCATTGGCTCATAAAGATAATTATAAAAGGCCAATATTTAGCTTCTGTATACCAAGACACGCTTTCCATACCTAAGTTTTGTCTTATGCTGTTTAAATAACCTTTATCAGGGCTTAAGAAAGCATATAAACAATAGCTAACTACAACCCAAGATAAGAAATAAGGTAAAAACATAGAAGTTTGAAAATATTTAGATAATTTTTTGTTATGTAACTCTTTAAGTAAAATGGCTAGAGTTACAGGTAAAACTATACCTAATACGATAAATACTATATTATACAAAATAGTATTTCTTGTAATAAGCCAAGCATCGCTTGATGAAAATAAAAACTTAAAGTTATCAAATCCTACAAAAGGACTTTTTATTAAGCTTTCTAAAAAGCCACCGTGTATCTGCCAGTTTTTAAAAGCTATCAAAACCCCAAACATAGGTAAATAAGCAAATATTAAAAACCATATTGTACCTGGCAAAGTTAAAAATAATAATTCTTTGTTTCTGTTTAAACTTTTAAGAAAAGAGCTATTATTTTTTTTAGCTTTAGGCTTTTTCTCTTTTTTATTTTGCATCTTTAGTTCCTCCTAGTAAAATCTATTGCTATTTTTAATATTTTTATTAATTAACCATAACATAGTTGTTTATTAATTTATAGTTGACTTTTTTTAGTTTTATTGTACAAATTTTATATTGTTATAACTTTTTTTTAATATAAATTTAACCTCAAAAAATGTATACAATTTTCACTTTCCTTTTTTGTGAATTATGTATATGTTTTTAGGTTATGGTTTTTTATGCAATTTTACTATTAATAGTCTTGTAGTTCTCTTAGGGTAGCAGGCGTTACCCCATAGTACTTTTTAAATTTTCTATAAAAATAGCTTGTATCTAGGTATCCAACTTCTTTTGATATATCACTTATTTTTTTGTTTGTGTTTAATATCAAATCTTTAGCTACAGAGTTTCTTATTTTGTTAAGATAATCTGAAAACTGTATGCCTATTTCCTTTGTAAAAACTTGTCCTAAATAAGATGTGTTTACATTATATTCTAATGCAAGGCTTTTAAGGCTTAAATCTTTGTTGTAGTTTTCGTTTACACATTTTACAATCCTTCTAACGATAGGGCTTAGCTTTATGCTTTCATCTGCAATATGGTCTATAAGATAGACTAACTTATGCTTTAAATATGTTTTTATATCATCTAATGTGGTAAAATTTAAAACATTTATTATGGTGCTACCTAAAACATCTGCATTTTCATTATCTATTTTAAATTTAGCCTTTAAATTATCGTATAATATTAAAACTTTGGTAGCAAAATCATATATATTTTGAGGTGTTAGCTTATCATTATCTAATATTTCATCTATATATTTGTTAATGCCCTTTTTATCGTTATCTATTATTAGCCTATTTATTTCGTTTAGCTCATTTTCAAAATGCATTTCTATGTCGCTTAGTAAATCTTCTTTTGTAAGGCACTTGTTAAATCCTGATATTAATATGTTCTTTTTAACTATATTGCTAGTTTTAAAGCTTTTTCCAAGAAGATTAACATCTTCTACAATATCACCTACGGCTATTAATACGTCATAGCCATATTTTGTTTTTATATCCTCTAATATTTGTTCATAAAAATGCTTTATTTCTTTAATGGTTGTGTTTTTATCAAAGCTGTTAACTAAAATAAGGTTGCCGTAGTCATCATATAAAACTTCTGTTTTTTCTATGTATTTAAAATCTATTGTTGTAAAGCCTTCTTTTATTAAAAGTATGCTTGTAACATATAAGCTATTGTCCATATTTATCTTTATTTTTTCTTTACTGTTTATTAAGTCTTGCTTTGTTGCAATGTTATTTAATATACCTTTAAATATGGTATCTTTTTTAAGATTAATTTTTTTACTGCTTTTAGCCTCATCTAGCTTTAATACTATTTCTTTTAAAACTTTTGTAAGTTCATCTTCATCTATAGGCTTTAATATATAAGCCTCCACACCTATAGATATGGCAGCCTTTGCATAGTTAAATTCTTCATACCCACTTAGAATAATAAACTTAGTGTTTTCGTTTATATCTTTTATTTGGCTTAATAAATCTATACCGTTTACAAGGGGCATATTAATATCTGTTATTACAATATCTACAGGATTTTTTCTAAATTTATCTAAAGCTTGTTTGCCGTTTTCTGCCGTATCTAAAACTGTTATGTTTAGCTTTTCCCAGTCTATAATGTTTTTAAGCCCTTCAGTTATTAGGTTTTCATCATCTACAAGCATTGCTTTATACATAATTAACTCCTTTCTTCTATATATGGTAGCTTTATAGTTATTTTTGTGCCTATGCCCTCTTGGCTATCAATTTCTAGCCCATACTCGCTTCCATATTTTATTTTTATCCTTTGGTCTACGTTTAAGATGCCAACCATCTGGCTATCATTTTCTTTATTTTTTATTTTTTCTTTTAAATCTATAAGCTTATCTTTAGGTATGCCTCTTCCGTTATCTTCTATTGTGATAATTATAAAACCTTTTATATGTTTTATTTTTATAAGCATTTTGTTATCATCGCTTTCAAGCCTTATACCGTGCACAAAATAGTTTTCCACTAAAGGCTGTAGCACAAACTTTATTATTTCTTTTTCTAACAAATCTTCTTCACATTCTACGTTATATAGTATTTTATTTGCATACCTAAATTTATAAAGCTCTAAAAATTTATCACAATATTCTATTTCACTTTTTATAGTTATTATATCTTTTTCTTTTAGCTGGCTTCTAAAAATATGTGCAAGTATATAAATCATTCTAGCAACTTCTTTATCGCTATTTATAATAGCTTTCATACGTATGCTTTCTAAAGTGTTGTATAAAAAATGAGGGTTTATACTATTTTGCAATGTTTTCATTTCAGCATTTTTTTCATTTATTTTAGATATGTAATATTTGTTTATGTATTCTTCTAGGTTATCGCACATTTTATTAAAGTTTTTACAAATAATGCTTATTTCATCTTTTTCGTGTTGTACATCATAAGGTATCCTTTTTAGCTTATCATCTATGTTTATATCACTCATAGTATCTAATATAACATTAAGCCTGTTATTTAGCTTTTTAAGACGCTTAAATATAAATATTTCTGATGCTATCAAAAATATTATGTTTATTATTACAATGTAAAGTATTAAGCTTTTATCTTTTATAATAAATGAGCTATTTTCTATAGTTCCTAAAACTATTATATCGTTTGATAGCTCTACTGTATTTATGTTTCCTTTGTTGCCATTTAAAAGAGCCGTTACATCTAGCACATCTGTTTCTTGGTTTTCGATGTTTTTCTTTGAATCGTATAAAATTAATCCATTTTGCTTTAAAACTAAAAGCCTAAAATATTTATCGTATTGTTCTATGGCTTTATCTATTTCTTTTTTATTAAACTTAAATATTGCAATCCCTTCTATCTCTAGGTTTAAAGGGTTGTTTATATTTCTTATATATAATATTTCCTGTTCTTCTCCTGTGCTTTGTAAAAAGCCTTGGTTTAGCTCAATATCTGAAAACCTTTTTTCTTTTATCTGGTTTTTTCTATCAAATAAATAAGATACATTGTTATTGTAAGATACAAGCTCTATACTTTCTATTAGCTCATTTCTTTTAAAACTATTTCTTATTAAATATTCTATACCTTTATAGTAACTATCGTCGCTTTCATAAAATTTATCTAGCTTGTTTTTAAGATAAGCATTTAAGTCGTTATTTAAAAAATATATAGTATCGCTAATAATCTCATCGTCGCTATAAAGCTCTGACATAAAGGTTGTTATAAAGTTTTCTGTATTTTTAAAAAGCTCAGAAACATTATTTACCATACGTTTATTCACTTGCATATCATATTGTAAATCTTTTTGTTGTATATTTTTAAAAACAACGAAATTTATAACAAAAATAAAGCTAAATATAATAATGTTATAGCTTATCATAAGCTTTTTATAAAAAATAGTTCTTTTTTTCATAGCTAAATACCTTTCAAATTAACAAATTAACCATATTATACACCTTATTTATCTAGTTTACAATTTTTCTTAAAATAAAAATATATAGATATAAAAATAAAAAAAGGTATAAGAGAAATTAATAACACAATCAAAATATCTAATATTAAATAAATAATAGAACCATCTATTGTATCTATAGTAGGTAATAATATTACCAAAGAGCTAAGAGCAGGTGCTATAACGCTAACTAAAGAAAGAAGAGGTATTATTAACCCTAGCTTATGGTTGGTTGCTTTTTTACATATAAAAACTTGTAATATGGTAGCTATAATAACTAAAATAATAAAATATATCATATATCCCCCTCCTGTTTGTTTTTCTTTTTATAATGTAGGTAAATTAATGTAAATATAATTGTAGGTAAATATAACATAATAAGTAATATTATTAAATTAAATAACTGTATAATATATCCTGGTAAAAAATCAAAAGTAACGCCACCTATTATTGTCATACCAAAATCCCATCTTGATGATGTGCTAGGCAAGATACTTAAAATAAAAGCTACAGCCATAGATATTATAGGCATTGTTGCTATTAAAAACGAGCCTATAGGAAGTATTAAGCCTAACTTTTTATTTTTTGCATTTTTACATATATAAGCTTGTAAAAAACAAAAAGTTAATAATGCAACTAAAAACACTATACTTGGTAAAATGTCCATATAATCACTCCTTTTTATTTCTAAAATTTAGGTTGTAGACAAAATAATTTTTATAAAATTAATAGCATAAATATAAAAAAATGAGCGAAGCTCAAGGGGGGTACGGGGTACTCCCCGTAAAGGGGCGGTGGGCGGGTTTAGATAAAAAACCAACCCCTTAGCTTAAAACTAAAACACTTAAAATTATGAATAAACATAAAAAGATTGTCGACAAAGTCGACAATCTCAGGTTGTAGACAAAGTCTACAACCTAAAACTAAACATTTATTTTATAAGATTATTTTACAAGGTAACATTTGCTACAGCCTGTAGGCGTTTTAGCGCAACCACCAAGGGCAGTTTCTCTAAGCTCTGAAGGCATAGTTTTACCTACAGAATACATACATTCAATCATTTCATCTAAAGGTATAATGTTACCTATCCCTGCTAAAGCCATTTCGGCACAAATTAAAGAATTTGTAGTGCCTATACCGTTTCTTGCCTGACAAGGCACTTCCACAAGGCCTGCAACAGGGTCGCAAACAAGGCCTAAAAGGTTTTGTAAAGCTGTAGATGCGGCATACATACACTGCCTTGGGCTTCCTCCCATCATTTCAACAGCAGCGGCAGCAGCCATTGCCGATGCCGAGCCTACCTCTGCTTGACAGCCTGCCTCTGCCCCAGCAACAGATGCATTTCTCATTAATAAATAGCCAATAGCACTAGCGTTAAATAAACCGTTTAAAACAACTTCATCTGATAAGTTAAATTCTTCTTGTAAAGCAAGTAATAACCCAGGCACAACACCAGCAGCACCTGCTGTTGGAGCAGCAACGATAATGCCCATACCTGTGTTTACCTCTAAAACACCAAGGGCATAAGCTAAAGCTTTTGTTGTAACGCTACCAGATAAGCTTTTACCTTCTTTTAATCTATCAAGAAGCTTTTTCTCTTCTCCACCTATTAAACCTCCCATAGTTTTTATAGGTTCTTTTAAAGGAGCTTTAACTGCATCTTTCATTATGTTTAAAGATTTAGTCATTTTTTCTATAATTTCTTCTCTTGTAGTATTTGTGTTGGCAAGCTCTCGCCTTATCATCACCTCAGATATAGGCAAATTATTTTTTTCACAAAGCTCTAAAAGCTCACTAGCATAATTAAAGTTCATAATTTACCTCCTTATATTTGAACTAACATTACATTTTTTATATTTTCGTTTTGTTTTAAAGCCTCTACAACGCTTTTATCTATTTTGTCATCACATTCTATGATAGAATGAGCATTTTCTCCTTTAGCATCTCTAGTAACTTTTAAAAACGCTATATTAGCGTTAGCATCTTGAAGGCAGTTAGATATAAAAGCCATAACGCCTTTTTTATCTAAATGGTCTATAATTAATGTAGCATATTCCCCAAAAAACTCAACAGAAACATCATCTATAGCAACAATTTTAACCTTGCCACCACCAACAGATACCCCGCGAACAACCATTTTATCTCCACATTTAGATTCCATACAAACATCAACAACGTTAGGGTGGTCAAGCTCTATGTTGCTTTCCTCAAAAGAATAGCTAACTCCTTGCTCTTTTGCTATGTCAAAAGAATCTCTTATTCTTAAATCATCAGATACAAAGCCTAGGCTACCGCCTAAAAGAGCTTTATCTGTGCCGTGTCCTTTATAAGTTTTTGCAAAAGACCCATAAAGGATAAATTTTACATTTTTTATTTCTTTGCCAAACATTTTTTTAGCAATTAAAGTTATAGAAGCTGCCCCTGCTGTATGGGAGCTAGAAGGACCAACCATATTAGGGCCAACCACATCAAAAATACTAAGAAAAGCCATCTTGCTACCTCCTAAAAGTATAGTTATAATCATTAAAATTTATAAAAAAATTATATATTAAATAGTAATAAAATACAAGTGTTTTATAAATATATATAGAAAAATTTTATAAACTATGGTAAAATGTTAAAAGATAAGGAGAATAAATATGGATAATATAAATGTAAACAAAAAGTACAATATATATATAGAACAAAATTTCAACAATTTAATTAAATTTTTAGATAAAAACAACATAAAATCTAAAAGCATAGTTATAATTACAGATGATAATGTTGCTAGCTATTATTTAAAAGATATAGAAAACCTATTTATAAATTATAATGTTTTTAAATATATTTTAAGCTATGGGGAAGAAAGCAAAAGCTTAAATGAAATTTATAACATATATGAATTTTTGCTAGGTAACAATATAGATAGAAAAAGCCTTATAATAGCTCTTGGAGGCGGTGTTGTAGGCGATATTGCAGGCTTTGTATCCTCTACATATATGCGAGGCATAAAATATATACAAATACCAACAACCTTGCTAGCTCAAGTTGATAGTAGCATTGGAGGTAAAACAGGTGTTGATTTTTTAAACAAAAAAAATATAATAGGTAGCTTTTACAACCCATCTTTAGTTTATATAAATATAAGCACTTTATCAACCTTGCCTAAGGTTCAGTTTGAAAACGGCCTTGCAGAAGTTATAAAACACGCTTATATATTAGATAAAGATTACCTAGATTTTATAATACACAACAAAGAAAAAATTAAAAACCAAAATAAAAATACCTTAAAAAATATAATATATAAATCTTGTAAAATAAAAGCAAACATTGTATCTATAGATGAAAAGGAAAAAGGCATAAGAGAAATTTTAAACTTTGGGCATACCTTTGGCCACGCTATAGAAACAGAAAGTAACTTTAGCATACTTCACGGGCAAGGGGTATCTATTGGCATAATAGCTAGTATGTACATATCTTATAAGCAAAATCTTATACAAGAAGAAGATTTATTAAATGCAAAATCACTTTTTAAATATTTTAATATATATGATAAAAAAAGCCTTAACATAGAAAATATATATAAAAATATGATATACGATAAGAAAAATGAAAACAAACAAATAAAAATAGTTATGCTAAAAGAAATAGGCTATGCCTTTTCTACAAAAGAATTAGATGAAGGCATAATAAAAAGTGCTATAAAATATGCTTTGGAGGGCTAAAATGAAAAAAATACAACCAGTTATATACACAGTACTTCTTATAATCTTAGACCAAATAGTAAAATTTATATGTTTAGAAAAGCTAAAGCCTATAGGCTCTGTAAAAATAATAGAAAACTTTTTTTACCTTACATACGTAGAAAACAGAGGTGCAGCCTTTGGTATGCTACAAGGAGCTAGATGGATATTTATAGCTATAGCTCTTATTGCATCTATCATTTGTGGTGTTTATTATACAAAGCTTCCTAAAAACAAGTTTTTAACCCTAGGTAAAATATCTTTAGTGCTTATTATATCAGGAGCTTTAGGCAATTTGATAGATAGGCTTTTTAGAGCTTATGTTGTAGATATGTTTCACTTTATATTTTGGGGCAACGATTTTGCCGTTTTTAACGTAGCAGATATATTGGTATGCGTTGGTACATTTTTACTTGCTATAGTTATTATTTTTTCAGAAGAGCATAAATAATTTTTTGAGTACTTTGTACTCAAAAACAGGCGCTCCTAAAATTTATTTAATTAAAATTTAATACAAAAAGCCGTATATAAATTTTAGCTAAATAAATTAAGTCGTACCTTAATTCAAAATATAGACAAAATAATATTAAAGCCTTATCCCATAAATATTTAAGTAATTAAAGGGTTCTAGGGCAAAGCCCTAGAAGAAGGGCGGTAGGCGGGTTTAGATAATTACAAAAACCTTGCCTTAAAATAAAAAATCTAAAGGTGAAGACTTTATATTCAACCTAAATTAAGTCGTACCTTAATTGTAATAAAAACATAAAAATTTAAAAAAAGCAAAGGAAGATTAGTTTGGATAAGCTAGAATTTTTAATAGAAAAAGAAGATACTAATAAAAGAATAGATAGCTTTTTAAATGATAATTTAGAAGATGTTTCAAGAAGCAGAATACAAAAATTAATAGAAGAAAAAAATGTTTTAGTAAATAACAAAGAAATTAACAAAAATTATAAACTTAGAGAAAATGACGCTATTACAGTTTATATAGAAGAACCAAAGGAAATAGATATACTTCCAGAAGATATACCTCTTGACATAGTTTATGAAGATGATGATGTTATCCTTATAAATAAACCACAAGATATGGTGGTGCACCCTGCTAACGGACATTACAGTGGCACATTGGTAAATGCTTTAATGTATCATTGTAAAGATAATTTATCAGGCATAAACGGCATTATGCGTCCTGGTATTGTTCACCGTATAGATAAAGATACATCAGGCATACTTATAATAGCCAAAAACGATAAAGCTCATCAAAGCCTAGCAAGCCAGCTAGAAGATCATTCTATGACAAGGGTGTATTATGCTATTGTATATAACAACCTAAAAGAAGACAAAGGCACAATAGACGCCCCTATAGGTAGACACCCTATAGATAGAAAAAAAATGGCAGTTACAGATAAAAACAGCAAGAGAGCAGTTACTCACTATGAAGTTATACAAAGGTTTAAAAAATATACATTTATTAAGCTAAAGCTAGAAACAGGGCGTACTCATCAAATAAGGGTACATATGGCATATATAGGAAACCCTCTTTTAGGAGATGTTGTATACGGCAAAGAAAAACAACCTTTTAAGCTTAAAGGGCAAGTTTTACACGCAAAGGTGCTAGGCTTTATCCACCCTAGCACAAATGAATATATGGAATTTGAAACAGAGCTACCTGCATATTTTCAAGAGCTTTTAAAAAAATTATAAAGGAGAGAGATTATGATTTTTAAAAGAAAAGACTTTATAAGCCTTATGGACATAAGCAAAGAAGAAATCCTTCACATATTAGAAACAGCAGAAACAATGAAACACGTTATAGGAAAAAAAAATAAAAAAGCACCTTATTTAGAGGGTAAATCTGTAATTGTGTTATTTTATGAAAAAAGCGTACGTGCAAAGCTTTCTTATGAGCTTGCCGCTCAATATTTAAGCGCTAACATTGTAGATATTGTTGTATCAGAAACAAACAACAGATATGAAAACCTACACGAAATGGGCAGAACTATCGACCAGATGGGGGCAGACTTTATCATCTGTAGGCACCCAATGAGCGGTAGCGCAAAATTTATAGCAGAAAATGTAAATGCAAGCGTTATAAACGCAGGCGATGGCATAAACGAAAACCCAAGCCAAGCTCTTTTAGACCTTATGACAATAAAAAATACAAAAGGTGATTTTAAAGGGCTTAAGGTAGCGATAATAGGAGATGTTGAAAGCTCAAGAGTTACAAGAAGTAACATTTGGGGGCTTTTAAAGCTAGGAGCAGATGTATGCGTAACAGGACCTCCTACAATGCTTCCTCCTCAGCTTGAAAAGTTTGGCGTTAAAGTATGCTATAACCCTAAAGATGCTGTTAAAGATGCTGATGTTATAATGACCCTTAGGCTTCAAGATGAAAAATCTTACGGTAGCAAGCTAGCCTCTTTTAACGAATATAAAAATTTCTTTAAGCTAGATGAAACCTTACTTTCTTATGCAAACAAAGATGCTATAGTAATGCACCCTGGTATGCCTCATAAAAGCATAGAAATATCTTCATCTATATTAGATACTACTCGTGTTTTAATGGACGACCAGATAACAAACGGTGTTGCCGTTCGTATGGCTTTATTATATTTATTGTCTTTAGGAATGGGGGTATAGGTTAATGAATTTATTAATAAAAAACGCAAAGATTGTATCAAATGGTATAGAAGAAAAAGAAATAAAAGATATTTACATAGAAAATGGGCTTATTAAAAAAATTGATAAAAACATAAACTTAGAAAACATAAAAACTATAGATGCTAAAGGAAATTATGTTCTCCCTGGCTTTATAGATATTAGTTGTAAAATATTTGAAAATGGATACGAAAGTAAAAATAACATAGAAAGACTATCTAATGCTGGTGCTAAAGGAGGATACACAACCTTAACAACATCATCTTCTGCAAAACCTATAGTAGATAACAAAACAGTTGTAGAATATATAAATTCTAAATGTAAGCTAGATAAAAACATAAATTTATATCCTATTGGCAATATGACAAAAGGTGGCGAAGGCCTTGAAATATCTGAGATAGGTGAAATGATTTTAACAGGTGTTGTTGCCATATCAGATGGTGGCAACCCTATAGAAAATGCTAACCTTTTAAGAGATATATTTTTATATTCTAAAATGTTTGATAAAACAGTTATAACAACAATTATAGAGCCTAATTTATCTAAAAACGGGACTGTAAATTACGGCTGTATGGCTACAAAGCTTGGCCTTGTTGGCATACCTAGAGAAGCAGAAGAGATAGAAGCCTCTAAAAATATTATTTTAGCAAAATATACAGGAGCTAAAATACACGTAAACTACGTTACAACAAAAGGCACTGTTGAGCTTATAAGACAAGCTAAAAAAGAAGGTGTAAACATAACTTGTAGCACAGCTCCTCATTATTTTACCCTTACAGATAGAACAGTAGATAATTACAACACCTTTGCAAAGGTTATGCCTCCTTTAAGAGAAGATGAAGATATTAAGGCTATAAAAGAAGGGCTTAAAGATGGTACAATAGATGCTATATCTTCTGGCCATTCCCCTTCCCTATATGAGAAAAAAATTACAGAGTTTGAAAGAGCAGAGTTTGGCATATCAAGCCTAGATGTGTCTTTTAACATTACAAATACAAAACTAATAAAAGAAGATAATTTTTCTATAGAAGATATAACAATGTTAATGAGCAAAAACCCTGCCAACATTTTAGGCTTTAAAAACAAAGGAGAAATAAAAGAAGGCTTTGACGGTGATGTTATAATAGTAGATTTTGATAAAGAAAAAACTATAGATTCTAGTACGTTTTTATCAAGGGCAAAATATTCACCTTATGAAAATATGCCTGTTTTTGGTGAAGTTTTAGCAACAATCGTAGGTGGAAATATATTATATAGTTAATCAATTTTAAAAGCTTGTAGGTTTTCTACAAGCTTTTTGTAATTTTTAAATTTTTTGTTTTAAGGCAAGGTTTTTGTAATTATCTAAACCCGCCCACCACCCTTTACGGGGAGTGCCCCCTACCCCCTGCCAGCTTCGCTCATTTTTTTATATTTATACTATTAGTTTTATAAAATTTATTTTGTCTATATTCTGAAGCTTGTAGGTTTTCTGCAAGCTTTTAATCTATCAAAATCTACCCAATAACTCAAAGGGTTATAGGGCTTTAGCCCTATAATAAGGGTGGTGGGTGTGAAAAGATAACCTATAACCTTACCTTTATTTACAACACTTAAATTGTAAAAAGCTTACACATTTTTTAAAAAAATTGATTTTATCCCCTTTTTAATTAGAACCTTTATTTTTTAATAAAAATTATCAAATGTTATTGACAAAAAATAATAGTTATAGTATATTTATAAAGCAAAATGAACAATGTTCATTTTTATGTTTTTATACTTTAAGGAGGTTTATCTTATGCCTAATTTACTTGTTATGGCTATCGTTTTTATAACCCTTGCTTTAGTGTTTTATACTATAGGTGTTTTTGGAGAAAAGAAAAAAGGTGAGCTTAGCCTATTTCACACTATCTTATTTTGGTTTGGCTTTGTTTTTGACACAATAGGTACATCTGTTATGAGCAAAATTGCTGAAGGTGGCTTTAAGCTTAATGCACACGGAATAACAGGCTTAATAGCCTTATTGTTAATGGCTTTTCACGCTATATGGGCAACAGTTATTATTATAAAAAAAGATGATAAGGCAAAAAAAGTTTTTCATAAATTTAGCGTTGTTGTTTGGGCTATATGGCTAATACCTTATGTGCTAGGTATGTTTATCGGTATGAAATAATTTATAAAAAACTATTGCATTATATACCTAATAATGCTATAATATTTATAACATAAAACAAGGTTTCAAAATGAGAGTGGGCTTTTCCCACTCTCATTTTGCATACTATTAAAGGAGGGTTTTTATGCAGGCAAAAGATATTATAAAAAAAGTTGAAGATTTGGTTATGCCTATCATTTTAGAAAATAACTATGAACTTGTAGAAACAGAATTTATAAAAGAAGGTTCTAACTATTACCTTAGGCTTTATATAGATAAAGATGGTGGCTTTTCTATAAACGACTGTGAAAAAGTTAGCAGATATTTAGAGCAAAAGCTAGAAGAAGATGATTTTATAGACAAAGCATATATATTAGAGGTTAGCTCTCCTGGTATAGATAGAGTGTTAAAAAAAGATAGCGAATATGTAAAATATAAAGGGCGTATTGTAGATATTAAGCTTTATAAGCCTATAGATAAAGTTAAAGAATTTCAAGGTGAGCTTGTAGGGCTTATAGATGATAAAATTGTTATCATAGAAAACGATAAAGAGCTTAGCTTTGATAAAAAAGACGTTGCAATATGTCGTTTAGCAGTAATTTTTTAAACATTAATATATTAATTGTATAAATTTAACTTTCAAGGAGGATAATATAATGGATAGCCGTGAACTTATGAAAGCTTTACAGCTAATAGAAAAGGAAAGAGGGATAGATAGAGAAGAGATTTTTCAAGCGATAGAAAATTCTTTAATGTCTGCTTGTAAGAAAAACTTCGGTACATCACAAAATATAAAAGTTAGTATGGATAGAGAAACAGGTGAAATAAACGTTTATGCTCAAAAAGAGGTTACAGAAGATGTTTATGATGCCTTTTTAGAAATATCTCTTGAAGATGCTAAAGAAATAAACCCAAACTATGAATATGGCGATATTGTTGATATACCTGTTATTCCTAAAGATTTTGGCCGTATATCTGCTCAAGCTGCAAAGCAGGTTGTTGTGCAAAAATTTAGAGAGGCAGAAAGAGAAAAAGTATATAACCAGTTTATCGTTAAGAAACACGAAATAGATACAGGTATAATAAGAAAAATAGAAAATAAAAATTTAATAGTATCTTTAGGGCCTATAGATGCAATCATACCTCCAAAGGAGCAAGTGCCTACAGAAACATATAACGTGCACGATAGGCTTAAAGTATATATAAGTAATGTTGTAAAATCTACAAAAGGTACAAAAATTACTGCATCTAGAACACATCAAGACCTTGTTAAAAGGCTTTTTGAGCTAGAGGTACCAGAAATACACGATGGCACTGTAGAGATTAAATCTATAACTAGAGATGCAGGCTCTAGAACAAAAATGGCAGTTTTTTCTAAAAACGAAAATGTAGATGCTATAGGTGCTTGCATAGGTAACAATAGCAACCGTATAAACGCTATAATAAATGAGCTTAGAGGCGAAAAAATCGACCTTATAAACTGGAACAAAGACCCTGTTATATATATAGCAGAAGCTTTAAAGCCAGCTAAAGTAATAGCTATAGAGATTATAGAAGAAGAAAGGCTTGCTAAGGTTGTTGTATCAGAAGACCAGTTTTCTCTTGCAATAGGTAAGGAAGGGCAAAACGTTCGTCTTGCTGCTAGGCTTACAGGCTGGAAAATAGATATAAAAGATGAAAACACTGCAAAAGAGATAAACTTTATAGATTTTAGCAATGAAAATGTATATCTTGAAAATTACTTAAAAAATGTAAACAACAAAGATGACTTTGAAACAGAAGATTTTTCTGAAACAGAAGATATTTTTGAAATAGAAGATTATTTTAAAGATAATATTTAATTAGGAGGTAAAGTATGGTTAAAAAGAAAGTTCCTCTTAGAAAATGCACAGGTTGTCAACAAATGAAAGAGAAAAAAGAGCTTATACGCGTTGTTAGAACAGATGATAATAACTATAGCATTGATTTAACAGGTAAGCTTTCAGGACGTGGTGCTTATATATGTAAAAATATAGATTGTTTAGAAAAAGCCTTTAAATCTAAAGGGCTTGAGCGTTCTTTTAAATCTGCCATACCAAAAGATATATACGAAAAACTTAGAAATGAGCTGATTTTAGATGAATAAAAAACTATTATCTATGCTTTCTATTTGTCAAAAAG
Source organism: uncultured Clostridia bacterium (assembly GCA_944381435.1). Lineage (GTDB taxonomy): Bacteria > Bacillota > Clostridia > Lachnospirales > CAG-274 > Tyzzerella. Next base: position 45,684 of record CALWLD010000016.1, read on the forward strand.
CAGGAAAGATTGCATCTGGCGAATTTGCCGTTGAAAAAGCCTTACAAGATGGAAGTGCTTTTTATATAATAATAGCAAATGATGCCTCAGAAAATACAAAAAAGAAATTTGAAAACAAAGCATTTTATTATAAAACAGATTGTGTTATATTTGGCGAAAAGGAAGTGCTTAGCCATAGCATCGGAAAAGCTAACAGAACAGTTTTTGCTATTTTAGATGAAGGTTTTTATAACAAGATAAAATTATATATAGAAAGTGATATTAATTAATAGAGGTGATTTATTTGGGAAAAATTAGAGTGCACGAGCTTAGAAAAAAAATAAGTGAAACTATTAATAAAGATTTAGAAAATAAAGAACTTATAGAAAAACTTAAAGAGTTTGGTATAGAGGTTAAAAGCCATTCTAGCAGTATAGATGAAAAGGACGCCGAGCTTATATTAGAATATTACACAGAAGAAACACAGCCTAAAGAAGAGAAAAAGGCAGATGTAGAAATAGCTAGCGTTAAAGAAGAGAAAAAAGAAGAAAAGAAAGAAAAAAAAGAGAAGAAAGGCAAAAATAAAAAAGAAGGTAAAAAAGAAAATCAGGTTATGGAAAAAGAAAATTTTGAAAACTTAGAAGACGATATAAAAATTATACAAATAGAAAAAACTATAACAGTTAAAGAACTTGCAGAAAAAATAGGCACAACAAGCTCAGACTTAGTTATGAGGCTTATGAAACGTGGGGTTATGGCTAACCTTAACCAAGAGATAGATTTTGAGCTTGCATCTTCTATATGTGAAGAATTTGATATTTTAACAGAGGAAGCTCCAGAGGTTGACATTTTAGAAGAGGCTTTCAAAGAAGATGAAGATGACAATGAAAAAGATTTAGAAGAAAGACCACCTGTAGTTGTTGTTATGGGGCACGTAGACCACGGTAAAACATCTCTTCTAGATTCTATAAGAAAAAGCCGTGTAACAGAAAAAGAAGCAGGCGGTATTACACAACATATAGGTGCTTATACAGTTTCTATAGATAACAAGCCTATAACATTTTTAGATACACCAGGACACGAGGCTTTCACAGCTATGCGTATGCGTGGGGCTAGCGTTACAGACATTGCTATCCTTGTTGTTGCAGCAGATGACGGTGTTATGCCACAAACTATAGAGGCTATAAACCACGCAAAAGCTGCAGGGGTTGAAATAATCGTTGCTATAAACAAAATAGACAAAGAAAGTGCTAACCCTGATAGAGTTAAACAAGAGCTTACAGAATACGGCTTATTAGCAGAAGATTGGGGTGGCGATACTATATGTGTGCCTGTATCTGCTGTTAGCAAACAAGGTATTGATAACTTGTTAGAAATGATTATCCTTGTTGCAGAAATGAAAGAGCTTAAGGCTAACCATAAGAAAAAAGCAAGAGGTACTGTTATAGAAGCTAAGCTTGACAAAGGTAGAGGCCCTGTTGCTACAATCTTAGTACAAAGTGGTACATTAAAAGTAGGCGACCCTATCGTTGCTGGTTCTTCTTATGGTAAAATAAGAGCTATGATGAATGATAAAGGACAAAAAGTAAAATCGGCTGGACCTTCTGTACCTGTAGAAATTTTAGGTCTTAGCGAAGTGCCATCTGCTGGTGATAGCTTCTATGTTGCTAAAAGCGATAAACAAGCAAGACAAGTTGCAGAGGCAGTTATCGCTAAAGATAGAGTAGATATGATTAAATCTACACCTCAAAAAGTATCTTTAGATGATTTATTTACACAAATACAATCTGGTAATATGAAAGAGCTTAACATAGTTATTAAAGCCGATGTTCAAGGCTCTGTTGAGGCTGTTCGCTCAAGCCTTGAAAAGCTATCTAACGAAGAGGTAAGAATCCGTACTATCCACGGTGGCGTTGGTGCTATCACAGAATCTGACGTTATGCTTGCTAGTGCATCTAACGCTATCATTATAGGCTTTAACGTTCGCCCTGAAAATATGGCAAAATCTGTAGCAGAAGACCAAAAGGTAGATGTTAGGTTATACCGTGTAATATATAACGCTATAGAAGATATAACTGCTGCTATGAAAGGTATGCTTGACCCTGTTTATGAAGAAAAAGTTACAGGCCACGCAGAAATAAGACAAATCTTTAAAGCATCAGGTGTTGGTACTATCGGTGGTTCTTATGTTACTGATGGTAAAATTGTAAGAAACTCACAAGTTAGAATAATAAGAGATGGTATTGTTGTATATGAAGGTGAGCTTGCAGCCCTTAGAAGATTTAAAGATGATGTTAAAGAAGTAAATGCAGGTTATGAATGTGGTCTTTTATTTAATAAATTTAACGATATTAAAGAAGGAGATATGGTAGAAGCATTTGTAATGGAGCAAATACCACATTAAAGGATTGATTTTTATGAAAAATAATACAAGAATGATAAGAATAAACGACGAAATTAAAAGAGAATTATCAGAGATAGTTCGCTCAGAGCTTAAAGACCCACGCATTGGGGTTATGACAAGTGTTTTAAAAGTAGAAACTACTAACGATTTAAAATATTGTAAAGTTTATGTTAGCGTTTTAGGCGACGATGAACAAAAAAAAGATGTTTTAGAAGGGCTTAAAAATGCTAGTGGTTTTATAAGAAAACAAGTAGCTATGAGAATAAACTTAAGAAATACACCTCAGTTTAAATTTGAGCTTGATGATTCTCTTGAATATAGTATAAGAATATCAAAATTGATAGATGAGGTAAATAAAAATGAATAATATTTACGAAAATATAGAGCCTTTTATAAAGGAAATAGAGCATAGCAACAACATAGTTATAGCAGGGCATACATCTCCAGATGGTGATGCTATCTGTTCAAGCCTAGCTCTTGCTATGACTATTGAAAAAATGGGCAAAACACCTATTGTACTTTTAGAAGATTTTGGCTCTAACTATGATTATATAGAAGGTAAAAATTTAATTTATAAAGAAGACTATAACAACATAGAAAATATAGATTTATTTATCAGTGCCGATTGTGGAGATATAGAAAGGCTTGGAGATACTAAGGTTATCTTTGAAAAAGCTAAAAAAACTGTTAATATAGACCATCATATTAGCAACGATTGTTTTGCTAGCTTAAATATTGTAAACCCTAAAGCTTCTTCTACATCTGAAATTATGTTTGAAATAATAAACCATATAGGTGCAATAGATTTTAACATTGCAACTGCTATTTACACAGGTATTGTATTTGATACAGGTGGTTTTAAATACAGTTGCACAAGCAAAAGAACTCACGAGATAGCTGGTGAGCTTATAGAGCAAGGCATAGATACATCTAAAATACACTCTACAATATTAACTATGCATTCTTTAGAAAGTAGCAGGCTTCTTGCTAAGGCTATAAACAATATTTATGTAGAAGATGATATAATAATCTCTAGCTTATCTAATGAAGAAATTAAAAGCTTAGATGCTACATCTAAAGCTACAGGTGCTATTGTTCCTTATTTGTTAGATACAAAGTTTATTAATATTGCCGTATTTTTATATGAAAAAGAAGATGGCTCTATAAAAGTAAGCTTTAGGTCTAAATCTATTGATGTTAATAAAATAGCAAATTATTTTGGTGGTGGCGGGCATATATTAGCCTCTGGTGCTACCCTAAAAAACATATCTTTAGAGCAAGCTAAAGAAGATGTTTTAGCTCAAGTAAGACTAGCTAACAAGAAAGAAGATGATAAATAAAAATGGTATCGGGTGTTATAAATATATATAAAGAAAAAGGCTTTACATCTCACGACGTGGTAAATATCGTAAGAAAAAAGCTAAATAGAGTAAAAACAGGGCATACAGGCACGCTAGACCCAGATGCTATGGGGGTTTTGCCTGTATGCATAGGCAAAGCAACAAAGCTATCAGAGCATATAGCTTCATCTATAAAAGAATATAAAGCTATAGTTAGCCTTGGTAAAACTACAACAACCCAAGACGCTAGCGGAGAAACTATAGAAGAAAAAGAAGTTAATTGTACAAAAGAAGAAATAATAAATGCAGTTAATTCTTTTAAAGGGGATATTTTTCAAACCCCTCCTATGTATTCGGCAATAAAGATAGACGGTAAAAAGCTTTATGAGCTGGCAAGAGAAGGAAAAGAAATTGAGCGTAAAAGCCGTAAAATAACTATATATAACATAGAGGTAACTAACTTTATAGATGATAAAAATTTTGAAATAACCGTTCTTTGCTCAAAAGGCACATATATAAGAACTCTTTGTAACGACATAGGGGCTTATCTTGGTTGTGGTGGATATATGAGCTATCTTTTAAGAACAAGAAGTGGTAATTTCTATATAGATAATGCCATAAAGTTAGATGAACTTGATAATATAATACAAAATAATAAATTAAACGATGTTTTAATACCTATGGATAAAGTTTTAGAAGATTATAAAAAAATTACTGTTTTAAAAGTGGCTAATAAGTTTTTATATAATGGTAATAAAATAAGCCTTAACTTTATAAAAGATAAATTACCATTAAATATAGATGAAAAAATACTTGTATACGATGAAGATAACAATATGATTGGTATTTACATTGTATTAGATGACTTTATAAAGCCTTTAACTATGCTAATTTAGAGGTGAAAAATGAAAATAACAAGTGATTTTAACATTTTTGAAGAAAATAACAAACAAGAAACAGTAGTTACTATAGGTAATTTTGATGGCTTACATATAGGGCATAAAAAGCTTATTACTACAACAAAAAAATATGCACTAAATAATAACTTAAAATCTGTGGTTATAACTTTTAACCCCCACCCTTTAGAAGTTATAAAAAATACAAAGCCATTTTACTATATCTTCTCAGAAGAAGAAAAAACTTTAGAAATAGAAAAAGAAAATATAGACTTTTTTATAAAATATCCTTTTAATAAAGATTTTGCAAGCATAACTCCAAATGAATTTATTGACATTTTAATAAATAAACTAAATTGTAAAATACTTGTTGTTGGTGAAGATTATTGCTTTGGTAAAAACAGAACAGGCAATATAGAAACACTACAAAATATAGGAAGGGAAAAAAATATAAAAGTTATAAAAATACCTAATATTATTATTAACGGTGAAAGAGCAAGCAGTACTCTTATTAGAGAGGCTATAAATAATAGAAATATTAAAAAAGCTAATCTAATTCTTAATAAACCTTATTATATTTTAGGCAAAGTTGTGGAAGGTAATAAGCTAGGAAGGACTATCGGCTTTCCTACTGCTAATATTATTCCACCAAAAAATAAACTTTTACCACCAGATGGCGTATATATAACTAAAACACAAGTTGGTAAGAATATTTATGATAGCATAACAAATATCGGTACAAACCCTACCGTAAATAACTTACATAGAACAATAGAAACGTTTATTTTTGATTTTAATGAAAATTTATATAATAAGATAATACAAGTTTATTTCTATGATTATATAAGAGGTGTTAAAAAGTTTAACAATATACAAGAGCTTAAAGCTCAAATATCAAAAGATATAAATATTGCTAGCAACTTCTTTAATATAAAATAAATCTAAACATCTATAATCAATTTTTTGAATACTCTGTATTCAAAAACAGGCACTCCTAAAATTTATTTAACTAAAATTTAATACAAAAAGCCGTATATAAATTTTAATTAAATAAATTAAGTCGTACCTTAATTGTAATTAACAATTTTTTGAATATAAATATTCAAAATCAGGTGCTCCTATTATTTTTTAAGTTAAAATTTAAAACATAAACCCGTTTATAAATTTTAACTTAAAAAATAAAGTCGTACCTTAATTGTAATTAATAAAAATATTTTTAACCTATAGCATTAAATTAATGTTATAGGTTAAAAACATAAATTCTAAAAAAGGTGGGAATGATATGGAATATATTTTACAAACATCTAATTTATCAAAAGTATATGGCTCAAAAAATGTTTTAAACAACATAAATATTAATGTTCCAAAAGGCTCTATCTATGGCTTGGTAGGTAAAAATGGAGCTGGTAAAACTACTCTTATGCGTATTATATGTGGTTTAACGAAACAAAGCTCTGGAAACTATACATTGTTTGGAAAGCCAGATAGCTATAACCTAAGAAACAATATAGGAATGCTCATTGAAAAACCTGGTATTTATGATAATATGACGGCATTAGAAAATTTACAATATTTTTCATTATTATTTGGTATGCCATCTAATAATCATAATAAAATACTAGAAATGGTTGGCTTAGAAAACACTGGAAAAAAGAAAGCTCGTCAATTTTCTCTAGGTATGAAGCAAAGATTGGGAATTGCTATAGCATTATTAGGCAACCCTTCATTTCTTATCCTTGATGAACCTATAAACGGTCTTGACCCAGAAGGCGTATATAATATGCGTAAAATGCTACAAAAACTAAATGAAAACTACAATATAACCATTATGATTGCTAGCCATATTTTAAGCGAATTACATAAATTGGCAACTAACTATGCCATCATTGATAAAGGCTCTTTAATTGATGAATTTGATAAAGAAACACTAGAAAATAATTGTAAAAGTAATATTAAAATTACAGTAGAGCCACAATGTTTAGAAGACGCAAAAATATTGCTTACCTCTCATTATCCTAACCTTAATTATAAAATCACTAACAAAAATGTATTTCTTTTATATGATGAAATTAATCTAGCAGATATTAACCAGTTGTTAGTAAAAAACGGTATAAGGGTATGTGGTTTAGGCGTAAACAATGAAAATATAGAAAAATTCTTTGTAGAAAAACTTTCAGGGGGTGATATGATATGAAAAACTTAATTAAGGGACATATTTATCAATTAAAAAAGGACTATTTCTTTTTAGGTTGCATTATTTTTAGCCTTATATATTTAGGCTTATCTATCAAATTTAACTCTCTTAGGATAGAATTAACAGGTGATAACGGTATTGAAACTATGATTAACTCATTTTTAAGCGTAAATATTATACTTTATGCCTTTATGCTATTAACCGCTAATACCGTTTCTGAGACGTATCGTTCTGGCGTAATGAAAAATATTATAGGCAGGGGTATTAAGAAAAAAAATTATTATGTTTCAATGGTTTTAACAATGTCTGTTATATGCTTAACAGTAATATTTATTTATAGTTTAATTATGGGATATTTTGCATTTACTAAGGTTGGTATGGGAGCTATATCCTACCCTATTTACCATTTGCTATCAGTAATAATACGTATTATTTTTATATTTACCTATATAAGCTTTGTTGTTACTGCAAGTATAATTACAAAAAATGCAATTACAGGGTTTATATTAAGCATTATTATACCTTATATTCCTAAATTTTTAGAAATATTTCTTAGCATTTTTAAAATTAATATTAGCTTTGATTTTTTAAAAATCTCTCATTATATGCCATCTTTTTATGATGCATCTAATGATTTATCATTTTTTATGCCAAGCCTTTTTATCCTTTTAGGATATCTTTGTTTATCCTTAATAATAGGTATTAATGTTTTTAAAAAGCAAGATATAAAATAGTTAATTTTTTAAACATTGTAATAAAATAATATTAAATATTAATTAAAAGCCTTTGTTTAAGTAATTAAAGATTTCTATGTAAAGCCTGGAATGGTGATAATCAGCACCTTGCCTTATCCTTAATATTAAAAATACAAAGAGGGTGAAGACTTTGTCTTCACCCTCAAGCAAAGATAAAACCTTTGCTTACTAATTTATAAAACAGGGGTAGTAGGAATCGAACCCACACTAAAGGTTTTGGAGACCTCTGTCATACCACTTGACCATACCCCTATAAATAATATTTATAAAAAAATAGATATTACTGTATTTTTATAAAAAAATCAAGTTATATCTTAAATTTTATAATAATAAATATTAACTTTTATTTACATTAAAACAATAACAAACACTTAACCAGATTGGTAAAACAGTTTTTCCTGATTTAAACCTTATCTTTGGACAAGCACTCGACCATTAGTACCTATCAGCTGAATGCGT
>CALWLD010000017.1 GCA_944381435.1 uncultured Clostridia bacterium
TCAGTTTGTTGCTTAAAATTTAATTTTCTACCTTAGGTAGTCTTTTTTGTGATGTCTGTATAAATTGGTGCAGTTCATTTATCTACAGCCTTTTATTTATTTAACTTTTTATTTTTATTCTTCTCCACCTAATTTATAAGAAATAATAAAACCAATAACAATAGTTACAACAGCTAAAACAATACTAAAAATAGGTATATCTAATTGGTTTATGCTATATTCTGGAGTTTTAACTAAATAACTGCTATAAGTCATAGGGTCTTTAAATATAGAAAATATTGAACCAAAAATAAGCCCTAAAATAGAAAAGTATGTTACCGAAAAAGCTTTTTCTAATAAAAATGCTATAAGCTTAGATATAAGGATAACACCTAAAACTACGCCTATCCCACCTACAAAAAGAGTTATAAATACACTAGATGATACTATGTATTTTACTCCTTCAAAAAAACCTTCTGTAGACATAAGCTTAAATCCATCTAACACAGTTGGCATAAGCCTACTTATAGACGTTAAAATAACATTGTATATCCCAAGAAGTACCATAACAAAAGACCCGCTTATCCCAGGAACAACCATAGCAGCACTAGCTATCATACAAAATACAAATATTTTTATAAGCCAAGGCATAGTTATAACAATATCTGTAGATGTAGCTGTTGGCTCTTTCATAAAAGACATAAAAACAACTATCAAAAAACATATTAAGCTTGCTAAATAATAAATAGGTTTAACAGGCTTAGACTTTGCGTGTTTAAATATAAGAGGAATGCTCCCTACAACAAGCCCTACAAAAAACATACTTGTAGGAAGAGATTCTTTAGTAAGGCAAATTTCTATTATTTTGCTAAATATTAATATACCAACAATAGCTCCTAAAAATAACGGCACTAAAAACTTTATATGTTTTTTAGGCTGTTTAAAAAAGTTATTTATTGCATCTATCATTTGGTCAAATATTCTAAGTACAACTGCTATTGTACCACCGCTAACTCCAGGTATAATGTTTGCAACCCCAACAAATATACCCTTTAAAAATAAATTTAAAAATTTATTCATTTTCTTTCTCCTTAAATTTTTTCTACAAAATATATATCATTTATATTATATATGTTTACCTAAAAAAATCAAGGTTTACATAAAATATTTATTTGCTCTAAAATTTTATCTATAGCATTATTTAAGTTAGATGTAGACATTGTGTTTATATAAACACTTTGCTCTTTAGATAAGGTGTTTATATTTTCTATTAAGCTTTCTTTAGATAAATCTTCTTCATATAAAACATTGCTAAAGCCTTGCTTTTTAAAAGAATTAGCATTTAATATTTGGTCTCCTCGGCTTGCATTTTTAGAAAGAGGTATTAAAAGATTAGGCTTTTTAAGGGCTAAAAGCTCACATATAGCGTTAGAACCTGCTCTTGATACAACCAAGCTACTAATAGCTAAGAAATGCTTAAGCTCCTCTGTTGCATATTCTATTTGTAAATACCCTTCTCTATTAATGCTGGCATCTAAATTGTTTTTACCACATAAATGCACTATGTTAAAATCTTTTAAAAGGCTATCTAAACACTCTCTTAAAACTGTGTTTATTTTTACAGAGCCTAAAGAGCCTCCCATAACTAAAATAACAGGTTTATTTGCCTTAAAATTACATATTTTTAAACCTATATCTTTAGAGCCTTCAAAAAGCTCCTTTCTTATAGGTGTACCTGTTAGAACTGCTTTATCTTTAGGTATATTTTGTAAAGCTTCAGGAAATGTTGCGCATATCTTTTTAGCAAAAGGTATAGATATCTTGTTAGCAAGCCCTGGAGAAATATCTGATTCGTGTATTATAACTGGTATTTTGTTAAAATAACCCCCTAGCACAACAGGAACGCTAACAAAGCCACCTTTAGAAAAAATAATATTAGGCTTTATCTTTTTTATTATAGATTTTGCATCGCTTACACCTTTTAAAACTCTAAAACCATCTGTTATGTTTTTAAAATCTAAATATCTTCTAAGCTTACCTGTAGATATTTCATAATAATCTATGCCTAAAGGCTTTATAAGCTCTTTTTCTATACCATCTTTACTTCCTATATAGCTTATATGATATCCCTCTTCTTTTAAAAAAGGTATTAAGGCTATGTTAGGGTTTACGTGGCCTGCCGTACCCCCGCCTGTTAAAACTATTTTCTTCAAAAAATCACCTCAAAAAAATTTATAAAATTATAATATGTAAAATGTGTTATAAAATACTATTAAATATATGATATATTCTATATGATATAGTATAAAATTTAATAAAATTTGTCAATTAAATTTTAATTGCCCTTAAAAATTAATACAAAACTTGTAAAAAAGCCTAAAAATAAGGATAAAAACTATATAATTTAAGTTTTTAAAAATTTTTTTAAATTTTTTTAAAAAAAGTGTTGACATTTATTTGATCATGCATTATAATTAATTTTGTCGTTAGCAGTTAACGCTAAGGCCCAATAGCTCAGTTGGTTAGAGCGCTGGCCTGTCACGCCAGAGGTCGAGGGTTCGAGCCCCTTTTGGGTCGCTTATATGGGAGCATAGCTCAGCTGGGAGAGCACTTGCCTTACAAGCAAGGGGTCACAGGTTCGAGCCCTGTTGTTCCCATACTTTGCCCGAGTGGCGGAACTGGCAGACGCACAGGACTTAAAATCCTGCGGGAGTTAAATCCCGTACCGGTTCGATTCCGGTCTCGGGCAGTATTTTATAAGAATTTAAAACGGTAGATGTTATCTACCGTTTTTTTGTGCTTAAATATATAATTTATATTTTTTTAATTAAATATATTTTCTATATTTTAAATATTTTCAAAGTATAAACAACCTTTACAACCTAAAAATAACAAAATTATTTTTTAGGCAATGTATGAAAAAATTATATTAAAATATTTTATGTTATGTGCATATCTTTTCTCCCCTATTCTATTATTTCAATTAAATTTTTTAAATTGTTTTTTATTTTGGTATTGACACAAATAAATATAGTGTATATACTGTATATATAAGATATGTACAAAGGAGGGTCAGTGTGAATATTATTATTTCAAATAATAAAGATAAACCTATCTATGAACAAATAGCTTATCAAATAAAAATGTATATTTTAAATGGAAAGCTAAAACAAGGGGATAGCCTGCCATCTATAAGAGCCTTAGCTAAAGATTTAAAAATAAGCGTTATTACAACAAAAAGAGCTTATGAAGATTTACAAAAAGAAGGCTTTATAGAAACAATAGCAGGTAAAGGCACTTTTGTTTCTTCCACAAATAAAGAAGCTTTAAAAGAGCAAAATTTTAAAATTATAGAAAAAAAACTTACAGAATGTATATCTATTGCAAAAGCATCTAACATAAATATAAATGAGCTTAAACAAATCATAGATATTATTTGGGAGGAGGAGTAACTATGGAAAATATTTTAGAAATTAAAAACTTAACAAAAAAATATAAAGATGCTGGTATATACGACATTTCATTTAATGTACCTAAAGGTAGCATTGTTGGGCTTATAGGTCGCAACGGTGCTGGCAAAACAACAACTATTAAAACTCTATTAGATATTTCTAAAAAAGATAGCGGAGAGGTATACATATTAGGTGATAATAGCCTTAGCATAGAAACAAAAAACAACATAGGTGTAGTTTTTGATGGTGACACCTTCCCTGAAGGTTTAAACATAAAAAAGCTTAATAAAATTTTAAAAGAAATATATAAAAACTGGAACGAAGAGTTATTTTTTAGCTATGCAAACAAGCTAGAGCTACCTGTTGACAAAAAGCTTAAACAATTTTCTAAAGGTATGAAAATGAAGCTATCAATAATAGTTAGCTTAAGCTATAACGCTAAACTTTTAATTTTAGATGAGCCAACAAGCGGGCTAGACCCTGTTGTACGTGATGAAATTTTAGATATGTTTTTAGATTTTATACAAGATGAAAACAAAGGCATATTAGTATCATCTCATATAACAAGCGATTTAGAAAAAGTTGCCGATTATATTGTGTTTATAGATAAAGGCAAAGTTATATTTTTTGAAAGCAAAGATAAAATTATATACGAATATGGCATAGTAAAATGTACAGAAGAAGATTTAGAAAAAATAAATAATAACAATATTTTAGTTAAATGCAAAAAAAGCTATGGATATGATGTTATTGTAAAAAACAAAGAAGAAGTTAAAGAAAACCATAAAAACCTAACTGTAGATAACTGTACTATAGATGAGCTAATGGTTATATATACAAAGGGGGAATAAGCTATGCGTGCTTTAATGAGAGAATTTTCTTATGAAAGGAAATATATCCTTCTTGCAATTTTTATGTGTACAGCACTTTACATTGCATATTTACCTATGTTTAAAACTGCTGAAGTTTTTTTATGTTATCTAACATCTTATATGTTTGCCTCTATATATGGCACTATATTATGGAATAGGAAAAACACAAATTTTGAAGTTTTTTTAATAACAACACCTTTAGGGCGTAAGAAAATTGTAGATACAGCTTATTTATTAACTATAATATTAAATGTAATAGTAATTGCTGTTTATTATTTGCTATATTTAATAAAAAGTAAAATTTTTAATGTGGATTACTTAAGCTATACCTTTTTAAACCTTAATATTAACCTTATTTTTTCAAGCTTTGGAGTTGGGTTAATATCAAATGCTATTATGTTTCCTACTTTCTTGTCAGCAGATAAAGATAGAAAGTTTATAATAAACTTAATATCAATATTAGCTCTTGCTATATGCCTTAGTGTTTTAACTTTTGTATTAAAGATGTTTAGCTCTTTAGGTATTTTATGGCAAAATCTAATTTATACGTTAGTAGGCTTAGTTATATTTATAATATCTTATTTTATAACATTAAAAAAATATATAAACAAAGATTTTTAAGGGGTGATATATATGAAAGGCTTATTTTTAAAAGAATTTTACAACATAAAAGATGATATACACACTATTATTATTTTAGAAGTGGTTCTTTTAGGTATTTATATTTTTATTAATACCCCTTTTGCCGATTTAATAACAGGGTTTATTGTTTTTATAGGTGCATCTAGCACTTATCTAAGATGTGAAATGTTAAACTATAAAAATAATTTTAATATGTATGAAAAAACTTTACCTTTAAACCTTAATAAAATAATATTATCTAAATATTTATTTATGTTTTCATTAATGGTTATCATTATTTCTATATCTTTTATAATATCTTTATTTTTTAAAGAAGATATAGAAATTTTAAACACCCTTAAATACTCTTTAGGATACGTATTTTTTATAAACTTTTCCTTAATATATGTTCCTGTGTCATATTTATTTTTTATATTATTAAAAGGAAATATAGTAGGTACAATAGTTGCTAATATGCTAGGTTTATTTTTATCTATGTTTTTAAATATTTTATGCTCAACTGGGCTTGTGTTTTTCTTTTCAAAATCTACAAACGTTATAATAGAAAAATTGACTATGCCTATAATTATAAAATCGGGTTTATTAAATTTTGTATTTTCTTTTATAATAATGTTTTTTATATATAAATTAACTTGCTTTGTATACAAAAAACAATCTTTATAAATTTTTTTATTTTTTTGGAACTTAAATAAAATACCTCCGTTTAATATAATATAAAACAAAAAATAATTAACTTTTAAATATTTATACTGGAGGAATTAATATGAAAAAAAATATAAAAAAAATTATACCTATTATAGCTATTGCTACATTAATGACTACAAGTGTTTTTGCAAACAATAATTCTCAAATAGAAAAAACAAACAAAGTATCTGGAGTTGTTACAGATGTTTCTTCTGAAAGCAACATAATCACTATAAACAACGAAAAAATTACTATAGATAATTTTACATTAATAATTGATGCTGTTAAAGGAACACCTATAAATTACACAGATATAATGAAAAATCAATCTGCTTATTGTTACAACGTAGGGGATAATAACATCATTATAGCTAATATACCACAAGATTTTAAAGCACCTATCGTAGCTACTGTTTCTGAAACTAAACAAATAGATGATAACACTATGGAATTAACTATTAAAGAAAATGATTCTAAATACACTATAACAAAAGACACTAACTTTAACCGTATCTTTGCATATGGTGTACCTGGTATAAAAAGCTTACCTACATTTGATGAGCTTGTAGAAGGCTCAAAAGTTGTTCTTTATATGGGAGATAACAACAATCTTGATAAATTATTCTTAACTACATTTAAAGAAGAAGCTTCTAAAGAAGAAAATGTTTCTGTAAAAGATAACAGCATTTATATTAACGGTAGCTTATTAGAAAATGCTAGCCTTATTAAAGAAAACGGCAAAACTTTAATGCCTGTTAGAGCTATCTTTGAAGAGCTTGGTTACGAAATAGGCTATGATGCTAACACAAAAACAATAAATATGACAAAAGCTCCTCATTATATAACATTTTCTACAACTTCTGATGCTTACACATTTTCAAGAATGGCTCCTCAGCCTTTAGGTCAAGCACCTGTTGTTAAAGAAGGGGTTACTTATGTTCCTGTTGAGTTGTTCCAATTAATCGGTATAGATGCTAATCTTACAGATAACAATGTTTTATATATAGGGGAAAAACCAGCTGTTGAAGAAGATAAAGCAGAAACTGAAAAAGAAAGTAACATAAAAAATCAAATTATCATCACAGAAATTGATGAAAAAAATAACACTATAACTGTGGAAGATGATGTTAAAGGTACTGTTGTTTTAAACATTAAAGATTTAGAAATCCAATATACAACAACTATTAAACAACTTATGGTAGGTCAAGCTTTAAATGTAGAGTATGGTGATATTATGACTGCTAGTGAGCCACCTATCAATACACCAAAAAGTGTAAAAGTTGTGGATAAATATTCTTACGGTATGATAAAATCTGTGGAAAAAGATGACAAAGGTAATACTAGAGTTTTATTTGAAGATAGCAAAATAGGTGAAGTTGTTTTAAATATTCCTAGCGATTTAAAAATAAACTTTACTACAGAAGACAAAGAACTTAAAGAAGGTCAATTTATAGAAGTTGTTTTAGGCGATGCTATGACAATGAGCATACCTCCTATGACTACTCCAAAAAGCTTATCTGTTATCCAAAATGAAACAGAAAATAAAGATGATTTAGAAACTATAAAAGGTAATGCAACTATCAAAAGTGTAGATAAAGAAAACAAAACTATCTTAGTAACAGATGAAAAATTAGGCGATGTTGTTTTAAATTTACACGATGATGTTAAAATAGAATACAAAAACGGTGTTGGTGCTCACGCATACGATTGGATGGTAGAAGGTCAAAAACTAGAGGTAGAATATAGCCCTGTTATGACAAGAAGCTTACCTCCTATTAACAACCCTGTTAAAATCTTAGTATTAAACTAATGCTTAAGGGCTTGAAAGTATTTCAAGCCCTTTTGGTTTATAGACAAAATAATATTAAAGCCTTATACCATAAATATTTAAGTAATTAAAGTGTTCTAGGGCAAAGCCCTAGAATAAGAGTGGTGGGTGGGTTTAGATAATCACAAAAACCTTGCCTTAAAACAAAAACTCTAAAAATTATAAAAAGATTGTCGACTTTTCTTCAACCTTTTTGTATGTAAAATAGTATTTATTAATTTTATATAGGTTAATTTTTTAAGACTTGCACAAAAAAAACACCTTTAGCATATTATATAAAATAGCTTTGCTGGGGGTGTTTTTTTATGTTTTCTTGTATATCAAGAGAAAATACTTTTCCAAAACCTTTAACTGTGGAAGAAGAAAAAAAATACTTAGAACAATATAAAGAAGGAAGCATAGAAGCTAAAAATATACTTATAGAAAGAAACTTAAGGCTAGTTGCACACATTGTAAAAAAATATATTAATTTTCAAAAAGATAGCGAAGATTTAATCTCTATTGGCACTATAGGACTTATAAAAGCTATAACAACATTTAAAAACGACAAAGGTATTAAGCTTGCAACTTACGCTGCTAGATGTATAGAAAACGAAATATTAATGTATATAAGAGCTAGCAAAAAACACTGCAAAGATGTATATCTACAAGATACGGTAGGTATAGATAAAGATGGGAATGAGGTTACCCTAGAAGATAAAGTTGCAGATGATAGTAGCAGTGTAGATGAAGAAGTTTTGTTAAAGATGCAAAGTGGCGTTTTATACGAAAAAATTAAAAAAGTTTTAAAAAATAGAGAAAAAACTATAATAGAGCTTAGATATGGTCTTGTAAACGGTGAAGAACTAACGCAACGTGATATTGCAAAAATGCTTGGTATAAGTAGAAGCTATGTTTCTAGGATAGAAAAAAAAGCACTAGAAAAACTATATAAAGAAATGCAATAACTATAAAGCAAATTAGCTTTATAGTACATATTCCCCCAGAAAGCTAAAGGTTGTAGACAAAATCTACAACCTTTATATATTACTGTATTTTAAAAAATAGTAAATATATAAAAAGTAAATAACCTATTATACCTGATATTTTAGTTACGTATATATTAATATCTGATATAGATATATTGTCAGTATCTACATAAAACATAAGCCTTAACTTACATATTTCCTCTGTAAAAATTATAGCTAAAAATGAAAACATAACAAGAAATATACTCATAAATAAAAGAGGTAAATCTATAGCCTGTATGTTATGTCTTATAATAACTAAAAATATAGACAATACAAAATATAATAATGTAGATAAAATTTGTATTTTTCTTTTTAACTTTAATTTTTTATTAATTTTTAATTGATTTTCTTTAACTTTCTCCTCATAATCTATAAAGCTATTACTTAAGCAATTTTTACAAAAAGATGCTCCATCTTCATTTATTTCACCACATTTTTTACATATTTTCATATTATCACCTCAAAAAAAGTATAACATATATATAATTTTTTGTAAACCATTGACATATTTTAAAAATTATAATAACATTAAAATAAATATTTAAAATAAGGAGATAAAAATATGCTAAAAAAATATTTTTTTATTATAATATCAATATTTTTAATATTTTCTTTAACAGCTTGTGGCAAAAAACAAGAAGCAGTGCCTATGGAATCTATAAATATTGATTTTAATACAGATACTGTAACAAATGATACATTAACCTTTGAATATCCTAGTGATGAATGGGTTGTAGGTGAAAGCATTTCCCCTGTAATAAAAATTGTTTTATATTTTACAGGAGATAATGCTACAGAAGGAACAAATATTAATGTAGGTACATCTGCCCCATCTAAAGAAATAACTTTAGATGATTATGTTGCTTTAATGCCTATGCAACTTGAAAAATCTTCTCCTGGCACAAAAGTTTCTTTATCTGAGCTTAGAACGATAAATGATATGGAAATAGGCTATATGGAAATGAATACAAAAATAACAGAAGATGCTATAAACTATGGGCTTGAGCAAGGTATATTTACAGAGCAAACTATAGAAGATGCTGGTGGCAAAGAAGCCTTTTTAAATCAACCAGAGGTAAAACAAATACAAATGAGCCTTTATATAGGCGGTAACCTTACAAACATAACAGGTACATATTATAACGATAACGAAAAGGAAGATGTTTTAAAAGCTATGTCCACTATGGTGCAAACTGTAAAATAATATAAAATAGCCTACCGATTAACCGGTAGGCTTTATTTCTTCATAATTTAATGTTTCAAAATAATTTTCTATATCTTTAAATAGTTCATCGCTAAAATTTTTTATATTATATTTTTTATTATTAATATGTATTGTACCATCATTACATATAAAGATATTATAGTTATAGTTTGCTATTGTATAAGATATATTTAAATTATTATCTTTTTCATTTAAAGAAAATATATTTTTATTAACATATACATCATTTAATATACTTCTTAATTGTAAAATTTCTTTAGATTTAGCTTGTAAATCAGCCTTATAACTATTCATAAATAAATTCCCATTATCATCTATACCAGATACTGTTTTTACAATAGATAAATCTTCATTTTTATTTATATACATTTCTAAAGATTTCCCAGTAAATAATATGCTAAAAATTAACCCTATTATTAAAATACCTATAAAAATATATTTACTTTTCATAATAAACCTCTTATACAAAGATAATAAATAGTACTGTAGCTAATATTTGTATAATAGTCCATATAAAATATATTTTAATCTTACTTAAATTACCTTCAAAAGCAAACCTTACATATTTCATAGCCATATTTAAGCCAATAACAAGGTTTACAAAGCTAATAACAAAATAATATACAGATTTAACATTAAAAAAAATACTTAATGCACCTTGAGAAAACATTTTAAATATACCTAAACAGAAAGCGAAATATATACTTATACGGCATAAATTATCTACCCATTTAGGTATAGAAAAATGAGGCTTATATTCTTCATTATTATCTGTATAAACACCATTTACAGCAAGCCTTGTTTCCTTTCCATCTCCTACTATTAGATGACAAACTACCTCATCTATTATAAATTCATAGTCAAAAATATTAAAAACTTTACTAAAAGACTTAACAGTTATTTTATTTCTATTAATATAAACATAAGGGTCTTTATATTCTATAGTATGATTTTTGCCATTTATTTCTATCTGAAAACTTTTATTCATCTAATTACTCCATTTCATAAAAAGTTTTAAATAATTTATAACAATCGTAGGTATCTTTTACAGATGCAAGCTCTCTTACAGAATGCATACCTAAAACACAAACACCAAAATCTATAACGCTTGTGTTAAACTGGCTTGCAAGCATAGAACCTATTGTGCTACCACCTGGAGAGTCTGAATGGTTTACAAATTTTTGATAAGGTATATTAGCCTCTTTACAGATAGCATCAAATATACCAGCACAAACGCCTGTTGTGCTATATTTTTGGCTAGAAGAATATTTTAAGCAAACACCTTTATTTAACATAGGTTTATTTGTTATGTCGTGTTTATCAGCGTAATTTGGGTGTAAGCCGTGGGCTAAATCCCCTGATATAAACACAGACTTTTCTGCCATAGCATAAAAGCTTTCTTCATTACCAAATAAGCTTATACATAACCTTTTTAAAGTGTCCCTTAAAAATGCACCGTCTGCCCCTTGTCCTGTGTGGCTTCCAACCTCTTCGTTATCTGCAAGATATAAAACTTTTATACCCTTATATTCATTTGTTTTAGAATAATCTAAAATGCCCTGTAAAGAGTTATAAACCATCATTAAATCATCTAAACGAGAGCAAGATATAAATTCCTCGTTAATGCCTATTAAGCTACCTTTTTCTGCCTCATATAGAAAAAGTTCATAATCTAATATATCATCTTTAGCTACATTTATTTCTTTTGATATAAGCTCATAAATATATCCTTTTTCCTTAAAATCTTCCCCTGTTAAAGCAACAATAGGTAACATTTCTTTTTGTTTAGAATATTTATGTCCTTCGTTTATATCTCTGTTTAAATGTATAGCTAAGTTAGGTATGATAGCAATAGGTCTTTTAAAATCTATTGTTTTAGTTTTTGGGCTAAAGGCATTTTCTCCTTTTAATATAACACGCCCTGCAACAGATAAAGGTCTATCAAGCCAGGTGCTTAAAATCATACCACCGTATCCTTCTGTGTTAAGCTTTAAATAGTTATTTTCCACTTTTATTTCGCTGTTAGGCTTTATAACAAAAGAAGGAGAATCTGTATGAGAGCCTATAAGCCTAAAGCCTGTTTTATCTGCCTCTTTACCTATTATAAAAGCTATTAAGGTAGAGCCATTTCTTGTTACATAATATTTTCCACCTTCTTTAAGCTCCCATTTATCTATGCCATTTAAGCATAAAAAGCCGTTTTCCTTTAGCTCTTTTTCACTGTTTTCAACAGCTAAAAAAGAACAAGGGCTATTTTGTAAAAAATCTATCATATTTATTGCGTATTGTTTTTCCATATATATCACCTCTAATTATTCAAATAATGCTTTAGAAAATTCTTTTGCATCAAATGGTCTTAAGTCTTCTATACCTTCGCCTACGCCTATAAAACGTACTGGTATTTTAAGCTCATTTTTTATAGCTATAACAACGCCACCTTTAGCAGTTCCATCTAGCTTAGTAAGCACAATACCTGTTATGTCTGCTACCTCGCTAAAAAGCTTTGCTTGCTGAAGTGCATTTTGTCCTGTTGTAGCGTCTAAAACAAGAAGTGTTTCCACCTGTGCATCTGGGTTTTCTCTGTTTACAATTCTTGCAATTTTTTTAAGCTCTTCCATAAGGTTTTTCTTATTGTGTAGCCTACCTGCCGTATCGCATATTAAAAGGTCTGCTCCTCTTGCTTGCCCTGCTTTTATAGCATCAAATACAACTGCTGCTGGGTCTGAGCCTTCTTGATGTTTTATAACATCTATACCACTTCTATCTCCCCAAACTTGTAGCTGGTCTATAGCTGCTGCTCTAAAGGTATCCCCTGCTGCTAATATTACTTTTTTGCCTTCATTTTTATAGTTGCTTGCAAGCTTACCTATTGTTGTTGTTTTACCAACACCGTTTACACCGATGATAAGTAAAACGCTAGGGCTTTTTAAGGTAAATTCCTCTGTTTCTTCTTCTAAAATATCTGATATAACACGTATTATTACATTTTTAACTTCTTCTACATCTTTTATTTTTTCGCTTTTAACAATTTCTCTAACTTTTTCCATAATATATATAGAAGTTTCTACGCCTATATCTGACATAATAAGTGCCTCTTCTAGCTCTTCAAAAAGTTCTTCATCTATTTTGCTAAAGCTACTTAAAACTTGCTCAACACCATTTAATATGCTATCTCTTGTTTTAGAAAGCCCCATTTTTATTTTGGCAAAAAATCCTTTTTTCTTAGGCTCTTCCTCTGCCTCTTCTTCTTCTTTTGTTTCTTCTAAAGTGCCTGAGGTATCTTCTTTTTTTTTATCTTGTTCATTAAGCAAGCTTTGCATAGCTTGAGCAACTTCTGCCACCTGCTCTTCTATTTCTTCTATAAGCTCTTTATTATTTTCTTGTGCTTCTTCTTGTTCTTTAGCAGTTTCTGTTTCTTTTACCTCTTCTTCTTTAGCAGGTTCTGTTTCTTCTGCCTCTTCTTCTTTAGCACTTTCTTTTTCTTTTACATCATCATCTTCTTTAGCACTTTCTGTTTCTTCTGCCTCTTCTTCTTTAGCAGTTTCTGTTTCTTTTACCTCTTCTTTAGCCCCTTCTGTTTCTTCTACCTCTTCTTCTTTATCACTTTTTATTTCTTCTGCCTCTTCTTTTATTTCCTCTTGTTCTTGTAGGCTTTCTTGTAAATTAACATCTTCTTGTAAATTTTCTTTATTTTTATCTTTTTTAAACCATTTAAAAAACGCCATAATAATTCTCCTTTAAATTTTTTGGTATTCTTTTGCATCTTTTAGCTCAACAGATATAACTTTAGATACCCCTTGCTCTTCCATAGTTACGCCGTATAATATATCTGCTATTTCCATTGTACCTGTTTTATGAGTTATAAGTATAAACTGGTTATCTTTGGAAAATTTCTTTAAAAAGTTAGCATATCTTAAAACATTAGCATCATCTAACGCAGCCTCTGTTTCATCTAAAACACAAAACGGAGACGGCTTCATAACAAGGATAGCAAAAAGTAAAGACATAGCTGTAAGGGTTCTTTCTCCACCAGATAATAAGGTTAGGCTTTGTAGGTTTTTTCCTGGAGGCTGAGCTACAATATCAATGCCCGATGTTAATATATTATCTTCATCAGCAAGCACAAGCTCTGCCTTACCTCCTCCAAATATATCTGAAAAAACTTTGCTAAAGTTTTTATTTATTAAAGAAAACTGCTCCTTAAACTGAGCCTCCATTTCTGTTACCAAAGTAGCAATTATATCTTTTAAATCATCATCTGCTTTTATTATGTCTTCTCGTTGCTTAATGTTTAAGTCGTATCTTTCTTTAACAAGCTTATATTCTTCAATAGCACCAACGTTTACGTTGCCAAGGCTAGATATTTGCTTTTTATAGCTAGTTTCTTCTTTTTTAAGATCTTCATAGCCTTTATCTATTTTTTCATAATCGTTACAAGCACTAGCATATGTTATTTCATAGTCTAGCCACATAGCCTCTGTTAAGCTTTCTATTTTTTCTTCTATATTTTCCTTTTTAAACTCTAGCTTAGCCTTTTGGTTGTTAGTATCTAATATATTAGAATTATATTTTAAAATATCATTTGATATATTTTCTATGCTAACATTTATCTTGTTTTTATCTTGATGTAAAAGGTTAGTTTTTTCTTGTAAATAATTATATTTTTCTTGTAAAATTTTGATATTTTCTTGTATATAGCTAATGTTATTGTTAAGTAGCTCTTGCTTTTGGTTATTATTTTTTATATTATCATCTAAATTAATATTATGATTTTCTAAAGCTTTAATGCTATCTTGTAGCCTTTCTATATCTTTATTGCTATTTTCTATTTGATATTCTATTTCTTTAATATCAATTTTTAGCTTATTTATATGGTTAAAGTTAGTGTCTTTTGTTTGTTTTTCTTCTTCTATTTTTGTTTCAAAGCTAGCTATATAGGTTTTTAAATTTTCTATTTCTTTGTTAATTGTTAATAGCTCTTCTTCTAGGTTTTCCCCGTTTAAGCTATCTTCTTTAAGCTTTTTTTCTATAGTATCTTTTTCTAGGTTGTTATTATTTATGCTTTCTTCTAAATTTTTAATAAAGTTATCTTCTTGGTTTATTTCACTTTCTATTTTTATTTTTTCTAGGCTAATGTTGTTAAGGGTTTTTCTGTCATCTTCAATATTTTTTTGTAAGATAGCTTGCTCTTTTTCTTTTTCTTCTATAATTTCTTTATGTTTATTAAGCTTTTGTTCTATCTCAAAAATATTATTTAATATATCTTTTAGCTCTCTATCTCTTGAAAATATACTAGCTGTTTTTTTAGCTATGCTACCACCTGTTAAAGCACCACCTGCGTTTATTATATCTCCATCTAAAGTTACTATTTTATACATATATTTGTATTTTTTAGCTAGCTCTACCCCATTGTCTATGTTATCAACAACAATAGTTCTGCCTAATATGTTAGACATAATGTTTTTGTAAATATCCTCAAATGTAATTAAACTATCTGCAATGTTTATTACACCTTTTTCTTTTAATATATTATCTTTATCTTGTATAGGCTTTGCTTTTATAGAAGATATAGGCAAAAATGTTGCTCTTCCCTTTTTATGCTCTTTTAAATATTCTATAGCAATTTTGGCATCGTCCTCTGTTTTTGTAACAATATTTTGTATACTACCTCCAAGGGCTATCTCTATAGCAAGCTCATATTGTTTAGGCACAGATATAAGCTCTCCTATAGCACTACATATACCTTTAAATTTTTCATTTTTTTCTTTTTCTTTTAGTATAGCCTTTACAGAGTTAAAATACCCTTCATAGTCTTTTTCTAGCTCTTGTAATATTTTATGCTTGTTTTTTAGCTCTATATATTTTCTGTTATCTTCGTTGTTTATTTTGTTTATATCATAAAGGCTTTGTTTATTTTTTTCAAAATTTAAAGTATATATATTTATATTTTGGCTTATTTTAGCCTCTTCTTCTTTTATATCTTGGATATTTTTTAAAAGCACTTGCCTTCTTGTTGTTTTTTCTTTAATTTTGCTTTTATAAAGTGAATTTTCTTTTTCTATGTCATTAAACCTTTTTTCTAGGCTATCTTTATATGTGTTATATATAACAATTTTGTTAGATAACGAAGAAGCTTTTTCCATTTTTTCAACTATTTGGTTGTTTATATTTTTAAATTCTTCCTCGTTTTTATCCATTTTAGAAGATATGCTTTCAAACTGAACATATAGGTTTTCAAGCTGTTGTTTTTTTGTTATATATTCTATATTTTTAGCTTCTAAAGATACTTTTATAAGCTTTATTTCATTATCTTTTTTTAATATATCTTCTCTGTTTTTAAGTTGTTCTTTTTTAATACGCTCTATATCATCTTTTATAAATTTTATGTTTTGGCTATCTAGGCTAATATCATTTTCATTTTTTTGTATAGCAAGATTAACATTTAATATTTCGTTGTTTATTTTTTCAAGCTGTTCTTCTTTTTCTATAAGCTTATTTTTAAGGGTTTCTTGCTCTTTTATATATCTTTGTTTTTCATTTTGCAAAGATAAAATGGTATTATCTAAAGTTTCTATATTTTGTAAAACATCTTGTATGCTAGCTTCTGCTTTTTCGTATTCTAGCACAAAAAGATTTATTTGTATAAGCTTTAGCTCATTAGAAAGAGCTAAAAACTGCTTTGCTTTTTCTTGTTGTTTAAAAAGCGGGTCTATCTGCCTTTCAAGCTCTGATATTATATCGTTTGTTCTTATTAGGTTTTTTCTTACATCTTCTAGCCTGTTTTCTGCTTGTATTCTTCTTGCTTTAAATTTTGTAATACCAACAGCCTCTTCAAATAAAGCTCTTCTATCTTCAGATTTATTGCTTAATATAGCATCAATTTTACCTTGCCCTATGATAGAATAACCTTCTTTTCCTATGCCTGTGTCCATAAAAAGCTCGTGTATATCCTTAAGCCTACAGCTAGTCCCATTTATATAATATCCGCTTTCCCCAGAGCGATAAACCTTTCTTGTTATAGCCACCTCGCTATATTCTAAAGGTAGCTTTTTATCGCTGTTATCTAGGTGCATTGTAACTTCTGCAAAGCCAAGAGGCTTTCTGTTTTTTGTACCAGCAAAAATAATATCTTCCATTTTATCCCCACGAAGATTTCTAGCACTTTGCTCTCCTAAAACCCACCTTATAGCATCTGATATGTTGCTTTTACCGCTACCGTTAGGGCCTACAACACCTGTTATGCCTTGTTTAAAATCTAAACGTATTTTTTCTGGAAAAGATTTAAAACCCTGTATATCTAACCTTTTTAAAAACATAATTTTCCTCTCTTTTAAAGTTTTAAGCCTTATCTTGTTTTAATATTTCTAAGAAATCTTCTATTTTTTCTTTTAAAGTAGCTGTTAAATCTTTTCTAACTATTACTTTACTAAGTGTTTTTTTACATTCGTCTTTATTGCCTATTTTATAGGCTAAATAAGCTAGGTTATATAAATATTGATTTTCTTCCATATCCATTATAGGAAATTTTTCTTCTAAATAAGCTTCGTTGTACCAGTTATAAGCGTGCTTGTTATATTCCAGCTCTTGTTTTTCATCCTTTATATCGCTACATATAAAAGCTATTTTTTGAGCAATATAAGCTTTTTCTGATAAATCACTTCCTTTAATATGAGCAAAATATAACGCTTTTTTATATCTATCTATAGCAATGTTTGCATCATAAACCAAAGGATACATAGGAGGTTTATAGTTTTTATTAACATTTTCATTTATGTTTCTTATCTGTCTAGCGTTTGTTTTGTTAAATGTTTTTGTAACAGCTGCATATCCACATTTATCACACATAACAACATAGTAATAATCTGGCATAAGCGGTTCAAAATAACCTCTAAGGCCTAAATCTAAGCTTTTAAATACAGTTTTGCCTTTTTTTATTTCCCTTGCTTTAAATTTATTATCGCAAACAGGGCAAATGTAGCTTTTATCGTATAGTCTATCTTCTAAGTTTTCAAATTTTTCTTCCATAATTTCCTTCTCCTTTCCATAAAATTTTATCTATGTTACTAATAATTTTTTTAATTCTTGTTATTTTATTATTATAGCACTATATATCTAAAAAAATCAATATTTTGACTTTAAATTTTAAATAATTAATTATTTTTAGCATAAAACATTGTATTTATTTAAAATTTGTTGTACTATAAATATAAAATATTTAAGTTGATTATAAATATTTCATATTTAAGTTGATTATAAATATTTCATATTTAAGTTGTTATAAATATAAAATATTTAAGTTGACTATAAATATTTCATATTTAAGTTGTTATAAATATAAAATATATCTAAATAGGAGGTTTTTATGTCTTATATAGTTTTAGACTTAGAATTTAACCAAGCTTATGACTTTGAAAATAACAAAACTATACTGCTTATACCTTCTTGCAGGTTTGAGATAATACAAATAGGAGCAGTAAAACTAGACAAAAATTTTAAAATAATGGATAAAATAAATCTTTATATAAGACCAAACCTTTATAAAAAAATACACCCTTATGTAAAAGATATAACAGGTCTTACTGAAGATTTTTTAGAAGATAAGCCTTCGTTTAAAAATGCATATAAAGATTTTGAAAAGTTTTTAGGTAATGAAGAACATATATTTTGTATATGGGGTAGCGGAGATTTAAAAGCCCTTTATAGAAATTTATCTTATTATGATATGTTAAAATCTAATTTAATTTTAAAATATATAGATGTACAAAATTTAGCAACAAAGCATTTAAAATATAGCAAAGGTGGCTGTATAGGGCTTAAAACAGCTATAGAGCTTTTAGAGCTACCTATAAAAGAGGATTTTCACGATGCTTTAAACGATGCTTTATATACAGCAAAAATTCTAAAAAAAATAAACCCTAAAAAGCTAGATTTAAAAATATTTAATTCTAAAAATGTAAAGAAAAAATAAGGAGGTTATTATGGATAAAATAGAAAAACCATTTAAGGTTGTGTCAAAGTTTAAGCCAACAGGCGACCAGCCACAGGCAATAGAAAATTTATCTACAGGCTTTATAAATGGTAAGAAGTTTCAAACCCTGCTTGGCGTTACAGGTTCAGGGAAAACTTTTACAATGGCAAACATAATAGAAAAGCTAAACCGCCCTACCCTTATTTTAGCTCATAACAAAACCTTAGCTGCACAGCTATATAACGAATTTAAAGAGTTTTTCCCTGAAAATTCCGTAGAATATTTTGTAAGCTACTATGACTATTATCAACCAGAGGCTTATGTTCCATCATCAGATACTTTTATAGAAAAAGATTCCTCTGTTAATGATGAAATAGACAAGCTACGCCACTCGGCAACAGCTGCTTTGTTTGAACGTCGCGATGTTATAATAGTTGCAAGCGTATCTTGCATATACGGCTTAGGCGACCCTATAGATTACAACGAAATGGTTGTTTCTCTTCGTACAGGTATGGAAAAAGACAGAGATAGCGTTTTAAAAAAGCTTATTGAAATACAGTACAACAGAAACGATTTAAACTTTATCCGTGGTACTTTTCGTGTTAGAGGAGATATTTTAGAAATTTTTCCTGCTGGTTCTTCAAATGTGGCCTTTAGGGTAGAATTTTTTGGTGATGAAATAGATAGGATAGCAGAGATAGATTCTTTAACAGGTGAGGTTTTAGGCTTTAGAAACCATATAACAATATTCCCTGCATCTCATTATGTAACTAGCAAAGAAAAGCTTTTAGAGGCAGTAAAACGCATTAAAAAAGAGCTTGAAGAACAGCTTGAAAAATTTAGAAAAGAAGAAAAGCTCCTAGAGGCTCAAAGGCTTGAGCAACGCACAAACTATGACATAGAAATGATGCTTGAAATGGGCTTTTGCTCAGGCATAGAAAACTATTCTAGGCATTTATCGGGAAGAGAGGCAGGCTCAACACCTCATACCCTTATAGATTATTTCCCTGATGATTTTCTTATGATAGTAGACGAGTCTCACGTTACAATACCACAGATTAGAGGTATGTATGAAGGAGATAAATCAAGAAAAACAACCCTTGTAGAATATGGCTTTAGGTTGCCTTCAGCTTTAGATAATAGACCTCTTAAATTTGAAGAATTTGAAGAAAAAATAAACCAAATGCTCTTTGTATCTGCAACGCCTAATAAATATGAAAAAGAGCATACAGAAAATACAGTTGAACAAATAATAAGACCAACAGGGCTTTTAGACCCAGAAATTTTCATACGCCCTGTTAAAAACCAAATAGATAACCTTATAGGTGAAATAAACAAGACTATAGAAAAAAACGAAAAAGTTTTAGTTACAACCTTAACCAAAAAAATGGCAGAAGATTTAACTATATATTTAAAAGAAACAGGGATAAAAACAAGATATTTACATTCAGACATAGATACCCTAGAGCGTTTAGAAATTATTAGAGATTTAAGGCTTAATGTTTTTGATGTTTTAATAGGCATAAACCTTTTAAGAGAAGGCCTTGATATACCAGAAGTATCCTTAGTAGCTATTATAGATGCCGATAAGGAAGGCTTTTTACGCTCCGAAACTTCTCTTATACAAACAATAGGACGAGCTGCAAGAAATGCTAACGGTAGAGTTATAATGTATGCCGATAAAATTACAGATTCTATGGAAAAAGCCATCTCTGAAACAAACAGAAGAAGAAACCTACAAGAAGAATATAACCATCTTCACGGCATTGTCCCTAAAACTATAACTAAAAAGGTACACGAAATAATAAAAGCTACAGAAAGTGTCGCACCTAACAAAAAATCTAAAAAATTAGACAAAGACCCAGAATCTATGAACGCTAAAGAGCTTTTAGAGCTTATAGCTAAAAAAGAAAAAGAAATGAAAAAATATGCTGCAGATTTAATGTTTGAACAAGCATCTATTTTAAGAGATGAAATTATAGAGCTTAAGAAATTAAGCTTAAGGTAAATTATTTATGAATGATTTTTTTGTATTAACAAGACATTTAGGCTTTGTATGGATAGTTTTTGATTTTTTAACAAGTATTGTCTGTTTAGAATTTTTAAATATAAATAAAAATTTAGGACTTGAAGGTATTGTATTTCTATTTTTCGTACTAATCAATTTTATATTTGGCTTTCTCTGTTATTTACATTATAAAAGCTTATGTAATTATTATGTAGATTATAAAATAACTAAAACTTTATATTTTCTAGCAATAATAAACAACTTAACATTAATTATAATTTATATTATTAAATATAATTTATCAAACTATGATTATGTATATTTTACTTATTTTGTAATATATTTTATTTTATTCATTTTTCGTAAATATTATATACAAAAATTTATAAAATAGGGTGAAGACAAAATCTTCACCCTATTCAGACTGTAGACAAAATAAATTTTATAAAATTAATAGCATAAATATGAAAAAAATGAGCGAAGCTCAAGGGGGTACGGGGTACTCCCCGTAAACGGGCGTGTTTAGATAAAAAACGAACCCCTTGGCTTAAAACTAAAACACTTAAAATTATAAATAAATATAAAAAGATTGTCGACTTTGTCGACAATCTCATAGGGTGAAGACAAAATCTTCTCCCTATTTTAGTTATTTAATTTTTCTTCTATAAGGTTAGCTAGCTTTTTAGCCTCTGTTTCAAGTACTTCTTGGTTGTCCCCTTCTATCATAACACGCACTAAAGGCTCTGTACCAGAAGGCCTTATCAAGACACGTCCATTGCCTTCAAACATTTTTTCTAAATCATCTATAGCTTTTTTAATATCTTCATTTTCAAGATAGTTATATTTATTTTTGTTATTAACTTTAGCATTAACAAGAGCTTGAGGTAAAACTTTTATAACCTGTTTAAGCTCTGATAGTTTTTTGCCTGTTTTTTTCATAACTTCTAAAAGCTTAATAGCAGTAAGTATGCCGTCCCCTGTAGTGTTATAATCTAAATAAATAATATGTCCAGACTGTTCTCCACCAAAATTAAGGTTTTTTAGAAGCATCTCTTCTAAAACATACCTATCTCCTACTTTTGTTTTTAAAATATTAATATTGTTGTTTTCGCCCATTATAAAAAGCCCTAAATTACTCATAATAGTAGCAACAATAGTGTTATCTTTTAGCTTGCCTTCCTCTTTAAGATAATTTCCGCATATAGCCATTATTTCATCACCATCTACAATAGCTCCGTTTTCATCTACAACAAGGCATCTATCTCCATCACCATCAAAAGCTATCCCAATGCTAGATTTATTAGCTAAAACTTGTTTACATAAATTTTCTAAATGGGTAGAGCCACAGTTGTCATTAATGTTTATGCCGTTTGGCTCTCTAAAAATAACATTTGCGTTAGCCTTTAGCTCTTCAAATAATATAGGGGCTACCTGATATGTTGCACCGTTTGCACAATCTATGGTAACATCTAACCCTTCAAAATTTACATCTATAGTAGATTTTAAAAAGGCCACATAATCTTCTATAGCTTCTTCTTTAGTTTCTTTATATCCAAGCTCACTACCTTCTACATAAGGTATTTCATCATATTTATTATCTATATAATCTTCTATTTCTTCTTCTATGTTATCGCTAAGCTTAAATCCTTTGTTGTTAAAAAATTTTATACCATTATCTTGAAAAGGGTTATGGCTAGCACTAATCATAACACCTGCATCTGCATTATATTTTCTAACAAGATATGCAACAGCAGGGGTTGGTATAATACCTAAAGATATAACCTTAGCACCAACAGAACACATACCAGATATTAAGCTTGCTTCTAACATATCCCCTGATATGCGTGTATCCATACCAACTATTATTGTAGGCTTATGGTGGTTTTCTTTATTTAAAACGTAAGCGCCTGCTCTTCCTATCTTGTAAGCAAGCTCTGGTGTAAGCTCAATATTAGCAACACCTCTAACACCATCTGTACCAAAATATTTTCCCATCATTTGCCCTCCTGAAAAATATATTTTCGTATATTATAGCATTAAAGCAAGGCGTGTTCAATATTTATTATAATCAATGCAACTTAAAACTATAAATAAATATGAATAAAATATGTTAAATATTAACTTAATTTATAGTTAAAAATTGTTTGTTTTTAACCTCTAAACTAAAGATAAATATTTTTTATACATTTCATCTTTAAAAGCTATCTTAAAATCTTTTTCTAATATTATATCTTGCCATATTTCTTGTGCTTTTAAAGCTTGATATATTAACATATCAAATCCATTTGTGCACTTAATATTGTTTTCTTTAGCCATTTTTAAAAGCTTTGTTTCAAAAGGTGTGTAAATAATATCTAGTATAAACTCTATATTGTTGTTTTTTAAAAATATGTCATTTATAGGTGTTTTTTCTATATTTTCACCAAAACCTAACGTTGTTGTGTTTATAACAATATCTACCTCTTTTATATTATCTGTTTCTTCTAAGCTAATTACGTTTATAACAGCCTCTTTATAATAGATTAATATATGTTCTTTTAGCTTGTTTGCATTTTCTAAAGTTCTGTTTGCTATAATTATTTTTTTAGCTTCATTTTTAAGGCACATAAAGCTAGCAGTATATCCGCTACCCCCTGCCCCTAATATTAAAACTGTTTTATCTTTAATATTTACATTGTTTAAAAAAAGGCTATCTTCTATGCCATCTATATCTGTGTTATAGCCTATATATCCTTTTTCGCTATATTTTAAAGTGTTAACAGCACCTATCATTTTAGCCTTATCATCTATTTTATATAAATACTTCATTATATCAATTTTATAAGGCACAGTTACGTTTATCCCTAGTATTTTATTGCTAAAAAATAAATCTATATTTTTTTTGCTTAAATTTTCTATTAAATATGTACCATAATTTTTATTACCTATGTTCATTTTGTCAAAAAATGTGTTATGTATAATAGGAGATATGCTATGCTTTACAGGATTTCCTATTAAAATATAATTATTCATAAATATCACCTCTTTTATATATTATAAAATTTTACATTATATAGCAAATTTTATTGTATATTTATATTATATAATAAATATACAAATATAACATTATAATGTAAATATCTATTAACTATATATAATAAAAGTATTTAAAATTATCAATTTATAGTATAGTTAAATTTTTTAATAATAACTAAACTTATTATTAAATTTTATAAAAATCGCCTTAAAATGTATTGACAACATATTTTATATATAATATAATATAATAAATTCATAGGATAGTTATTGTTTAAAACAAGCTTGACCTGTTATATTTTAAATTAACGATATTTAGCTTTATTTTACTGTCGTTTTTTTAATATAACAGGTTTTTTTATTTTGATGGAGGGAGAAATGCTATGATTTTTAAAAAACGTCTTAACAATAATGTTGTAATAGCACAAGACGAAAATGGAAATGAGAAAATACTTATGGGCTGTGGCATTGGCTTTAAAATGCAAGAAGAAAATGTTGTTGATGAAAGCAAAATCGAAAAAGTATTTTCACTTACAGACCCTAAAATGAATAGACTCCTTCAAGAACTTGCTGTTAATACCCCAATAGAATTTATTGATTTTGCAGCAGATATTGTAACATATGCCAAAAAACAAATTGATAACAGTATAAACGAAAATGTAATAATATCTATATGCGACCACGTTTATATGGCTGTTGAAAGGTTTAAAAAAGGTATAGAAGTTAAAAATGTTATGCTTTGGGATATAAAGAAATTTTATAAAAGCGAGTTTGAGGTTGGGCTTTATGCCCTTGATGTTATTAACAAAAAATTTGGGGTTTCTTTATCAGAAGATGAGGCAGGCTTTATTTCCCTTCACATAGTAAATTCTCAGCTAGATTTGCATAAAAAATCTGTAAAAGAAATTACAGAGCTTATGCAAGAGATAGAAAAGATAGTAACAATTACATTTGCAACAAACCTAGATACAACCTCGGTTTACTATTATAGATTTATAACACATCTTAAATTTTTTGCCGAAAGGCTTTTTAATGAAAAAACGCATATAAATCAAGATATTGATGGATTGCTTGATATAGTAAAAGATAAATATATAGATTCTTACAAATGTGTATTAAAAATATCAGATTTTATATTTAAAAAATATAACTATACTTTAACTAATGAAGAAATACTTTATCTTACAATACACATAACACAGATTATAAAAGTATCTAAATGATACATTTTATATAAATATTTTATTTGAAAGGAGGATAGTTTTATTATTTATTATTTATTAACATTTTATAAGGATAGTTACATTAAGTTGGCTTGACCTTCATATCAAATAAACTTGGAGGAAAATAAAATGGGAAAATTTGAAAATTTAGCAAAAGACATAGTAAAAAATATAGGTGGTAAAGACAACATAATAAGTCTTACCCACTGTATAACAAGGCTTAGGTTTAAGCTTAAAGATGAATCAAAGGCAAATGATGATATTATCAAAAATATGAGCGGTGTTGTTACCGTTATGAAAAGCGGTGGACAATATCAGGTTGTAATTGGCAACAATGTGCAAGATGTATATGCAGATGTTTTGCCTTTAATAAATGTAGAAAATACTAATGATAACCAAGATACCAACGAAAACAAAGGTAATTTATTTAATAGATTTATTGATACAATCTCTGGTATTTTCCAACCAATCCTTGGTATAATGGCTGCCTGTGGTATGGTTAAAGGGCTTAATACTCTTTTTGTAGCATTAGGCTTATATAGTGCCGAAAGCGGTGGATATATGGTTTTAAATGCTATAGGCGATGCAATGTTTATGTTTTTACCTTTATTTTTAGGGTTTACATCTGCCAAAAAATTTAACCTTAAACCTATGATTGGCTTGGCAATAGGTGCTATAATGTGTTACCCAGCTATACAATCAAGTAGCCTATCAAATACTGTAGAACCGTTATATACTATTTTTGAAAATACAATGTTTGCTTCTCCAGTATATATAGACTTTTTTGGCATACCTGTAATAGCTATGGATTACACATCTACTGTTATACCTGTAATATTTGTTACTTATTTTGCATCTAAGTGTGAAAAATTATTTAACAAAATAGTTCCAGACCTTGTAAAGTTTTTCTTTGTTCCTATGCTAACACTTATTATAGCGTTACCTATAGGGTTTATATTAATTGGACCTATAACAACTTTTGGTTCAACAATAATTTCACAAGCTATTCTTTCAGTAAGAGATTTCTCTCCTACGTTAGCAGGTGCCATTGTTGGTCTTACTTGGCAAGTTTTAGTAATATTTGGTTTACATTGGGGCTTTATCCCTGTATACATAAATAACATTGTTACACTAGGCTATGACAACGTAATGATGCCATTTTTCGCTTGTACATTTGCAACATCTGCTGTTGTATTAGCAATATTTTTTAAAACAAAAGATAAATCTTTAAAAGAAATGTGCCTTCCTAACTTTATTTCAGGAATATTTGGAGTAACAGAGCCAGCTATATATGGTATTTTATTACCGCTTAAAAAACCTTTTATAATAAGCTGTATAACAGGTGGAATTGGTGGTGCTTTTTATGGCTACTTTAACTTTAGAAAATTTATAATGGGTGGAATGGGTGTATTTGAACTTCCTAATATGATAGCACCAGATGGTTCTATGGATAATCTTATAGTAGCTATTTCAGGTATTGTCATAACAATGGTAATAGCATTTATTGCAACTATGGTATTTTATAAAGACAAAAAAGTAGAAAATATTAACGAAAAAGAAAATACTAATGAAAAAGAAAATACTAGCGAAACAGAAGATAAAACTCTTTTATCAAATACAACTATACATAGCCCTTTAAAAGGTAATTTATTAGAGCTAAGCAAAGTACAAGATGATACTTTTGCATCTGGCATACTTGGTAAGGGGGTTGCTGTAGTACCTACTGAAGGAAAAGTTGTTGCTCCAATAGATGGAACAGTTACAAGCCTTTTCCCTACCCTTCACGCACTAGGAATAACATCAAATGAGGGTATAGAAATATTAATACACGTTGGTATTAACACTGTACAGCTTGAAGGTGAAGGCTTTAAAGCCTTTGTAAAGCAAGGTGATACTATAAAAAAAGGGCAGTTACTTATAGAGTTTGATATTGATTTTATAAAAAGCAAAGGCTTTTGCCTAGAAACACCAGTTATTATAGCAAACACTAATAACTACCTTGATATAGTAGCTGAAAATAAAGAAAATATAGATTTTGAAGAAAAATTATTAACTGTATTAAAATAAAAGGGGTGTTATTTATGGCTTTTAAAAAAGATTTTCTTTGGGGCGGTGCAACAGCTGCAAACCAATGTGAAGGTGGCTTTGATGAAGACGGCAGAGGGCTTGCTAACGTTGATGTATGCCCAACAGGAGAAGATAGAACTAAGGTTATAACAGGAAAAATGAAAATGTATGAATGTGATGAAAATCATTTTTACCCTTCCCATAAAGCAATAGATATGTATCATCATTATAAAGATGATATAAAGCTTTTTGCAGAAATGGGCTTTAAAGTTTATAGAATGAGCCTTGCTTGGTCAAGAATTTTTCCTAATGGTGATGAAAAAGAGCCTAATGAAAAAGGGCTAGCTTTTTACGAAGATGTTTTTAAAACTTGTAAAATGTATAACATAGAGCCCCTTGTAACAATAACTCATTTTGATTGCCCTATGCACCTTATAAAAGAATACGGTGGCTGGCGTAATAGAAAAATGATAGATTTTTATATGCATTATTGTGAAACAATATTTAAAAGATACAAAGGTCTTGTAAAATATTGGCTTACATTTAATGAAATAAATATGATTTTAGAAGCTCCTTTTATGGGGGCAGGTATATGCTTTGAAGAAGGCGAAAACCAAAAGCAAATTAAATATCAAGCAGCCCATCACGAGCTTGTGGCAAGTGCTATGGCAACAAAACTTGCTCATAGCATAGATAAAGAAAACAAAGTTGGTTGTATGTTTGCTGCAGGTAGTGCTTATCCATATACTTGTAAACCAGAAGATGTTTTAGAAGCTTTAAAAATGGATAGAGAAAGTTATTTCTTTATAGATGTTCAATCAAGAGGTTATTATCCTTCTTATGCTTTAAAAGAAATGGAAAGAATGGGCATAAATATTGTTAAAGATGAACTTGATGATGATATATTAAAAAATAATACAGTTGATTTTATATCATTTTCTTATTATAACAGCAGATGTGCTGCAAAAAATATGTCTGAAGATGATATTATAAGTGGTAATATTTTTAAATCTGTAAAAAATCCTTATTTACAATATAGCCAATGGGGCTGGGCTATCGACCCTCTTGGTTTTAGAATTACATTAAATCAAATATATGATAGATATCAAAAGCCTCTTTTTGTAGTGGAAAACGGCTTAGGAGCGGTTGATATACCAAATGAAGAAGGATATGTTGAAGACGATTATAGAATAGAATATCTTAGTGAGCATATAAAAGCTATGAAAGATGCTGTAACTATTGATGGTGTAGACTTAATGGGTTATACAATGTGGACACCTATCGACCTTGTAAGTGCAGGAACAGGCGAAATGAAAAAACGTTATGGCTTTATATATGTAGATAGAGATAACGAGGGTAACGGAACCTTAAAACGTACAAAGAAAAAATCTTTCTATTGGTATAAAAAAGTTATTGAAAGTAACGGGGAAGACTTAAGTTATTAAAATAAATAATTTTAAACATAAAAAAGGTGTAGAAAATCTACACCTTTTTTATGTTTAAATAGCACCTATTTAAACGCCCGATTAACAAACCCTTTTTTTCACAACACTTAATATATTATAACCCCAAATATAATATATTAGTATAATATTTAATTAAAATTCCCAACAACAGAAAGTAGTTAAAATATATAAAAAAGCCCTGTATGGCTACCAAACAGAACTAAATAAACAATAATATAAAACACACAATATATTTTATATAATTCAACTTTGGTAACCCAGCCGTCTTATGTAAACACTTAGACCTGTGGCTTTGCGTCCTTATCTTTCGATAAGTTTGCCTTTTTCAATTTTTAAACTACATAATAGCGTAATCACCATCAACTGATTACGCTATTATGATATCATATTATATATTATTAGTCAATATAATTTTTAAACAATATTATTTTTAAAATTTACATTGTTTTTGTATATATTTTACAATTCTTAAAATGCTGGTACTACAGCACCTTTATAGTTTTCTTCTATATAAGTTTTAACTTTATCACTTGTTAAAGCTTCATATAAAGCTTGTATTTCTGGTTTTGTTTCGTCCCCTTCTTTTACAACTAATATGTTAGCAAAAGGAGAATCGCTACCTTCTATAGCTAAAGCATCTTCCATAGGGTTAAAACCTGCCTCTAAAGCATAGTTTGTATTTATAACTGCCATTTTAACATCATCTAATGTACGAGGTAATGTTGCTGCGTCCATTTCTATTATTTCAAGGTTTTTGCTATTTTCTTCTATATCAAAGATAGTAGCTTTATCACCAACACCTTCTTTTAACTTAATAATACCGTTACTTTCTAATAAAAGTAAAGCTCTTGCACCGTTTGTAGCATCGTTAGGTATAGCTATTTTATCACCATCAGCAAGCTCATCTAAAGATGTAGCTGTTTTAGAATATATTCCCATAGGCTCTGTATGAACAGGACCTACAGATACTAATTTATCTCCTGTTTCTTCTATATAGTTATTTAGATAAGATGTATGTTGGAAAAAGTTTGCATCTATCTCTCCTGATGATAAGCTAGGGTTTAGCACTGTGTATTCTGAAAATTCTTGTACATTTAATGTAATACCTTCTTGTGCTAAATCTTCTACTATTTGATTTAATATTTCTGCGTGGGGTACGCTTGTAGCACCTACAGTTATTTCCGTTTTTGCTTGGCTATCTCCATTAGCTTCAGTGCTTTCTTCTGTGCCGTTTGTAGCACCTGTTCCACTAGAGCAAGCAGTAAGTGCAAAAATACCTGTTGTAAGTAAAAGTGTTGTTAAAAATTTTTTCATAAAACATTCCTCATTTCTTTTTTATTTATTTTTATATATAAATTTATATATAAAAATAAAATTTTAATATATTATAAACTTAAATTTAAGTTTATTTCTTATTTAATTTTTTGCTTAATATATTACCTATAGTTTGAACTATCTGTACCAAAATAACCATTATTATAACGCTTATTATTAATATATCTGTTCTATATCTTTGATAACCATAGGTGATAGCTATGCTACCAAGCCCACCGCCACCTATAGTACCTGCCATTGCAGAATAACCTATTATGCTAATAACAGTAGTTGTAATGGTAGAAATAATAGAAGAAATGCTTTCTGGAATTAGCACTTTTAATATTATTTGCCATTCACTAGCCCCCATAGATATAGATGCCTCTATAACACCTTTATCTATCTCTTTTAAACAAGCTTCTATCATTCTTGCAACAAAAGGTATAGCTGCTACCGTAAGAGGAACTACAGATGCTTTAGAGCCTAAAGTTGTACCTACAATAAATTTAGATAAAGGAAAAACTGCTATCATAAGTATGACAAAAGGTACACTTCTTCCTATATTAACTATTATGCCTAAAACACTATTTATAAATTTATTTTCTAATATATTATCTTTATCTGTTACATATAAAATAATCCCTATAAATATACCTATTATAACAGAAAATAGGCTAGATAAAAACACCATATATAAAGTATCGTTAAAAGCAGGCAATACTATCTTTTTTAGCTGTTCTAAATATTCTGGACTAAGATTCATAGTTTACCTCCTCTACTAAAACATTGTTTTCTTGTAAATATTTTATAGCACTTTGTATGTTATCATCTTCACCTGTTATTTTTATAACAAGGGTACCTATTAATGTATCATCTAAATGTTGTATGTTTCCAAGTAAGATAGATGCCTCTACATTGTATTTTGTTATCATTTTAGATATGTAAGGAGCTGTTGATGTTTCTCCTATGAATATACCTTTTATAACAACTCCCTTGCCATCTAAAGCCTTTTTATAAACATCATTATCTAGCTTAACATCTACAGAATCAAAAAAGCTTCTTGCAATCTTTGTTTTAGGCTTTACAAATACATCTGATACAAGGCCACATTCTGCAATCTTTCCTTCTTCTAATATGGCAACCCTGTTACAAATATGCTTTATAACGTCCATTTCGTGAGTTATTATGATAATTGTAATACCTAGCTTTTTGTTTATATCTTTTAAAAGGCTTAATATAGATTTTGTAGTTTCTGGGTCTAAAGCACTTGTAGCCTCATCGCAAATAACAATGCTTGGGTTGTTTGCTATGGCTCTTGCTATGCCAACCCTTTGCTTTTGTCCACCAGATAACATAGAAGGGTACATATCTTTTTTATCTAAAAGCCCTACAAGCTCTAAAAGCTCTTTTACCCTTTTATCTATGTAATCTTTAGGCTTGTTGTCTATACGCATAGGAAAAGCTATGTTTTCATAAATAGTAGAGTTAGATAAAAGGTTGAAATGTTGAAAAACCATACCTATCTTTTTTCTTGCCTCTCTAAGCTCTTTTTTAGATAGCTTTATCATATCTTTATCGTCTATTTTTATATTACCGCTTGTTGGGGTTTCCAAAAGGTTTAAGCACCTAACAAGAGAGCTTTTTCCAGCACCGCTAAGCCCTATTATGCCAAAAATTTCCCCTTTATCTATGTGTAAATCTATGCCTTTTAAGGCATTAACTTCGTTTTGCCCTTGGTTATATGTTTTAACAAGATTTTCTATTAAAACCACTTTACCACCTCACCATTTACCTCTAATAAATTAAAAATTATTATAATTATATCACTATATATTTTTTTGTCAAGTTAAACAATAAATCATATCCATTTTTGTTAAATTTTACTATATTTTATTAATTAAATGAAAAAAGGCTGTAGGCTTTTACCTACAACCTTGGGTAAATACTTTGTCTTTACCCTAATTAAATTTATTCATATCTAAGTGCTTCTATAGGGTCTAGCTTTGCAGCCTTACCTGCAGGGTAAACCCCAAAAACAACACCAACTATTGTAGATACAATTACAGAGCCTATAGCAACAGGCATAGATAAAACAGGAGGGTGCATTTCCATACCTACGTTTGCCTCAAAAAACACATTAAGCATATTGCCTAGGTAGCTTCCAATGCCATACCCTATTATTATACCAAAAATACCACCTAAGGCACATATAACCATAGATTCTATCAAAAACTGTGTTTTTATATTGTTATCTGTAGCCCCTAAAGATTTACGTATGCCTATTTCCCTTGTTCTTTCTGTAACGGTTACAAGCATTATGTTCATAACGCCAATACCACCTACAAGAAGAGATATACCAGCTACAAAGCTAATAAACAATGTAAACATTTTTAAAACTTTGTTTACCATATCAACAGCCTCCATATTAGACATAGCTAAATATTTATCATCTGTTGTGTTATGGCTAGCTGCTAATATCCTTATAACCTCGTTTTGCGTTCTTTTTAAATTTGTAGTATCTTCTGCTTCAACATAAAGCATATCAACTTCATTTGTATCAAATATTTCAAGGGCAGTGTTTATAGGTATAGGCATTATATTTCCCATAAGGTCAACGTTTTTTCCATCTGTAACACCTACAACTTTAAAGGTATATTCTTTGCCTTTTATAGTTAAGTTTATTTCTTCATCTACAACATCTTTTCTTCCAAAAATATCAAAAGCTATTTTTTCATCTATAAGGCAAACTTTCGCTGCAGAGTTGTTTTCTTGCTCTGTAAAAAGCCTGCCGTATTTTAGTTGGAAAAAGTTTTGTTGCATTTTAGCAAATTCTAGGTTTGAGCCAAACCCAGATAATGTTCCTTTTTCATTAGGGTTTTTAACATCAACTGTTGCACTAAAGTTAACATATCCAGATGCATATTTAACATTAGGGTGCTCTTTTACCTTTTCCACATCTTCGTTAAATATTTTGTCTTTAGCACTTAAATCTGCTCCCCAGTTTACAATAATTTGCATAGCTTTAGAATTTAATATTTCAAAGGAGGTAGCAATGCTTTTTTCAAAGCCCTTACCGATAGCAGTTATAGTTATAACAGAAGAAACACCTATTATAATACCAAGCATTGTAAGGAAAGTTCGCATTTTGTTAGAAAAAACACTAGATATAGCAGCAGATATGTTTTCAAAAATACTCATATAATCACGCTCCTTTTATTCATATCTAAGTGCTTCTATAGGGTCTAGCTTTGCAGCCTTACCTGCAGGGTAAACCCCAAAAACAACACCTATAATTGTAGATATTATAACAGCTCCTATAACAACAGGGATTGATACAGAAGGCACAATAGTAGAACCTAACATTTTTATTACTAAACCAACTATAAAGCTACCTATATAGCCAAATGTTATGCCTAAAGCCCCTCCTAATAAAGATACGGTTACAGCCTCTATTAAAAACTGGGATTTTATGTTTCTGTTAGTAGCACCTAAAGATTTTCGTATACCTATCTCTTTTGTTCTTTCTGTAACGGTTACAAGCATTATGTTCATAACGCCAACCCCACCTACAAGAAGAGATATTGATGCTACAATACCTACAAAGGTAGTAAAAATTTGTATTGTGGCTAAAGCAGAGTTTGCCATATCAAAAGTAGCATTATGTGAATATACATCTTCACTGCTGTTATGGTTTGAAACTATAGTTTTTAAAATTAACCTTTTTGTTTCATTAAATGTTTTAGTATCAGAAATCTTAACAGATATTGTGTTAAATGTATCTGTATCATCTGCTAAAGCATTTTTTAGGGTTTCTATAGGTAGATATATTTGAGGGGTAACGTCATAATCTATTTCATATATCCCTATAACCTCTAGCTCTATTGTTTTTTCTTGTCCTGTTACAGTTTTAGCAGTTATTTTTTCTCCCACAACATCTTCTCTACCAAATAAAAGTTTTGCAAATTTATTGTCTATAACGCAAACTTTAGATTTTGCCTGTGCATCTTTATCGTTTATAAACCTTCCGTATTTAAGCTTTAAGTTAGAAAAGCCAACTTGGTCTTCATCTGTACCTAATAAATTACAGCTTTTATACTGTGATGGGTCTCTTAAATCCACTGTAACGTTAGAGCCATATTCTGGCACTGCGTATAAAACCTTATCTAAATTTCTTATGTTTTCTAAATCTTTTTTGTTAAATTTTTCATTTTCTTTAGCTAGGCTAGTGGCAAAAAAGCTTGCAATCCCTTTATTAACATCACCTAGTTGCTTTTCCATATCATCTTTAAAGCCTTTACCTATAGCTGTTATCATAATAACTGCTGTTATACCTATGATAATACCTAGTGTTGTAAGGAAGGTTCTCATTTTGCTAGAAAAAATATTAAATATTGCAGATTTAAAATTTTCTATAATATTCATTATTCCTCACCTACAATCTTTTGGTTTTCGTTTAAATAATCTTCTAAAACTATACCATCTTTAAATCGTATTATCCTTTTTGTATATTCAGCAACATCAGGCTCGTGGGTAACCATAACTATTGTTACACCGTTGTTATTAAGCTTTTGAAATATTTCTATAATCTCAAAAGTAGATTTAGAATCTAGGTTACCTGTAGGCTCATCGGCAAGTATTATAGCTGGGTCGTTTACAAGGCTTCTTGCTATGGCAACCCTTTGCCTTTGCCCACCAGACATTTCGTTAGGCTTATGATGTTCTCTTCCTAAAAGCCCTACTATATCTAAAGAATGAAGAGCCTTTTTTCTTCTTTCTTCTTTTCCTATACCTGCATAAACCATAGGTAGCTCTACATTTTGTAAGGCAGATAGCTTTGGTAACAAGTTAAAAGATTGAAAAACAAAGCCTATCTTTTTGTTTCTTACAAAAGCAAGTTTTTTGCTTGGTATTTTGCTAACATCTTCTCCGTCTAATATGTACTGCCCTGATGTTAATGTATCTAGGCAACCTAGTATATTCATCATTGTAGATTTACCGCAACCAGATGAACCCATTATAGAAACAAACTCGCCTTTTTCAACGCTAAAATTTATTCCTTTTAAAGCTTCAACCTCTATCTTGCCGTTTTTATATACTTTTTTTACATCTTTTATTTCTATTATGCTCATATTAACCCTCCTTACTTAACAGGGGCTTGTTGTGTTGTTTGGTCTACAGGGTTAATTTTCATACCATCTGTCATAGCCTCTGTAGGAGAAGAAACAACCTTTTCACCTTCTGTAAGCCCTTCTACAGATGCAACAGAGTTTTTAATATTTTTTATTTTTACATTTCTTTTTTCTAAAGTTCCATCTTCTTTAACAACAAAAACATATTCAGAGTTTTTACCGTCTACCTTTTCGCTCATATAAGACATAATAGGTATAACTAAAGCGTTATCATCTACTTTTGTTGTAATGGTTAAATCGGCAGAATAACCTGCTTTTAAAGGAGAATTTTGAGGTATAGAAACTTCAACTTTTACAACATTTTTGTTTTCTTTGTTAAGCTCTGCAACAGGATATATTTTTGTAACTTGCCCTTTAAGCTCTTCATCTGTTGTATCGCTTTTTATAAGTACCTCTTGCCCAACTGCTAGGCCGTCCATATCGTATTCTGGTATGTATGCTTCTATTACTAAATCGTTTAAGTTTCCAACTTCTGCTACAATTTTACCTTCTGCAACAGCTTCACCATCTGTTACATAAACTTTTATTAAAGTACCTGTTATAGGAGATGTTGTAGCTGTTTCAAAATCTCTTATATCTTCTGTAAGTTGGTTTACTCTAAGCTGTGCTTGCTCAACCATTACCTTTTGGCTATCTATCTTGTTTTTCATACTAGCATCGCTGTTTTTATCTTTAGCACTATCATATTGAGCTTTGTTTGCCTCTAGCTGTTTTTTAGTAGCATCTAGGCTGTTTTGTGAGCTTGTTTTTTGGTTTTGTAAGTTTGTAAGTGCTGTTTGAAAATTGTTGTATTCTGTTTGAGATATGGCTCCTTGAGAATATAACACATTAGCACCGTCTAAATC
This sequence comes from uncultured Clostridia bacterium, assembly GCA_944381435.1. Taxonomy (GTDB): domain Bacteria; phylum Bacillota; class Clostridia; order Lachnospirales; family CAG-274; genus Tyzzerella. Next base: position 35,788 of record CALWLD010000017.1, read on the forward strand.
GGACTGAGCCTTTGCTATATCTTTATCTAGCTGTACAAGGTTGTTTTCTAAATCTAATATAGCTTTTTCAGATTGGCTAATTTGTGCCTCTAGTTGTTTTAGCTGGCTTTCATCTGTTGGTAGCATAAGCCCTTCTAAAGCTAAATTAGCAGATTTTAAAGAAAGCTTTGCATCTGCTAGCTGTCTTTCTAAAGTTTCAAGGGCAGATTTGTCATAATTTATAAGTACGTCCCCTTGGTTTACGCTATCCCCTTCGTTTACAGGTATGTTGCTTACTTTTCCTGTATTTTTAGCATATACAGATATTTTATCTCTAAAAGCAACTGTACCATCTGCATCTATTGTAGTTACCATTGTTTGTGTTGTAGCTGGTGTTACCTCTGCTGAAATAAGCATATTTTCTGCTTTAGGCTTGTTCATAGATGTAACAACTCCAACGCCTGCTACCCCTACTACTATAACACCTATTATTATTGCTATTTTCTTTTTCATAGTCTTACCCTCCTAAACTTTAACTATATTATTATACGAACAACTTAAAAAAAAGTATTCTAAATTTTAAAAATCTATTCCAAAATGTTTGTAACCTATGTCTGTTATTTCTCTACCGCGAGGTGTTCTTTTTATAAACCCTAGCTGTATAAGGTAAGGTTCATATACTTCTTCTATGGTATCACTTTCTTCCCCTATAGATACGGCTAGGTTATCAAGACCAACAGGGCCTCCTGAAAATTTTTCTATAATAGTTTTAAGTATTTTTTGGTCAATGTTATCAAGCCCTAGCTTATCTACATCTAAAAGGTTTAAGGTTTCATCGGCAACAAGCTTTGTTATGTTACCGTCGTATCTAACCTGTGCAAAATCTCTTACCCTTTTTAAAAGCCTGTTAGCTATCCTAGGTGTGCCACGAGAACGCCTTGCAATCTCTAAAGCCCCTTCTTCTTCTATCTCAACCCCTAAAACACCTGCCGAGCGTTTTATTATATGCATTAAATCTTTAGGGTTATACATTTCTAAACGGCTTATAACCCCAAATCTATCTCTTAAAGGGTTTGTAAGAAGCCCTATCCTTGTTGTTGCACCTATTAAGGTAAACTTAGGCAAATCTACCCTTATGCTTTTACTGCTAGGCCCTTTACCTATCATTATATCAAGGGAAAAATCTTCCATAGCAGGATATAGCACCTCTTCTATAGTTCTGTTAAGCCTATGTATTTCGTCTATAAATAAAATATCCCCTTCGTTTAAAGAATTTAATATAGCAGCCATATCTCCTGCACGCTCTATAGCAGGCCCTGATGTTGTTTTTATATTAACCCCCATCTCGTTTGCTATAATGTTTGATAAGGTTGTTTTTCCAAGCCCTGGATGACCATATAACAAAACGTGGTCTAAAGGTTCGTTTCTCATTTTAGCAGCTTTTATATAAACTTTTAAAGTTTCTTTAACCTTTTCTTGTCCTATATATGTATCTATACTTTGAGGGCGTAGCTTTGTTTCTATCAAAACATCTTCTTCTTTAAAATCTGATGTTATTATTCTATCTTTTATGTTAATCAACTCCTATTTAGATAACTTTTTAAGGCATAAGCTTATCATTTTATCTACTGGTATGTTTTTATCATCAATGCTACTAATAGCTTTTAATATTTCTTGCTTTGTAAAGCCAAGAGCAACTAAAGCCTCTAGGGTTTCTTTAGTTGCACCGTCTTCTTCTATGCTATCTACTGTTTGCATATCTATGTCCATATTTATAGCTTCTTCTATATCAACCTTGTCTTTAAGCTCTAGGGCTATCCTTTGGGCTATTTTTTTACCTATCCCTTGCCCGCTAGATAAAGCCTTTATATCTGATGTTATAATGGCAGATATTATCTCTCTAACGCTCATAACGCTTAAAAGAGCTATAGCTCCTTTAGGCCCAACGCCAGATACAGTTATAAGCCTTTCAAAAAGGCTAAGCTCTTCTAAATCTAAAAAGCCGTATAAAGATATATCTCCTTCTTTAACGTTCATATATGTGTATAGCTTTATATCCTTTCTGTTTTTACATAAATAAGCATATAAATTTTCCGATACATTTATTTTATAGCCAATGCCGTTATTTTCTATTATTATTAACCCTTCTTTTAATATTTCAATATCACCTTTTATAAAACTAATCATATTACACCTTAAGCCTTAAATTGATTTTCTGTATTTATATATTTATAGCCTATGTTTTTAAGCTTTTCTTCTATTTCTTTTTTATCTACGTTATAGCTATCACAAAAGCTATCTAGGCTTTCAAAATCATCTCTAAGCTTTGTGTTTATAAAGCTAAGCAACATATAAGCATCTTTTGGTATGTTCATCTTTATGCCTCCTAAAAATATTTTAATTTAATTATAACATATGTTTGTATCCTTTTCTATATTTACTTTAACTAAATATTACTATATAATGTATAAAAAGGAGTGGTTTTATGAAAAGCTTTGTGGATAAATATAGCGATAAAATAGCCTTTGTATTGGCTGTTTTTAATCTTGCTGTAAATACCTTTCATACAAAATACGGCACATTATATAGCTATTTATTTAAAAACTTAAATGGCATTATAACTGCCTCTATATTTGTAATTTGTTATTTTTTAGCTAAAAGAACAGATACTATTTATTCTAGGGTAGCCCTTGGTGTTATATATTTATATTTAGTAACAGTCTTTATTTTACCTTTAATTATGGCACCTTTTATGTTTTAATATTCTAAAATGTGTAAATATTATTTACTTTAATTAACTATGCTATATAATGTGTAAAAAGGGGTGGTTTTATGAAAAACTTTATCAATAAATATAGCGATAAGATAGCCTTTGTTTTAGTCATATTTAATGTTATCACATTATACACCCATACAAGACAAGGTAATTTAAATTTTATATTATTTAAAAACGCAGGTCCAACAATAGGGGTTATTTTATTTATAATCTCATATTATTTAGCTAAACAAAAAGTAAGCAAATATTCTAAAATAACCCTTGGCATTATATATGGTCTTTTAGCCATACTATTGCTTATAGCTTTAGTTTTTGTACCTTTAAACTTTTTCTTTTAAAGCTCTAAAATAGGTAAAATAGAATAACCATCATTTTCTATTTTATCACCTAGCTTAAATTTTACTTTTTCTTTAAAAAGAGGTCCGTCAGATACAAAGGTATGGTATTCTCCATTTTCTCCACATATATCTGCCCCCTCTTTTTCTATTTCCTCACAAATTTCTTTTGTCATTGTAAGCCCTAAAAATTTATCGTTTAACATTTTTGTGTTTATAACTGTAAATGTAGATGTAAAACCGCTATCTAAAAATTCATAAACAAGCTTTTTTCTATCTTCTTGCCAAAGAGGAAAGCAAGGTAAAAGCCCTACATTTTCACATCTTTCGCTACACCATTTTAAATGCCCTTCTAAATCTATATCTCCAAATATACAAACCTCTGCCCCTTCATTTTTTGCTTTTGTAAGAGCTTTTTCAAAATTTTTTGTATATTCTTCTCCTGATGTTTCTATAAGCCAAACAGGTATATTTAAAGATTTAGAAACGCTGTCTAAAACACCTTTAGGCACACCGTGAAACCAAGATAAATTTCTATCTTTGTTATAAGTTATAATTAAAGCTAAAGGCTCAAGCCCTGCTTTTATAGCTCTGTATATAGATAGCATACTATCTTTACCTCCGCTATAAGATGCTACAAATTTTTTACCTTTTAAATTTTTATCTATCATAATATCTCCTTTTTTATTTCTTTTATTGCATTTATTAACTTTTCGTTTTGTTCTTTTTTATAAACACCTATCCTAAAATAACCCTCTGTAAGCCCTGTATAGTTATTGCAATTTCTTATACAAATGTTATATTTATCGTATAAAATTTTATCAAAATCTTTAAAGCCTTTAAAAAATATATAGTTTGCATTGCTCCCTATTATTTTAAAATTTAAAGATTTTAAGCTATTTATTATTTTATCTTTTTCTATTTTTATGTAATTTAAGCTTTCTTGTAAATAATCATCACAGTCTGTAACACAATGTATGCCCATTTCTTGTGCAAATATAGAAACTGGCCAGTCTGCCCCATAAAAATATAAATTTTCTATAACTTTTAAATTAGATGTTAATAAATATCCAAGCCTAAAGCCTGCAAGGGCAAATATCTTTGTAAAAGCTTTTAAAATAACTAAATTTTTATATTTATCTATTAGGTTTTTACTTGTATATTTATCATTATCTTTTATAAAATCTATAAAACATTCATCTATAAAAACATAGCCTTTTGTAATTTTTAAAATTTTTTCTATTAATGTATTTTCTATAAGTTGCCCTGTTGGGTTGTTAGGGTTACATAAAAATATTATGTCAAAGTTTTCTTTTTCTATAACATTTAATATATCTTCTTTTAGGTTAAAATCATTTTCTTCTAGCAAAATATGCCTATATATTTTGCAATCTACTGTTTTTAAGGCTCTTTCATAATCTGCAAATGTAGGTGCTAATATTAAAGCTTTTTTAGGCTTTAAATAATTAACCATTCTAAAAATTATATCTGATGCACCGTTACTACAAAATATATAATCTTTGTTTACCCCTTCGTAATTTTCTATAGCAAGTCTTAAATCTGTAGAAAAGTTATCTGGATAAAATGTGCTTTTATCCATTGCCTTTTTTAAAACATTAAAGCTATTTTCTCTTAAGCCTAACGGATTTATGTTAGCAGAAAAATCTATTATATTTTTATTTTTAAAAATTTCGTTACCACCGTGTTCGTATTTATACATAACTAACTCCATATGTTTTAATAGCTAATAAGCTATTAAAAACAATATTAATAAAATAATAATTAAAATTATTGTAGATACATACATAAGCTTGTTTGCAAGCAATATATCATTTATTCTTGCATTTTTTATGTTATCACCTATTGTCTTTTTTTCTACAACCTTCCCTTTATAAGTGCTTGCTCCTCCTAGCTGTAAACCTAAAGCACCAGCACAAACAGCCTCTGTATGAGCAGAGTTTGGGCTTAGATGGTTGTATCTATCTCTTATATAAATTTTTATAGCATTTTTTACATTAAGCCTTAAAATAAATGTTGCTATTATCATTAACATAGCAGATATCCTAGCAGGAATAAAGTTAAAAACATCATCTAGCCTAGCAGAAAACTTTCCAAAATACATAAATTTTTCGTTTTTATATCCAACCATAGAATCTAGCGTATTAACGGCTTTATAAACCATACCTAAAGGCACACCACCTATAGCTAAAAATATTAAAGGTGCAATAACACCATCTGATAAATTTTCTGCAATAGTTTCTATAGTTGCTTTTATTATTTTTTCTTCTTTTAAGCTTTTAGTATCTCTTCCTACTATGTAAGATAAATAAAGCCTTGCTTTTTCTATGTCATTATTTTTAAGAGCTTTAAAAACTTTCATACTCTCTGTATATAAACATTTAGGGGCTATTATAAAATAGCTCATTATAATTTCAAAAACAACACCTAAATAAAAGTTTATTTTATAAAAAATATTAACCAAGCCTAAAAATATAAAAAACACAAATGATAATATAAAAACATTCATTAACATACCATATATAAACTGTATTTTAGGCTTTTTTATGTTAAGCTTATCATATAGCCTTATCCCTAGGTTGTTTATATAACCTAAAAACCTTATGGGGTGTAATGGGTTTTGTGGGTCACCCAATATACAATCTATTAAAAAGCCTATTATTATAGCATATTTAAAAACCATATTTACCTACCTTTTAATTTATTTAAAAAAATATATAGCTCTTTATCATTATAAAAAATATAATCTGAAGCCTCTTTAACTTTATAAGGTATGTTTCTGCTCCCACCAAAAGCTATGCCAATATCTGCTATTTTTAGCATATCTATATCGTTGTAACCATCTCCTATAGCTACAAAATTAAATTTAAACTTGTTAGCTATATATTTTTTATCTATTATTTTATCTATACCTAAAATTTTGCCCTTATCTTGTATACCAACAGAGGAAAAATACCTTTTTTCCATATTAAGCCTTTTTAAAATCGGCTTTATTATTATATCTAAATTGTTTGTTAAAATATAGCATTTTTCTTTATTTTCTAATATAAATTTTTCTATATATGTGTTTAAGTCAATTTTTTCTACAGCATTATATACTGTGGATATTGGTATATTTTTTAATATGTTTATTCTATTTGTAAAATTTTTATAAAAATCTTCTTTACCGTTTATAGCATCTTTAGTTAGGCTAGCTATTTCATCATATAACCCTATCTCTTTAGCTATAACAGGTAAAATCTCATCTTTTGTTATGGTAGAATCTAAATCAAAAACAAATTTGTAATCTATCATAAAAGCCTCTATTTTTCTATACCAACACGAGCCATAACACCTTTTTTATAATAATGTTTTATTTCTTTCATTTCTGTAACTAAATCTGCTCTTTCTATAACGCTATCAAGGGCATACCTACCTGTTAGGATAAGCTCTGCCTCCTCTGGTTTTATATCTATTAAGCTATGTATTTGCTCCTGTGTTAAAATCTCCATATAAACTGCCACGTTTATCTCATCAAAAATATAAATGTCATATTCATTTTGTTTTAAAATTTCTATAGCCCTGTCATAACCATTGTTACCACAAGCTATGTCATAATCTTTTAAAGCTCCTTTTTTAGCAAAGCCTTTGCCTGTTCCATATTGCTCCACTGTTACGTTAGGTAAAAACTCCCTTATAGCTTTTATTTCGCTATATTCATCATCTTTCATAAATTGCCCTATATATATTTTTTTGCCTGCTCCAGATGCTCTTAAAGTTAAACCTAACATACAAGTTGTCTTGCCTTTGCCATTACCTGTATAAACTTGTAAATATCCTTTTTCCATATTATCCTCCTAATTTTATAAAAAGCAAGGATAACCCTTGCTAATTTTCAACTTTTATTTTTATGTTATTTTTTTGAAAAAACCTTAAAATTATATCTTCTAATATTTTATCTTCTTTTTTATCCAGAGAAAAAGCCTTTTGGCTTGTCCCTGTTGTGCCTGTTATTATATCGTTTTGATACATAATGTTTAAAAACATAGCATTTGCATTGTCGCAAAGGCTGTTTACAGTGTTATCGTCTAAAGAAAAAACTATCTTAAAAAGCTTAGGCTTTATGTTACCTTTTATAAGGCTTACAATATAAGGTTTTAGCTCTTTCCATTTTACAAAATACCTGTTTTCATCTTCTTGTAAATAATCTTTGTTTATATTACCTAAAATTTCATATTTAACTATAGTTTCTAAAGCTATGTTTCTAACTTCTAGCTTATCAAAGGCTTCTTCTTTTAAAAGCTTTTGCATAAAAATTTTAACATTATCATCTTCTATTGAAAAAACTAACATACCCATTCACCTCAAAAAGTATTATATCAAAAAATATTATATATAACAAGTGTTATACTACATAACAAAACTAAAATATAAGGGTAATCTATTTGGCTAATTGTTTTTAAAGAAAACACAGGTTGAGGGATAGAAAATATAAAAACCCTTGCTTTAAATAAAAAACTTTAATAATTGTAAAAAGGTTATAGATTTTCTCTACAACCTCTAGTATACATATTATTTAAAATAAGCCTATGCCAAGTTTTCTAACATTTTTATAGCTTTAAAAGCAGCCTCTTGCTCTGCATCTTTTTTGCTTTTCCCTCTGCCTATGCCAAGCTCTTTATCGTTATGGCTAACTCTAACTGTAAATATCTTATCGTGAGCAGGGCCTTCTTCGTTAATTATTTCATATTTTATAGGCTCTGTACTATCTCTTTGTATTATCTCTTGTAAATATGTTTTACAATCGTTCATTTCAAAAGTTTTTCTTTTTTCTGTTATAATATTTTCCATTTTAGATAATATAAAATCTTCAGCTTTTAATATATCGTTAGAATCTATATATATAGCTCCTATGATAGCCTCAAAAGCATCAGCAAGGATAGAATCTCTTCCTCTTCCTCCTGTAAGCTCTTCCCCTTTTCCAAGCCTTATGTTTTGTCCTATGCCTATCTCTCTTGCTTTTTTAGATAAAGAGCTTTCGCAAACTATGCTTGCTCTAAGCTTTGTAAGCTCTCCTTCTGATAGCTCGCTATATCTTGTAAAGATATGCCTGCTTATAACAAGCTCTAAAACGGCATCTCCTAAAAATTCTAACCTTTCATTATTTTCTATTGTGTCCTTTTTTTCGTGGCTAAAAGATGTATGGGTTAAGGCAGTTTGTAATAGCTTTTTATTTTTAAAATTATAGTCTATTTTTAATTCCATTTCATTCACCTATAATAAATCTTTCTTAAAAACAAATAAATATATATTATTATTTGTATTTAACAAAAATCTATTCTTTCAATATTTTATTGTATAAGTTTTTATATTATTAAAAAGTGAGCTTAACCAAAAGGTATAGCCCACTTAAAATTTAACAATTACTTTGCAGCTTCTATATAATTTACTGCATCGCCAACTGTTTTGATTTTTTCTGCATCTTCGTTTTGGAACTCAATGCCAAAGCTATCTTCTAAATCAGATATAATTTGGAATAAGTCTAAAGAGTCTGCACCTAAATCATCAGCAAAAGTAGTTTCTAAAGTGATTTCATCTTCAGAAATGCTCATTTGCTCTGCAATAATTTCTCTAACTTTTTCAAATACCATAACGTTTTCCTCCTTATATATTTTAACACATATAAATATACTAGATAAAATTAAATTTTACAAGTGTTTTTTTTAAAATTTTTATTTTTTTATTAATTTTCTTCTTCTAAAATTGCATTTTCTATCTTATTTGCAATATCTGTATCTATAAATTTGTAACATTGGTTGATAGCACTTGTTATAGCTTTAGCGTTAGAGCTACCGTGTGCCTTAACAACTAAAGATTTAAGCCCTAAAAATGGAGCTCCTCCAACCTCGGCATAATCAAATTTTTTCTTAATGTTATTAAAAGCTCCTTTAGATAATAACCCACCTAAAGAATATAAAAATTTAGATTTTATCTCTGTTTTTACAATAGAAGAAAATGTTTTTACAATGCCTTCAGATAGCTTTAATATAACATTGCCTACAAAACCATCGCAAACAACAACATCTGCATCACCTGCTGGTATTTCTCTACCTTCTATATTACCTATAAAGTTTATACCTTTTGTTTGCTCTAAAAGCTCAAAAGCTTCTTTTGTAAAGCTATCACCTTTTTCTTTTTCAGAACCTACATTTACAATAGCTACCTTTGGGTTTTTAATGTTCATTATATTCTCCATATATATTTTGCCCATTTTAGCAAAGTTAGGTAAATAAGAAGGCTTACAGTCCATATTAGCCCCAGAATCTATTAAAAATGTATATCCATTGTTAGAATTTGGGATTAATGTAGCAAGGGCAGGCCTTTCTACACCTTTTATACGCTTTATAATAACAGTTGCCCCTGTAAGCAAAGCTCCTGTGCTACCAGCAGATACAAAAGCACTAGCCTTGCCCTCCTTTAAAAGCTTTAAGCCAACAACTATAGAAGAATCTTTCTTTTCTCTGATAGCAGATGTAGGGCTTTCTGTAGTTTCTATCACCTGTGTTGCATTTTGTATTTCTATTTGTTCTTTGTTGTATTGATATTTTTTAAGCTGGTTATTGATATCGTCTTCTTTGCCTACCAATATAAGCTTTATATTTTTATTAGCATTAATAGCATCTATAGAGCCTTGCACAATAGCCTCTGGAGCGTTATCTCCTCCCATTGCATCTATAGCTATTATATATTCTTTCATATTATCACCTATTTTTTTTATTTTATTATACATTTTTAAATAAAAATTATCAAGTGTTTTAAAATAAAAATATATAACCATAAAAGGTTGTAGACAAAATAAAATCTAAGTACTAATTAAAAAATATGAGTGATAGCTCACGGGGGTGTGGGGAACTCCCCGCATAGATTTTTTTGAGGGGTAAAGTATTGATAGCCTTGCCTTAAAACAAAAAATTTAAAAATTACAAAAAAGATTGTCGACTTTGTCGACAATCTTTTTTGATTATTCTACAGTAACAGATTTTGCCAAGTTTCTAGGCATATCCACATCACAACCACGGTTTATAGCAACATAATAAGATAATAACTGCATAGGTATAACAGATAAAGAAGCCATAAATTCTTCTTTTATATTAGGTATAAAAACTATGTCATCTGCTATATCTCTTAAGCTTTCATAGCCTTCTTTAGCTATGATAACCAACCTAGCACCACGTGCTTTAACCTCTTTTAAGTTAGAAACAGCTTTTTCTAACAAGTCATCTTGTGTTAAGATACCAAAAACAACAGTATTATCTTCTATCAATGCAATGCTACCGTGCTTTAGCTCTCCTGCAGCGTAAGCCTCACTATGTATATAAGATATTTCTTTAAGCTTTAAAGATGCCTCCAGGGAAGCACTATAGTCTAACCCTCTTCCTATAATAAATGCATTTTCTATGTTATAATATTTATTTGCTATGGTTTTTATTCTATCTTCTAAGCTTAAACAATTTTTAATGTATTTTTCCATAGATTGTAGCTCTTTTATATAATCTTTATATGTGCTTTCATTTATATTACATCTAATGTACCCAAATTTTAAAGCTATCATATATAGCATAGCTAGCTGTGTAGAATATCCTTTCGTTGTAGCAACAGCTATCTCTGGTCCTGCCAATGTATATAAAACATCGTTACTTTCTCTAGCTATAGAGCTACCTACAACATTTACGATAGATATTATTTTAATTCCTTTTTCTCTAGCTAGCTTAAGAGCAGCTAGTGTATCTGCTGTTTCTCCCGATTGACTAATAATAATGCATATGTCATTTTTATTTAATATAGGATTTTTATATCTAAATTCTGATGCTATATCTAAATTTACAGGTATTCTGCACATCTTTTCTATAATATGTTTTCCAACCATACCTGCGTGATAAGCACTGCCACAAGCAACTATATGTATATTATTAATATCTTTTATTTGTTCATTGGTAATAGAAAATTTTTCAAAAAATATATCATTATCTAAAATTTTAGCATTAATACATTTTTTGATACAAAGGGGTTGCTCAAAAATTTCTTTTAGCATAAAATAATCATATCCATTCTTTTGTGCTAAAGATATATCAAAATCAACTTTAAAAACTTCTTTTTTTATTAAATTTTTATCTCTATCAAATATATTAATGTTATCTTTTGTTATAATAGCCATTTCCATATCATCTAAAAAATAATATTCTTTAGTATGTTCTAATATAGCAGGTATGTCTGATGCTACAAAGTTTTCATCGCTACCTATACCTATAATAAGAGGGCTATCTTTTCTTGCAACTATAAATTTATCTTTATGCTCACTACACATTATACATAAAGCATAAGAGCCTTTAATATCTCTTAAAACTTTACATAAAGCATCTAGCATATCGTCTGTATAATAGCTATGATATAAATGAGCAACAACCTCTGTATCTGTATCTGAAATAAATTTATAGCCTTTATTTTGTAGTTTTTCTTTAAGTTCTAAATAATTTTCTATAATACCGTTATGTACAACTGCTATTTTTTTATCACTAGAAAAATGGGGGTGGCTATTTATTTCATTAGGTTCACCGTGAGTAGCCCATCTAGTATGTCCTATACCTATATTACCTTGTATATTTTCTAGTTTTAGCTTATTTTCTAGGTTTACTATCTTACCTTTTTCTTTAACTATATTTATTTCACTATCTAATATAGCTATACCAGAAGAGTCATATCCTCTGTATTCTAGCTTTTTTAAACCATCTAATAATATATTTTTTGTATCCTTATTTCCTATATATCCAACTATTCCACACATAATAATTCTCCTTATATCTATCTATAAAGAATAATAAATAAGTAATTGGATACAACTCTATTAAGCTATCAGTTTACCAAAAACTTACTCATTAGCTTTATAGAGTATTTATTTAGCATATTGCTTTTATTTTGTATAAAAAGCTTGTCATAACTTTTTAATTTTGTAAAAAGCCTACGTCCCTTATGCTATAGGGCGAGAAGTATCCGCCGAAAATTCGATAACCTTCTTCCTCGTCAACCATAAAAATAGTTCAGGCGCTTTATATTTTATTTATTTTAAATTTTAACCTCCTTTTAAAAAATTTGACTTAAATATTATACCATAAAATATATAATATTTAAATAAACTAATTGTATACTTTATTTGTAAAATATATTTAAACATAATAAATATTAAGATATATAAATAAATAGATTATAAGATTATTAAAAAAACATAAATTTAAAATATATATATTTATAAAAATATTTTATTTATTTTTTTATAAATAATTTTTATATAATTTTTTATATACATAACTATTATGCCTCTTAAATTTGTTAAACTTGTTATCAAATATTTAAATACTTTTCATTATTTCAAAATATTACTAAATAATTTAATTTATATGTTTTTACAATTATTTATATTTTTAACAGTGTTAATTATTATAAAATTAATTTCTTTCTTATATATTGAAACGCAATTCTTTTGATATTATAATTTTAGTTATTTAAAAAGTTATATAATATATATTTAATAAGTTTTATGATAAATAGTATATTATTTATGTCGTAACCATTAAATTTTATTTTTACAGCATTTTAACCGTTGATAAACTTTTAATTTTTTATATTTTCTATTAATAAATAAATTTATTAAATACTTTGTGTTCAATAACATATATTCCTAAATATTTATGATTTTTTTCTAAAATATTAAGTCATATCTTAATTATATAAATAACAAAAAAGCAGGTTATACACCTGCTTTATACTATGAGTCACCCGGGGCTCGAACCCGGGACACCTGGATTAAAAGTCCAGTGCTCTACCAACTGAGCTAGTGACCCGCATTATTTAATTTTAAGGGTGGATAACGGGATTCGAACCCGTGACCTCCAGAGCCACAATCTGGCGCGCTAACCAACTGCGCCATACCCACCATATGTTAGCAAAAGATGAACCAGGAGGGATTCGAACCCCCGACCCACGGCTTAGAAGGCCGTTGCTCTATCCAACTGAGCTACTGATCCATATTAAGTTAAAATCGGGGTGACAGGATTCGAACCTGCGACCTCCTGATCCCAAATCAGGCGCGCTAGCCAAGCTACGCTACACCCCGTTAAATCTGGCAACCACTTACTTTCCCAGGCGGTCCCCCACCAAGTATCATCAGCCGTTTAGGTCTTAACCATCGTGTTCGGTATGGGAACGGGTGTTTCCCCTAAACGCATCATCACCAGAAATTTTTATTTAATTTAATAAATAAATGACCCGTAGGGGAATCGAACCCCTGTTTTAGCCGTGAAAGGGCCACGTCTTAACCGCTTGACCAACGGGCCA